>CAJOEZ010000017.1 GCA_905233685.1 uncultured Bacteroidales bacterium | reverse complement strand
AAAACGCATTATGAACAACGACAAGGAACATCAGTTTGAACTTTTGGTGCGGCAGCACAAGCGGACCATCTACACGGTGTGCTACATGTTCTCGCGCAACAAGGCCGAAATCGACGACCTGTTTCAGGAAATCCTCATCAGGCTTTGGAACGGCTTCGACAACTACGAGGGACGCAGCACCGCGCAGACCTGGATTTATCGCGTCGCGCTCAACACGGCCATTAACCAAGACAAGAAGGAACGCCGACGCATAGAGACTGTGCCATTGACGGTGGATATAGACCCTTACGAGGCCGACGACCCCTCGACGCAGCAAATCCGCGACCTTTACGACCGCATCTCGCGCCTTGACCTCATCGACCGAAGCCTCATCCTACTTTGGTTGGAAGGCATCAGTTTCGACGAAATCGGGGCCATCATCGGCATCACGCCGAACAATGTTGGGGTGAGGCTGGCGCGCATCAAGGAAAAATTGGTGAAAATGTCGAAAAAAGAATGAAAGGGAATCATTATGGAAAACAACGAAAACAACAATCTGAACGAACTCGACCAACTGAAAGCGCAATACGAAACGCTGAAGCAACAGTTTGACCAACAGGAAATTGTCAATGATAGGCTGATGAAGTCATCCATCAAGCAGGGCACGGATTTCTACAGACGCAACCGGATGAGGAGCATTATAATGTGTCCGTTGGCTGCCATTTTTGGTCTATTAGGAATCAAATTGTGGTTTGGCAACAATCTTTCGTTAAGTCTGTTTTGGGTCGCATTTATGTTCACTTGCCTGGTCATTGAACTTGTTTTGACTCGCAAATTCCAGCGCAAAACATTGGGAAACGACGATTTGCTCGTTCTTTCGCACACCGCTCGAAGTTTCAAGAAACTTTTTTCCGTCTTTACCGTCTTGAATTATTCCACAGGACTCATTCTCGTTTGTGGCTTGTTAATGTCGTTGGTCGGCACAAACTATAATGGAGGGCCAATGATGTTGACATTTTTGGCAGTTGTTGTCGGAATGATAGTGTTGGGAATTAGTGAAGTCCGCTATAAGACAAGGCCTTGCGACGAAATTATCCAGCAGATTGAGGCTTTTGACAACACCATAATTAATAGGAAGACAGGCATTGACAGGAAACAAAGATGGTTCTGCGTTGCCATGCTTGTCGCATTCATCGGTCTCGACATTTGGGCATACACGATTGTCGGAACCTATCTGAAACTGCCGCCGATGTGGCGCACCGTGGAATATGTTCGCGCGGATAATGATTTTTCTACGGAAGGCAAACTTGCCATCTGGGAAGTCTTTGCCGATACGGTCGTTCCCGAAAAGGATGTCCCCAAAATGCGGCAAGCCTTAAGTGTCTTAAATGATTCATACGTTCTTATGGAAGACTCATCCGATGAAGTGAGGCTTTATGTGCTGAAAAAGAACTCCCAAGAAGGTCCGGCCATCAGTTCGGCGATTTTGGGCGGCAAGCCAATGGTGAAAAAAATAGTGGTGACCAAACCCTGCAAATACCCAAGCAACGGCTCCATTCCGATGATTGTGGTGTTGACTCCCGAAGCACGTCAACTTTGGAGTGAATTTACCAAGCAACCCACTGGCAAAAGAGGCGTCGTTACTATGGATGGAGTGGTGGTTCAGGAGTGCCTTGAGAACGGCTGTTTCCCCATCATGAAGGAATGGTCGTCGAAGGAGGAATTGGAGGCGTTTTGTGAACAATTGATTCGTCAGTAGAGACGTTGCGCGCAACGTCTCTACAAACGGTCAAGAAAAAAATCAATTATGTTCTTGACCAAATCAAAAAAATCCGTACTTTTGCGGTGTCTTAATAAACTAATGCACTAAAACAAATTGCAATTCCCATGAATAAGGTCGATAAAAATCTTTCAAACGGCAATATATATAAGGTGTCGCCGTTATCAAGGAAACTAACTCAAAACAATTCATTCATCGCAAAATCTACGATCATGAACAAGCGCATTTTCATGCTTCTGGCACTTGTCGGGTGCTTCATTATGCCAGCTTTGGCGCAAAACAAAATCACGGGAACCATCGTTGAGGAGGCCAACGGCAAGGGCATTCCCTTCGTCAACGTGGGACTGTTCAGGCAGGCCGATAGCGTCTTTGTGAGCGGTGCCGCCAGCGACGACAAAGGTCGTTTCGAGCTTTTGGCGCCCAACGGTGACTATCGTTTGGCGGTTTCGGCCATTGGTTTCCAAACTTTTGAGCAACTTTTGACCGTAAAAGGCAACCAAGACCTTGGCCAACTGAAACTCAGCGAAGGTGCCACCAAGCTCAGCGAGGTGGTCATTGCCGAAAAGCGGCCTTTGTTCGCTGTGGAAGGGGAGAAGACCATGTATAACGTGGCCGAAGACCCCAGCATTCAGACCGGAACGGCTTCCGATGCTTTGCAGAACGCGCCTGGCGTGGAGGTGGACGTGGAAGGCAATATCACCCTGCGTGGCACTTCGAGCGTGGAGGTGTGGATTAATGATAAGCCTTCGCACATGACGGCTGAGAACCTCAAGACCTACATCCAAACCATGCCCGCCAACAGCATCGACCGCGTGGAAGTCATCACCAACCCCTCGGCACGCTACGGCTCCAGTGCAGACGGCATCATCAACATCGTGACCAACGCCAAAATCCAAAAGAACGAGTTCTTCAGCTTCGGCGTGAACGGCTCCACGAGACCTTCCATAACACCTTGGATTTCATACGTTTGGTCGAACGACAAGCTGACTATCAATGCTTACGTCAACGGTGGCTACTCCATTTGGAAAGGAAGTCGGTTCTCGGATCAGTCATTGTTCACCGAGACGCATCAATTGGCCAATCACGAAATCGACACTTCCATTTACAGCAACAAGAGTTATAACACAGGCGGTTACTTTAGTCTTGATTATGAGATTGATACGGCCAATAGTATCAATGTTTGGGTCAGTGGATGGCCCAATTGGGGACGCAATACCAACAGTATGTCGGTGTTTCGCGATGAATTTGTGCCCGACACTTTGACGACCGCCTTCACCGAACACAGCACCGCATGGGACCGTAATTATTTTGTTAATGGCGGACTGTATTACCAACACAAGTTCAACAATGATGGCCACAACCTATCGGTCAGCATAGATGCCATGGGTTGGGGTGGTGGCGACGGTGGCGAAGTGATGAGGACATTCACTTCACCCAACAACTATCGCAAAATAATGCGTCAGGAGAGCCAATACAGTTCTTTCGGCGCGGAAGGCGAAATCATCTACAACCGCCCTTATTCCGAGAACGGCGAGATTGCGGTGGGTTACACTTTCGGCATCGACCCAGAAAAGCAGTATCTCGTCACCGACACGGCAGCCAATCCTGAACTAATTGGTGGTCCGTATGTTTGGGACAAAGACGTTTACCGTTCTTACAGAGCCAATTTCAATAATATGAACAACGAGGCTTTCATTACCTTGCAGCACAAGTTTGGCGGTTTCACGGTGAAGCCCGGCATCCGTTTCGTCAGCGAGCTGGTCAGCGGTGTCTATCCCGACTCGGCGCAATACAACTTCAGCAAGCATTTCTTCAGTCTGCGGCCTTCGATTCACCTCTCTTACCGCACCAAGTCGATGCACAACTTCAAGTTGAGTTATACGCGCCGCATTGCCGCGCCTCAAGCCGAGCAATTGAGTGCCTTCCCGTTGTACCACGAGGACAACTACAGCACGGGCAATCCCGACTTGGAGCGTGTTTACACCAATTCGTTTGAAGCTGGCTGGACGAAATACTGGATGAGTTTCGGCTCGGTGGGCTTGTCGGCTTATTATCGCGGCAAAACCAATGAAGTCAACACTATACAGATTTCATCCGATAGCAGCATGTATTGGCTTTACGGTCGTCCAGTGCCGTATAGTTATCCCGTCAATGTGGGCAAGAGTCACAGCACGGGCTTGGAAGCCAATGTGATGTACCGCCCGAACGGTTTCTTCAACCTGCGTTTTTATGCCAACCTTTACAATTCCTACATTTATACGGAATACGACGGCCTACCTTACGAGTATGACATGTGGTCGTACAGTTTCCGACTGAACCTTTGGGCCAAGCTGTGGAACAAGATCGAGGTGACGGCTTCGGGCTATTACAGTTCGCCGACACAATCTCTGTTTAGCGAGCGTCACGCCCGTTATGGCATCAATGCGGGTCTTCGCGCCGATTTCTTCGATCGCAAGTTGTCGGTGTTCGTCAACGCTAACGACATTTTCAACTGGAACAGCTGGGGCACGTCGAACTACAGCCCGTATGCGGTGTCGAATTCCGATTCCAAGTTCAACAGCCGCAGCATTTCCGTCGGCCTGACCTTCCGTTTCGGCAAAATGGAGCTTGAGCAACGCGCCCGCCAAGGCGCCGACGACTCGCAAAGTGCGCCTTCGGGAATGGGTGGGATGTAAAAAAAGCAAGAATTCGCCACAAAAAAGCCCGATTTTCGCCCCAAATAGCCGATTTTCGCCACATTTTGCCCGTATTCGGCACATTTTTTACACGGAATGGCACGATGCTGTACTTTTGCAGCGTTTTAATCAGGACGCAGGATAGCGTGACTGCGAGACGCGAGACGAAAAAAAGTCCTGCGTCCCGCGTCCCGAAGTCCCGCGTCAAAAAATTGAAAACGAGATGAAAATAATTGGAACAGGAAGCGCGCTACCCGCCTTGACGGTCACCAACGAAGACTTGACCGCCTTCTTGGACACCAGCGACGAGTGGATCACCACCCGCACGGGCATTCAGGCGCGTCACTTATTATCGACTGAAGATTTGTATGACATCGCCGTGGACGCCGCCAACAAGGCCATCAAGGCCTCCGGCCTGCGCCCCGACCAGATTGACTTTCTCTTGGTCTCGAACGTGGCCAACCGCCATGTCACCCCGGGACTGAGCTGCATCATCCAAAAGCGGATTGGCGTCACTTGCGCCGGCTTGGACATCAACGTGGCATGTGCCGGATTCGTCAACGCGCTGATGCTCGCCGACGGCATGATAAAGGCCGGTCACGCGAAGAACATATTAATAGTATGTGCCGAGGAACCCACCAAGTACTGCAACTGGAAGGAACGCGACTGCAGCGTTCTCTTCGGTGATGGTGCCGGTGCGGTGGTCCTCACCGAGGGCAACGCATTCAAGGACGTGAAGCTCACCATGATTTCCGACCGCGACGTACTCTACTATGAGCGCGGTATGGAACCAACACCTTTCGAGGACAAGTACATCATCGGTCAACCATTGGTGATGAAGGGCAAGGAATTGTTCAAGACTGCAGTCATCGAATCGGCTAAGGATATCAAGAATGTGCTGGACTACAATCACTTGACTCATGAAGACATTGACTGGTTCTTGCTGCATCAGGCCAACAAGCGCATTATCGAAGGCATCCGCAATATTGTGGGTGGCTCGTGCGCGAAATATCCGACCATCATTGAGAAATACGGCAACACCTCTTCGGCGAGCATCCCGATTCTGCTTGACGAGATGATTGCCGATAATAAAATCAAAGCGGGCGACAAGATTGTGATGAGCGCGTTCGGTGCGGGTTTCGTCTCCGCCGCCTGCCTGTGGGAATGGGAATTTTAACTGTAGGGGCAGGCCTATGTGCCTGCCCATGAAAACAAGAACAAAAACAAAACAGAATATGAACAACAGAAGAGTAGTAATCACTGGCATGGGCGCTGTTTCGCCGATTGGCAACGACCTGCCGAGCATTTGGGAGAACTTGATGAAGGGCTATTGTGGCATCGACTTCATCAAATCGTTCGACACCACCGACCTTCCCGTGAAGATTGCCGCCGAACTGAAAGACTTCGACCCCGAGGCTTTGGGCGTCGACAAGGGTTTCATCAAGCGCAATGACCGTTTCGCTGTTTATACCTTGGCCGCCGCTTATCAGGCCATGAAGGACAACGAGGACCTGCAGATGGATCCTTCCCGTCTGGGCGTTTACGTCGGCTCGGGCATTGGTGGCTTCGACACCATCATGAACGGCGTCTCTAAGTATCATGAGGAAGGTGCGCGTTGGATTTCGCCCCTCATGATTCCGACCATGATCGGCAATATGGCTTCAGGCAGCGTGGCCATCCGCTACAATGCCCAAGGTCCCTGCTTGCCCATCGTGACGGCCTGCGCCACGGGTAGCCACAGCATTGGCGAGGCCTACCGCGCCATCAAGCACGGCTATGCCGACGCTATCATTGCAGGCGGATCGGAGGCGGGCATCAACCCCGTCTCGATTGGTGCTTTCGCCAACTGCAAAGCCCTTACCAAGGCCGAAGACCCGAAACACGCCTCGTTGCCGTTCAACAAAAACCGCGCGGGTTTCGTCATCGCCGAAGGCTCGGGTATCGTCCTCCTTGAGGAATACGAGCACGCCAAGCAGCGCGGCGCGACCATCTACGCCGAACTTTGCGGCTACGGCAACTCCTGTGACGCTTATCATAGCACCGCTCCGCGCCCTGACGGCACCACCCAGAGTTTGGCCATCAAGCAGGCTTTGGACGAAGCCAACTTCAAGGCAGGCGAAAGTATTTACATCAACGCGCACGGCACGGGAACGCCAATGAACGACAGCGGCGAGACCCGTGCCATCAAGATTGCGATGGGCGAGGAGGAAGCTCGCAAGGCGCATATCAGTTCCACCAAGTCGGAGATGGGTCACGCTCTCGGTGCTGCTGGTGCCATCGAACTCATTATCAGTGTAATTACCATGAACAACGGCATCATCCCGCCCACCATTAACCTCGATGAGCCCGACCCTGAATGTGATTTGAACTATACGCCTAACATTCCCGTGAAGGCCGATGTGGATATTGCGATTTCCACTTCCTTGGGCTTCGGCGGGCATAATGCTTGCCTCGCAGTACGTAAAATTTGATAATTTTTAAATCTTTAAATCTTGAATCTTTAAATTACCAATATGAACAGAGACGAAATCAAACAGTATCTCCCGCACCGCGAGCCCATGCTCTTGGTCGATGAGATGAACCTCGACGAGAACCACGTGTGCCATTCCAAGTACCATGTGACGGGCGAGGAGTTCTTCCTGCAAGGCCATTTCCCGGGCGAACCCGTCGTGCCAGGCGTCATCCTTTGCGAAATTATGGCCCAAAGTTGCGCCCTGCTGATGAAAGACGACCTCATTGGCAAGCTGACTTTCTACACTGGCATCGACAAGGTGCGTTTCAAGAACAGTGTCAAGCCGGGTGACACCGTCGAGGTGGAAGCCACGCTGACCTACCACATGCGTAATATCTACATTTGCTCCGCCGTACTCAGTGTGGGCGGCAAGATGTGCGTGAAAGGTGAACTCTCATTTGCCCTGCTCCCCGACACCAGAAACAAACAATGAATCTCGAATTTTGAATCTTTGAATTTTTAAATCTTTAAATCTGAAATGTCCAGGATTCAAGACAAGGCGCGGGCGTTGATTGCCTCGAAGATGAAACTCGACGAGAGCGAGATTACGCCGGAAAAGAACATCTTCAACGACTTGGGTGCCGATTCGTTGGACTTTGTGGAACTTTCCATGCTGTTGGAGCGCGAGTTCAACGTGAAGTTCACTGAAGACGACACCGCAAAGGTCAAGACTATCGCCGATTTGTACGAACTAATTGAAAAATACACAAAGAAAACTAAATAACAGAAAATCATGGGATTATTAGACAATAAAGTGGCTCTGATTACGGGAGCCGGTCGCGGCATCGGCAAGGCCATCGCCCTGCGCTTTGCCCAAGAAGGCTGCAACATCGCCTTCACCGACATCGTTTTGAATGATGTCGTTTTGGAAACGGAAAAGGAACTGCAAGCCCTTGGCGTAAAGGTCAAGGCTTACGCTTCCAATGCTGCCAACTTCACTGAAACACAGCAGGTTGTCGACGAAATCGTCAAGGATTTTGGCCGCATTGACATCCTCGTCAACAACGCAGGCATCACCAAAGACACCGCCCTCAAGCGCATGACTGAGGAGCAGTGGGATGCCGTCATCAACGTGAACCTCAAGTCGGTGTTTAACTTCACCAAGGCCGTGCAGCCCGTCATGTGGAAGCAGAACGGCGGCAGCGTCATCAACATGAGCTCGGTGGTGGGCGTTTCGGGCAATGCCAACCAGTGCAACTACAGTGCTTCGAAGGCTGGCATCATCGGCTTCACGAAGAGCGCGGCCAAGGAGATGGGTGTGCGCAACATCCGCCACAACGCCATCGCCCCTGGCTTCATCATCACCGCTATGACCAACGCCCTGCCTGACGATGTCCGCAAGGCATGGGAAAGCCTGATTCCGCTGCGTCGTGGTGGCACCCCCGAAGATGTGGCCAACGTGGCACTCTTCCTCGCCTCTGACCTATCCTCGTATGTCACAGGTCAGGTCATTCACTGCTGCGGCGGAATGAATTGCTAAGAAATTGATTTTGAAAACGATAGCAGAAGAGAAGCCTCGCCAAACGGCGGGGCTTCTCT
Organism: uncultured Bacteroidales bacterium; assembly: GCA_905233685.1. Lineage (GTDB taxonomy): Bacteria > Bacteroidota > Bacteroidia > Bacteroidales > F082 > Limimorpha. Next base: position 65,299 of record CAJOEZ010000017.1, on the reverse strand, counting down.
GATTTACTTTTTGTTAAACGCCTCCAAAACCTTGGCCGAATAAGTCTTCGAAACCGGCACGGAATCCAATCCCTCGCGCTCAAAGTCGATGACGAAACCGTCGGCCTCATTGTGCAAAACGCTCACCTTTTTGATGTTGACGATATAGGAGCGGTGGCAGCGCATCAAACTGCTGGAATCCACGCAGTTGTCGGCGATGGTCTGCATCTTGCAGCGCAACATGTAACTCGCGATAGCCCCGCTGCGCTGGTAAAAAACGTTGATGTAGTTGTCCTCCGCCTTGATATAATAAAGGTTGTCGAGTTTGACGGACAGTTTCAAGTTGCCGTTGTTGTCCATCAGGTTGATGATTTCGGTGTGTTGGGGCATCACCTCGTCGTCCGATTCCACCGTGTCGCTCTTGGTGAGCATGAGGCGTTGCTGCGTGTCTTTCAGCAAGATAGACAGTATGGTGACGGTGTAAGGTACGGCTAACGCGACAAAAGTGATGAGGACGCTCTTGGCATAAAGATAGCCAAAACTATGGTCGGTGGCGCGGATTTCGAAATAGGAAATCAGCGTGTGGCACACCGCGATGATCATGATTTCTAAGAAAAGCCACAAAAGATAAAGCCAAAAGGGAAAATGCCGGCTTTTTCGGATGACCCAGTTCATCAGCAATCGGCTGAGAACCAAAAACATGGTGCCAGCACCCACAAACGCCGCCGTGATGAAGAAATAATGCCCTCTTCCCACTTGAAACCATGCTGTTTCCGAAAACGGGACGTATGCTGTCAGAAACACCAGCGCGAATAATGTCGAGATGATGACATTGATGACCTGACTGACAGGTTCTGTCAGACATTCAGGCGTTTGCGTTATCAGGCGCTTGGGAAATCTCATGGTTGTTCGTTAAAAATTTGCGGCAAAGATACAAAAAAGGATTGTTTTTGTGCTATAATACCATTTCGACGGAATAGTGAATGGTAATTTTTGCTTTGGTGAAATCCTAAAAGTCTGCTTTTAATCTCCGTTGTGGACGGTTCGGGCAAGCTTTTTAGCCGTTCAGTTTGCTTAACTCTTTTTTCTAAATCATTGTTTTATTATCTTTGCAGCGAAAAATCTAACGAAAATGAAGCAGAATAAACTACTTAAAGCATTGTTTTTCATCGCATTAGTCTTTGCTTCCCTTTTGTGTGAAGCTCAACCTCCCGGCGGCCGTCCTCCTGGAGGCGGTCCTCCTCCTGGCGGTCGTCCCCCGTTTGGCGGCGACAGGCCATGGGGTCAGCCTGGGGAAATGCCAACGGTCAAGCCGAAGAAGAAAGTCCGTGAAGGCGACACATTCCAAGTAGTCGGCGTTTTGCGCGATGCCAAGACGGGCGAGTTCATGCCCTATGTCAATGTGGCCGTGCTTGATTCCGTTGACAATGAGTTTGTTAAAGGTGGCATCAGCAACATGGACGGCGTTTTCGAGATTACCGATGTGCCGCAAGGGTCTTTCGTGTTGCGTGTTTCAGCCATCGGTTATGAGAGTTATTTGCATCCCTTTAAGGTAACTAATAATACCGACCTCGGCATTTTGCGCATCAATCCGGGCGTGACTTCTTTGGGAGAGGTCACGGTGGCCGCCGAAAGGCCGATTTACGCCATGGACGGCGAGAAGCTGATTTACAATGTCAGTGAAGACCCGTCCATCCAAACGGGCACTACTGAGGATGCCTTGCAGAACGCACCTGGCGTGGAGGTCGACGTGGAAGGCAACATCACTCTGCGCGGCGTTTCGAGTGTGGAGATTTGGATCAATGACAAGCCTTCGAAACTCACCGAGGAAAACTTGAAAACCTACCTCCAAACCTTGCCCGCCAACGCCATCGCCCGCATTGAGACCATCACTAACCCTTCGGCCAAGTATGCCACTGAAGCTGAGGCGGTTATCAATATCGTGACCTCGGCGCACATCAAGAGTAACCAATTTATCAGCTTTGGCGTAAACGGCTCCAACCAGCCCTTCGTCTCGCCATGGGTTAGCTATATGTGGAAGAAGGAAAGACTGAGTATCAACCTGTTTGCTTCGGGGCGTTACAGTGACCGTCAGAACGAGACCGAGGAATGGAGCTTGAAGCGCCGTGACGGCGCAACGCCAGGCGAATACGACACCACGTGGTACAGCACCGTCGCGCAAATCGACGACAGCCGCAGCTGGAGTGGCAACGTGTTCATGAACGTTGACTATGAGATTGATTCGACCAGCGACATCTCTGTGGATGCCGGCGGTTTTTACAACGACAACAAAACCCACATGTTGCGCGGGCAGGAGCAGACCTATTTTTTGCTTGACTCTGTGCCGCCTTCTACGATTTTTTTGGCCGACAAGACCCGCAGCAACAATGACATGAGGTCGATTTTCGGCCATGTGGGCGCCGATTACACGAAAAAGTTCGACAACTTGGGGCACAACCTCCGCATCGGCCTGAATTCCCGGATCACCAACAACGCCAGCCAGCAGTGGTACAACCGCTTTTACGATGAGTATCACACCAACCTTGACGAGCACCGCTACATGCTCTCGAATAGCTTCGGCTACGGTGTGAACCTCGATGCCCGTTACAACCGTCCTTATAGTTTAGATGGCGAGTTGAGCTATGGCCTCCGCGTTGACCACCAGCATGATGACAACAAATACAATCGTTACAACGACACGATTGGCGTTTTGGTGGACACGTTGCGCACCTACCGTTTCTTGGGCAACGAGACGAGCGTGAATGCCGACGTCAACTGGACGCACCGCTGGGGCGGCTTCACCCTGAGCATGGGCTTGGGCATGGGCGGTGACCGCATCCGCTATAATTACATCAGCGCGATGCCCTTCGCCGACGACAGCACGTTGTATTTCCTCAACGTGCGCCCCTCAATTCACTTGACTTACCGCACCGAGAAGATGCACAACTGGAAAATCAACTACTCGCTGCGCATGTTGCATCCTCGGGAAGACCAAATCAGCACCTTCCGCATCTATGGCGAGGACAGCTATACGACCGGCAACCCCAATGGACTGAAAAGCGGCTTCACCCACAGCGTGGAAGCAGGCTGGCAGAAGTTCTTCGAGCGTTTTGGTAACATCGGTCTTGAGGCATACGGCCGCCTGAGCACCAACGAAATCAGCTCATTGACCGATTCCGAATTTGATGATTATTTGGAAAGAATCGTCAGCTACTCCATGCCTTACAATATGGGTACCTCGTGGCGTTACGGTACTTCGCTCAATATGACCTACCGCCCGTCGGGATTCTTCAATGTCAGGCTTTACGCCAACCTGTACGACTACGGCTACCGTATGGAATACGACCGCAAGGATGAACTTGGCAACATCACACACCAAATTGACCAGAACGAAAAATGGTCGTGGAGCGTGCGCGTCAACGCATGGGCCAAACTGTTTGACCGCTTGCAAGTTACCGCATCGGCCAACTACAGCTCACCCACTATCGGCCTGATGAGCGAGCGCAAGGCACGCTATTTCCTCAACATGGGTCTCCGCAGCGACTTCTTCAAGCGCCGCTTGTCGGTGTTCGTCAACGTGCAGGACATCTTCAACTGGGGCGCCAAAATTGGTTCCGGCTCCATCAACACCAACCCGTACTATCTCAGCGACAGCACCCGCAAAATGCTGAACAGCCGTTATATATCGGCGGGCTTCACATTGCGTTTCGGTAAACTGGAACTTGAAAAACAGGCCAAGGAGGGTAGTGGCGAATCTGGAGACAGCTTGGATTAATATGAAGGATAAGAAGACCATCTTGATAACAGGCGCCAGCAGTGGCATCGGCTTTGACGCAGCCAAAACGTTGGCCCAGCAAGGTCATCGCGTCTATGCCGCTGCCCGGAGGATAGAGCTGATGGAACCTCTGAAAGCCTTTGGAGTGCAAGTTCTCAGAATGGATGTGACGGAAGAAGCATCTATGAAACAGGGCGTTGAGGCCATAATTCAGGCGGAAGGTTGTATCGATGTGTTGGTCAATAATGCGGGATACGGCTTTTTTGGCGCGATTGAAAATGTGCAAATAGAAGAGGCGCGAAAGCAGCTTGAAGTGAATGTTTTTGGCCTCGCCCGCCTCACACAACTTGTGCTTCCCTATATGCGCCAGCAGGGGAGGGGCCGTATCATCAACACCTCGTCCATTGCAGGCAAGATGGTGTTCTATTTGGGCGGCTGGTACAACGTGACCAAATACGCCGTGGAAGCTTTCAGCGATGCCCTGCGCATGGAGATGAAGCCCTACGGCATCGACGTGGTGATGATTGAGCCGGGCGCTATCAAGACCGACTGGGGTGTCATTGCGGCGAAACACCTTAGGGAATCGTCGGCGGGAACGGCTTATGAGGAGACGGGAACACGTTGGGCCAACAGCATGGATTGGTTTTACAGGAGCAACCTTCTTTCGTCGCCTGAGGTCATCACAAAGGCCATCAGCCGTGCCGTCAACAGCCGCCGACCCAAGGCACGCTATTGCCGAGGCCGTTTCTCTCTTTCCGGAAGTCTTGCCCATGCGCTAATGCCCGCCCGCTGGTGGGATGCCATGATGCGCGGCTTGGGGCGTGTTCGTGTCTCGTGATGGTTTAGATTTTAATCTTCAAGGAAATTTCTGATAAAAAGTCGTGTTTCTTGTAGTTTTCGGAAGGAACGCGGCTGCGGTATTCGTAGGTGAACGAAAAGTCAAGGAAGAGCATCTTGGTGATTTTGGTCTCCAGCTTGGTCTTGCTGTTGATGATGAAGTCGCCAAAATCAAGCACCGAAGGCTGGTAAAAAGTGATGTTCGAAAGCGTTAGGTTTTCGGCAATTTTTTGCGTGAACTTGGGCCGGATTGAGACGCGGAAGTTGTTTTTCGGAAGCTTGGTTTCGTCGGTGTAGTCGACCCAATCATACACTAAGGCGGCACTGATAGAATAGTCATACACTTTTGGCTTGACAAAAATCCTGTACTTTATTCCGATGAGACTACTCAACTTGAGGTCGTAGCCCTTGAATTTGTTGGTCAGCATCTCACAAGCCAAAAATGGGGAAAACCTTTCGTATTGGTACAAGTCAAGCTTCACAGCACCGTTGATTTCGAAATTCGTCGTTTCCCATTCTTGGCTTATGTCATGCTCGTGGATCAGTGCACTGAAAAGAAGCTTGTAGTGGACGTCGAGGGCGATAAGGCTGTCGTTGCGTTTGACCGCCGCGCTGTTGCTGATGTTGCAGTTGTTGACGTTGCCCGAGTTCGCCGAGGCTCCAAGGCTGAAATCAAACTTCCACTTTTCTTGGGCGTTTACGTGTGAAATACTGAAAATCAACAATATGAGTAAAAAAAACTTGTTATTCGTTTTCATGGGAATTAAAGCTTGTTTGACGTTTGCAAAAACAAAACGACCCGCACATTTGAGCATCGTTGATGAGGCTTGGCGGGTTCTAATGCTGCAAAAATACAAACATTTTTTATTCGGAAGCCTTTTTGATAAAAAAACTCCATTTTTCTTTTGCACCGATGCGTCGCATATAAAAAGGTCGCCGATGCATGAGCACTGGCGACCACCATTATGAAGATAAAAAAACAACTGTTTTCAGTTTAACCGCCCTTTTTTTATCCATTTATTTACTTCGCGAAAGTAGGAAAGAAGAACGAATCACAGCCTGAAAAAATCGCGTTTTGTCAGGATTTTTTTCAACAACTGCTGTTGATAGTGTTTTTAATTTGATTATCAGAAAGTTAACATAGCTTTGTCAATCCTCTGAAATCTCGCTCATCATGTTGCGGTAGGCCGAAAACACGTTGGCCCGCGAAATGTAGCCCAAATATTGCCCGTTTTGCACCACGGGGATGTTGTATTTGCCTGATTTCTGGAACTTTTGCACTATCTCCTCCATCGACTCGTCGGGGTGGATGACATAATCGGGGAGGACGGCAAAATTCTGTATGGATTGGTTGTAATATTGATTGTCGAAGAGGATGCCGCGCACATCGTCGAACAGCACATGACCGCAAAAAACGCCATTCTTGTCGACCACGGGGAAAATGTTACGCTTTGAGGATGAAACCAACGGCAACAGGTCGCGGAAGAGGCAATCAGGATCGATAGGGCTGAAATTGGTCTCTATTAACTGGTTGATAGCTAACATGTTAAGAATACTCTTGTCCTTGTTGTGCGTCACTTCCACTCCCTGCTCGGCTACGGCATTGGTATAAATGGAATGCTTGAAAAACAGTCGGTTGATGGCGTAAGCCAAGGCCGAGACAATCATCAATGGGACGATGAGCGCGTAACCGTTGGTGATTTCGGCGATAAGGAAAATGCCCGTCAGCGGTGCATGGAGCATACCCGCTACAAGGCCGCTCATCCCGACGAGGGCAAATTTGGCTGGGTCGAGGTTACCTATGCCCAAATAATTGACCAAAGTGGCAAAAAGCAAGCCCGTAAAAGCGCCGATAAACAAAGCCGGAGCAAAGGTGCCGCCCACACCGCCCGCCCCGAAGGTGAACGCCGTGGCAAAGGCTTTCAGCAGAATCATGCTGGCAAAGAGGATGATGACCACGAGGTCAAAGTCCTTGAACCGTTCGAACCATTGATTTCCGAAAATGGGGCTGTAGTCGCCGCGCAAGGCCGAGTTGATGGCTTCGTAACCTTCGCCGTAAAGCGCTGGAAACAAAAAGATTAAGATGCCCAAAAGCGTACCTCCAATGAGCAGGCGCGTCCAAGGGCTCCCGATTCTCCTGAACTGCTTCTCCACGCTAAAACTCACCTTGAGGAAATAAGCCGATACCAAGCCCGCAAACACGCCCAAACCGATGTAATACAAGGCATTGGATGGGATGAAACCTTCAGTAATCACAGCGGAATACTCCACCGTTTGTCCCAAGAACCAGTAGGCAGTCAGGATGGCGACAAAGGAGGAGCAGATGATAGGCACGATGGCGTTGAGCGACAGGTCTATCATGAACACCTCCAAGGCGAAGACGATGCCCGTGATGGGCGCTTGGAAAATGGCCGCTATGGCCGCTGTGCCGCCCATGCCGATGAGTTGGATGGTGTGCTTGCGGTCGAGTTTCAAAGCTTGGCCAATATTGGAACCGATGCTGCCGCCCGTCGAAACGCTGGGGCCTTCCAGACCGACAGAACCGCCGAAGCCGACGGTCAAGGCGCTGGTGATGATGCTCGACCAGGTGCTACTTCTGTCCACCTTGCCCTCTTTTTTCGAGATGGCATAGAGGATGCCTGGAATACCGTGCCCGACGGGTTTCTTCAGAATATATTTACAAAATAGAATCGTGAGCAGGATGCCGATGGTGGGGCAAATGAAATACAGCAAATGCGAATAGGTGAACTGCGCGTTGATGACCACATCACGGATGCCATGCGCCAATTTCTTGATGATGATGGCTGCCACGCCCGCAAGAAAGCCCGTCGGGATGCTGAGTATCAGCATGAAACGGCGGTCGCTCATGTGTGTCGTCCGCCATGCATTGAAGCGGTCAATCCATCCGTTAATTCTGTCTTTTAACACGGTCTCTGTCGTTTTTTGGCCGCTAAAATAGGAAAAAGTAACGCGCAACGAAAAAAGAAATGACTTTTTCACTATTTTCGCACGATTTCTACACGAAGTGTATCCCATAAAACAAACACCATGAAAATCGTCAGTTATAACGTGAACGGCATCCGCGCAGCCATCAATAAGGGCCTGCTGCAATGGATCAATGAATACCAACCCGACGTGCTCTGCTTCCAGGAGCTGAAGGCCACGCCCGACCAAATTCCCTTGATGGACTTCGAGATGATGGGCTACCGCCATTATTGGTTTCCCGCCCAAAAGAAAGGCTACAGCGGCGTCGGTCTCATCACCAAAAAAGAACCTGATAATGTGGCCTACGGCATGAATGAGCCACTTTACGACAATGAGGGCCGCTTCCTCCGCGCCGACTTCGGCGACTTGTCGGTGGTGAGCGTCTATCACCCTTCGGGCACCACAGGCGACGAGCGCCAAGCTTTTAAGATGGTGTGGTTGGACTTTTTCCGCCAGTACGTCAATGAGTTGCGCAAAGAAAGGCCGCAGCTTGTGCTCTCGGGCGACTACAACATCTGCCACGAGGACATCGATATCAATAACCCGAGAAAGCACGACACCGCGTCGGGATTCCTGCCCGAGGAGCGCCAGTGGATGACCGACTTTCTCAGCGACGGCTACATCGACACCTTCCGCCATTTGGTGAAGGAGCCGAACCGCTACAGTTGGTGGAGCTTTCGCGCTGGCGCAAGGCAGAAGAACCTCGGCTGGCGCATCGACTACCACATGGTGACTGACAACCTCGCCGACCGCATCGCCAATGTCGACATTTTGCCGCAGGTGATGCACTCCGACCACTGCCCCATTGTCCTCGACTTGAAATAGCAGACGTGCATGTCATTCCAGCGGAGGCATGTGCGGTAGCTGGAATCTATGCACGGCGGCACAAAGAGGATAAACGTTTTTCAAAAACAATTGCTTTCATTTCAGAAAAAACCGTACTTTTGCAGCGGTTTTAGCCAATGGCCTCATAGTTCAAGGGATAGAACGGAAGTTTCCTAAACTTTAAATCTAGGTTCGAGTCCTAGTGGGGCTACAAAGTTTAAGCAAACAATTGAATTTCAGTTGTTTGCTTCTTTTGTTTATTTTTGAAGGGCACAATAAAACCGCCAATTCAGCGTTAGTATGCCATAAATTCGTATTTTTACCGCTCAAAATGACATCTATTATGAACAAGTTCAGACTCTTTACCCTCATCATAGTTGCAGGTTTGGTTTCATCGGCTTTCGCCCAAGATGGCGTCGGGATTGGCCATTGGCGCACGCATTTGCCTTATCGGAAGGTCATTGATGTTGAGCCGATTGGACATAGAATCTTCGCTGCCACGGAATACGAGCTGTTCTATTACGACAAGGAGGATAATTCCATCAATATCCTCAACAAGGTGAATGGCCTTTCCGATATCGGAATCAGCAAGATACGCTACAACGAGAGCCAACGGAAACTCTTCGTGGCCTACACCAATGCCAATGTCGACCTTGTCGATAGTGAAGGCAACGTCACCAATATGAGCGACATCAAGGATAAGAGCATTTTGGGCAACAAAAGCATCAACAACGTGCGCTTTGATGGCGACTTGGCCTATGTGGCTTGCGGCTTCGGTATCGTCGTGTTTGACCTGAAGAGGGAAGAGGTTAAGGATACTTATTACATTGGAAATCACGGAGATGCGGTCAATGTGACGGATATAGCCTTCTTCAATGGCAACATCTATGCTTGCTCAACCGATGGCGTGTATTGGGCCTTGAAGAGCAGTCCTAATTTGGCTAACTACACTGCATGGAATTTCATGACCAACCTGATTCATCCTCATTTGAGCTACGACCAAATGGAGGTGTTTAACGGCAAGCTGCTGCTGAATTATGACGGAGGCTTTAATGCGGATACAGTGTTCATTTTCGACGGCAGCAGTTGGACTTATTTCGACAAGGACAACGTATCGCAAAAGCCGGAGCTGCGCGCCTATGACGATCGTTTGGTGGTGACCAACCGTTATAGTGTCATGGTTTTTGACCGCAATTGGAACCAAACCATGCAGATTTACTTGCCGGGCGGCTCCATCGAACCGCTTTCAACGGCCATCGACAACGTTGGCAACTTTTGGATTGGCGATTCGAAACGTGGCATGATCAGAACTTCCGACGGCTGGAACAATATGGACGTGCTGCCCAACGGTCCCGCCTCGAAAAATGTGTTCCAATTGCAATCTTCCGGCGACCAGGTTTGGATTGCTACAGGTGGCTATGCAGCCAACTGGAGTAAACGCTATATGACGGAAGGCGTGGCCCGTTTCGATGGCTTGTGGACCATTTTCGACAAAGACAACACATCTTCACTCGGCGGCTATTCCGACTTTATTTGCACGGTGACCGACCCCAAAGACCCATCGGTAACCTATGTTGGCACATGGGGCTTTGGCTTGCTCAAGCTTAAGGACGGTGAGGTGGTAGAGGTCTATAACGCCGATAATAGCACTCTCGGCTATTGGGTAGCCGATACCGATCCGAAAATTCTCATCAGCGGCTTGGCCTTTGACAGCAAAGGTAACCTATGGGTGGCCAATTCGGGCGCTAGCAACCCTCTCTCGGTCATGGAACGCAACGGCACATGGCACTCGTGCAGTCTTGGCGGAAGTCTTGGTGGAATAGATATTGGTACCCTAATGGTTGACAAGAATAATTATAAATGGATTATTAGGCGCGGTGGCGAAATCGTCGTATTCAATGATAATGGTACGCTTGACATTAGTTCCGATGACAAAGTGGCCAGACTTAACACTGCTGTTGGAAGCGGTGCCTTGTCGGGCTCGGCCAATTGTTTTGCTGTCGACCAAAATGGTGTCGTGTGGATTGGTACTACGGGAGGCCCTTGTTTGATTAGCGACTCGAGGAAGATTTTCGACGGCTCGAATTTCGATGCCATAAAACAAAAAGTGCCACGCAACGATGGCACCGGACAATATGATTTCCTTTTCGACGGCTCCAACGTGCTTTCTATGGCTGTGGATGGCTCCAACAGCATTTGGTTTGGATTGGAAACGGGTGTGTATTTGGTCGCTCAAGACAGAAATTCGACCTTGATTCACAGTTTCAATACTGACAACAGTCCCTTACTTGAAAACAGCGTGAACGCCATGGCCATTGATAATAATGGTGAGGTGTTTTTTGGAACCGGCAGCGGCATCATTTCCTATCGCGCCGAAGCCACGCCGCCCAGTCCTGATGTCAGTGATGTGGTAGCTTATCCCAACCCCGTATACAAAGACTATCAGGGTTATGTGGGCATCAAGGGATTGGTTGCCAATTCATTGGTGCGCATCACCACTGTCGATGGGGCGTTTGTCACTCAGCTTATGTCAGAAGGCGGTCAGGCTGTTTGGGATTGCACCACCGTCGATGGACGGAAAGTCAGCCCTGGCGTTTATCTGATTTTTACCAGCACAAAGGATGGCGCCAACCGCTTGGCGACCAAGATTCTTATCCTGAATTGATGGACGACAAGATACAAGGCGTTGTCCTGCAAAGCCTGCGTTATGGCGATTCCAGCCTGATTGTGAAGGTTTTTACCCGTAATTTCGGCTTGCGTTCCTATATGTTGAAGGGCGCTTTCAGCCGTAATTCAAAGAATAAGGTGGCGCTGTTTCAGCAGATGAACATCATCAGTTTCGTGGAGACGAGAAAGCTTGAGGGTGCTTCTTTGGGCTACATGAAGGAAGTGCAGCTTGCTTGTGTGTACCAGAACATTCCTTCGGTAATGAATAAGAGTGCAATTCTTTTGTATATCAGCGAATTGCTTTCAAAAACATTGGTAGGTCAGGAGCAGAATGAGTCTTTGTACGACTTCATTGTCCGGTCGTTGCAATGGCTCGATTTGGTGGAAAGCCGTTACGCGAATTTCCCTTTGTATTTCACGCTTGAATTGACGCGCTATTTGGGCTTTTATCCAAAAACGAATTTCTTGTCGGGCGATTGCTTCGACATGATGGAAGGTGTTTTCGAACATGATTATCCGCTTCATCCGTATTATTTGGATGCCGAATCAGCATTGTTGTTGCAAGCCTTATTAAACCTTGGCATCGATGAAGCTTGTCATCTGCCGCTTCAGTTGCAGCAGAGGCGTGCATTACTTGATAGTCTGATTCTGTATATGCGACTCCACGCCCCTGTGATGAAAGATTTCCATTCACACGAGGTGCTTCAAGCCGTTTTGTAGCCGATTACTTCAGCTCAAAGGAAGTCTGTCCGACCAATTTTCCGCCTTGCTCGTAGATGTCCACGAAATAGTAACCCGGCATCATCTTGATGCTCGCAGGCTTGATGTAGTAGGCAACCACGTCTTTCTCCTTGTTGTCGTAGTTGACGGTGACCTTTTCGGTGTATTGCAAGGTCTCGCCATTCGACTCGAAGGCATACTCGTCGCCAGTGCCTTTGCAGATAATTGACTTGGAGGGGTCAGCGATGCGGATGTAGAAGAGTTTGGTGCCGGCTTGAACCAAGTCGTTCTGAGCCAGAGTAAAGTCGAGCCTGACGCGCTCGGCGCGGTTGGCTTTGTTGGTTTCAGTTTCCTTGCTGCCGCCTTTGAAATAGATAGGAGTCGCTGAAAGGCTGTAAATCTTCATGGTCGAAGCCATGTTCACCTTGTTGGTCAGTTCTTCCTTTTGTCTGGTGAGGTTGGAGTTCTCACGGCGTTCGGCCTGGTATTCTTCGCGGATGCGTTCGTTTTCGGCCACCAATTCGCGGTTAACGGTATAGAGCGAATCCATTTGGCGAACATACTTTTGCGAAATGGCTTGCAGCGAGGCTACTTTCTGCTTGATTCTGTTGTAATCCCATTGTGAATCAAGGAGTTTCTTGATTTCAATGGCATCAGCTTGGATGATGCTGTCTTTTTCGGCTAACTCAGCACTCAGCTCGCCGTAACTTTCCTTGAGCTCGTTGTGAACCCGCATGAGGCTGTCAACTTCTGCTTGGAAATCAAGGCGTTGCATCTCCTTTTCAGCTTCGAGTTTTTTCAAGTCGCTTTTCGTCGATGAGAATTTCCCAATCATGATGAAAAGGGCGATGAGAGCTATCGCCAACGCCGCCAGTGCAGCGATAAGAATGGTTTTGTTGTTTTTCTTCTCTGAATCCATATCTTGATTATTTTGTTGCAAAAATACTATTATTCGTTGAAATGCAAGAATTTATTTTTCTTTTTCTACAATCGGCTCGACTTTCGTCCTCGGAATGTTGACGGAGATGTACTGCCCGACAGCTTCGATGTAGACAATCAGATACTTCTTGTTTTTCACCGATTTCAGTCGGCCGGTGAGACCCATCAACGGTCCCGCGATAATCCTGACCATTTGCCCTTCTTTCAACTCGGTGTTTTTCAGGTTGTTTTCCTCTTCCTGAAAGTCATCGATATAGCGTTTGATGGCAAGGATTTGGTTATCGGGAACGACAACCGCTTTGTGTTCGAAAGTAACAAATTTCACCACACCATAAACGTTTAGGATAGGATAGTGCTCTTTGTCGGTAGAGTGTACGAATACATACGACTTGAACAAGGGTTCTTCAACCTTTTTTTTTCTGTCGCTCCACTGCTTGACATGGGTCACCAAAGGCAGAAACGCCTCAAAACCCTGCTCTTCAAGCTGCGTCAGCACTTTCTTTTCCGACCTCGACTTCACGTAGAGGGCGTACCAATGCTTGGCGGGGTTCATTTCTCGCTGTTGCTATGGTGGTGGTGATGGTGGTGATGATGCTTCTTTTTCTTACCGCCAAAGATACGGTCGATGAAGCCCGCGATACCTTTCTTTTCCTCCTTTTCGGTTTCACCGTAATAGCCTGTACCATAGCCGTATTTGCCGTAGCCATAGCCATAGGCATAGCCATAGCCGTAGCCGTAGCCGTAACGATAATTGCCGTAGCGGTAGCCGTAGCCCTTGCCCGACTCGATGCCGTTGATGACGATGGAAGCTTCGAGGCCGCGATCTTCAAGGTCTTTGATGATGCTACCAAAGATGTTCTTGTTGGTGTGGTCTTGGCGCACAATGAACAGGTTGACATCACTGAAGCGCATCAGCAGGTAGGCGTCGGTGACAAGGCCCAAAGGCGGAGTATCGATGATGATGTAGTCATACATTTCTTTCAGCTCGGTGAAGAGTTCGTTACACTTCTCGGAGGCGATTAACTCGGCCGGGTTGGGCGGGATGGGACCGCTGGTGATGATGTCCAAGTTCGGAATCTTGATGGACGGCTGGATGATATTCTCAAGCGGCTCCTTGTTCGATAAGTACGAGCTAAGACCGACGTTGTTGGTCAAATTGAACTCCTGGAACAGTTTAGGCTTTCTCATGTCGAAGCCCAACAGCACGGTCTTTTTGCCATAAAGGGCATAAATGGAGGCCATGTTGATACTGTTGAAGGTCTTACCGATACCCTGCATATCGCCGGTGACGAGAATGGTGCTCTTCGACTTGCCTTGCGTAATAAACTCGATGTTGGTACGAATCGAGCGGAAGGCTTCGGCGATAGGCGCTTTCGGTGAGTTGATAACCACGAGCGGGTCTTTGTCTTCCACTTGTGCCACTTGTCCGATGATGGGGAAGCGAGTCAGTTTTTCAATGTCTTTCCTGTCGTTGATGGTGACGTTGAAGAAGTCCTTCAGGAAGAGGTAAAGCGCAGGAATCAGCAGGCCGATGATTAAGGCAATGAGGTAATTCATGCTGGAGCGCGGCTTCACCAGTCTGGTGGTCTCCAAGCGGGCGATGTCGAGGATCTCGTTGTCGGGTGTGTTGGAAGCCTTCAGGATTTGGGCTTCAGCGCGGCGCTGCATTAAATATTTATAGGTGTCGTCGCTCAAGTTAAAGTTGCGCTGATATTTGAGCAGTTCGCGTTCTTTTTCGGGAAGCACCCTGGATTGCGCTTCGGTTTGGGCGATGCGTTTTTCGATTTCCCTGAGGCTCAACTCGGAGTTCAGCACGAGGTTGTTCACGGTTTCAAGCAGCGTTTTCTTGGTGGTGACGATTTGCTCGTCTAATTTGATGATTTGCGGGTGTTGCTCGGTTTGGGTGAGCAGTTGGGTGGCTTTGGTTTGCGAGAGCGTGACCAATTCGGAGACCAAGCGGTTCAACAGCGGGTCGGTGATGCCCATGGTGCTGGGTGCGGCAAGGTTTTCTGGGTCGTCAATCTGAGATTGGATATACTCTTGCAGACGCTTGTAAATCTTCACATTGACTTGCATCTCAGCACGTTCCTTGTCCAAGTTCTGCAAAACGATATACACCTGGTTGGCCTGCACATCGAGGTTCATCAGGTCGTTCTTCGTGCGGAAATCTTTCAGTTCCTGTTCGGCTGTGCTCAGTGATTCTTCGATGTCGCCGAGCTGTTCGTCGATGAATTCGATGGTGTTTTCCGAAACGATGTTCTTCTTCTCCAAACCCCTCATTACATATTCGTTCATCAGGGTGTTGGTGAAGTCAACAATTTTTTGCTTGTTGGCTCCCGACATACTGACGACCACCACCGATGACTGCTTGTTGGTGGCACTGACACTATACGTCTTCATTTGTCTAATAAGGCTGGGATAGCTGTTGAGGTAGAAGGTAAGGTTTTGGCCAGCCAGCTTTTCAGCGTTGTATTTATCCTTGAGGACAATGCGCAGATGGTTGTAGCCTGTCTCCAACCATTCGCCTTGCTTGAATTGATGAGAATAATTGATTTCGCCGACGCTATCGCCCATCCATTGGTCAAGGACGAAATCGTAAAACGATATGCGGGCATCTTTATCAGTTTTTGCTGTCAAGGTAAAGTGGTCATCGTCAGTGAAATCGATTTTGTAGACAAGGCCAACGGCTTGAGGTACGCTGCGGTCAAATTCGACTTCAAACGGTGTTTCGTTGTAAAGCTCAGAGCTCACGATGCGACCTTTTCCCCAGTAGCTCACTTCGATGCCCATCTTTTTGACGGCGCGTTCGGCAAGTGTATAGGAGTTGAGGATAGCGATTTCGTTATCCAGCTTTTGTATGTTTCCGTAGGCAATGTTGGTCATAATGGCCGTGGGGTCAATGCCTTGACGACCGTCTTTGACGACGATGGTCCCCGAAGTTTGATAGATTTTCGTGGTGTATCTATTGATGACAAAAGCGACGGCCAAAGCCAATACAGCTCCAATAAGGAATAGGTACCAATGCCCTAAAAAGATGAAAATCAAATTCTTGATATCAACGCCTTGGTCTTCGTTGTTTTGTGGATTGTTGTAAGGAGTTTCGTTTGCCATGGTAATCGAGTTCTATGTTGTTTAATGGTGAGTTTGCCTTTATTTATTATTCCTATGATTTCTTAAGTGCTAAATACAAGGATAGTGCAAGAGTGATAATTGAAATGACAGTTGAGTAGGGGAACGAGACAAAGCCCCATTGCTTGGCGGCCATCGGATCTATGACGATGATGTCGTTGGGTTTCAGATAGTAATAGTCCGATGACAGAATGTTGGCTTGACCCATGTCGACGGTGATGATTTCCGATCCGTTGTCGGTTTGGCGGATGATTTTCACTTCGTCGCGCTTAGCGAAGCTGGTCATATTGCCGGCCATGGAAACGGCCTCAAACAGGTTGATTTGCGATTGATAAACCTTATACATTCCCGGTTTGCCCACCTCGCCAAGAACAGTGATGTTGAAGTTGGACAGCTTGACGATAAGTGTGGTCTGGTTGACGTACTGGTCAAGTAAGGCTTGAAGCTTGTTCTTGGCCTCGTCCACGGTCAGGTTCTTGACCTCTATCTTGCCCATCAACGGCAGTTCGATGCAACCTTGCTCATCTAAGGTGTAGGATTGAAGGTAGATGCTAGCGTCGTTTGACATGTAGTTGGAACGATTGTTTTCTCCATTAAGCATAGCGGCAGCGCGTTCGTCAACAACATTAAGGGCGCGAATGTAGAGGTTGTCGCCGGGCTGCAGCTTATAGTTGATTGACCGGTCATTGACATATTCTTTGGAAACGTTTTGGGCGGCCATTTCCGGGTTTTTCAGATAGAGCATCTTCTCTTGCGGCACGCATGAGGCGAAAAGGATGGCAAAAGCAATGAATGCAATTCCCATCTTGCTGAATTTGTTGATTCTGTGTAATTTATTCATATCGTTTATGTTTTAATTATTTTCGTTGAATAAGGTCAGCTCCCTGACACCCGTGATGGGCGTTTTAGGCATCCTGTATTCGACCTGGAAACGGTAAACGCCGGGGTCGGCGATGCGCAATTCTTTGTTGATGGGCAGCACAAAAGTGTAGCACCCATCGGTTGGCTGCGAGTTCCAATGGCCGTCGGTGTCTTTCAAATTGAATTTGTAGTTACGGGCGCGGTAAGGGTTGCCATAGGCATCAAAGATGGTGAAGACCATCGTGAAGTCGTCGTAGGCGTAAGCGTCAGTGAAACTGATTTTCATGCTAAGGTCGTATGTCTTTTCGGACTTAACCTCAACACTGTCAAATACATAATCGAAGCGCTCCCACGTGTCGTTATAAAAACTGCGGTGCAAAATTACCCCATCATCCGCTTTTTTGTGACAAGCAGACAGGACCATCAAAGCAAGCGCCATCAATAATGGTATTGATTTCTTCATTCCCAATGGGGTATAAAATTGCGCAAAAATAAGGAAAAATATTATACAGTCAGCGTTTTTCGGAACTTTTTCCGACAAAAGTCATAAAAAGAAGATTTTCTTTTTTTGGAGTGACAATCGAAAAAGAAAAAACACTACTTTTGTACTCTGCTTGAACGAAGACCTGACCAACGGTTGACGCACGATGAAATCGAAGAATAACAATCTGAAAACAAGAAGATTACTTATCTACGGCATTTTTATTGCTGTGGGTTTGATCTATATTGTAAAATTGTTTTCGCTGCAGGTGATGGACAAGCGATACAAACAATTGGCCGACAACAATGCTTTGCGCTTCGTGACGCAGTACCCTCCCCGAGGCAAGGTGTATGACCGCAATGGTAAGTTGCTCGTCTTCAACGAGGCTGTCTACGACTTGATGGTGATTCCCCGACAAGCCATCAGTAAAGATACGTTGAATCCATTTGACACGCTGGGTTTCTGCCAGTTGCTCGACATTGACAAGGAGTCGTTCATCGAGCGGATGAACAAGGCGAAAAAAGAGTCTTATCTGAAGCCGTCGCCTTTCATGACGCAGGTGCCGAAGGAAGACTATGCCCACATCGCCGAGGTGCTTTACCGCTTTCCGGGATTTTATTTCCAGACACGTACCGTGCGCCATTATCCTAACGCCATCGCGGCGCACACTTTGGGCGACATTGGTGAGATAAGCCAAGCCGAGTTGGACCTTGATAAGGAGGGCGAAGGCTATTACCGCCAAGGTGACTACATCGGCAAGTCGGGCATCGAAAAATCTTATGAGAAAGAGTTGCGAGGCAAGAAAGGCATGAAGGTGGTGATGGTGGATGTGCATAACCGAGAGATGGGCAGTTTCGACAACGGCAGCCTTGACAGCGACCCCATTCCGGGCAAGGATCTCTACCTCGGCATGGATGCTGACTTGCAGGCTTACGGCGAGCAATTGATGGTGGGCAAGATTGGCTCTATTGTGGCTATCGAGCCTAAAACAGGGCAGATTTTGGCCTTTGTTTCCAGTCCCACCTACGACCCTAATCTCCTTGTGGGCCGCGAGCGCGGTAAGCATTACCAAGAGCTACAGCAAGACCCGATGAAGCCTTTGATTAATCGCGCCATCAGTGGCACCTATCCGCCTGGCTCCACCTTTAAGACCGTCGTCGGACTTATCGCCATGCAAAGCGGTAGCATCACGCCGGCCACCTGTTTCCATTGCTCAGGACAAGGGTCGTTGCCCATCAAATGCACCCACTCTCACGGCAGCAGCCCTGACTTTGCCAACGCCATTATGAACTCATGTAACCCGTATTTCTACGAGTCGTTTAAGGCCACTATCAACAACCGTAAGTTCGGCGACATCAAAAAGGGCTACGAATACTGGAAAGACATGACCTACAAATTGGGTCTCGGGCACACCTTCAACACCGACATTCCGTATGAGCGTCCAGGCAACATCCCCACGCGCGAGTATTTCGACAAGATGTATAATGGACAATGGAACTCAGTGACTATCCGCTCGTTAGGCATTGGTCAGGGCGAGGTTTTACTGACCCCTTTGCAGTTGGCTAACATTGCGGCAACCATTGCGAATGAGGGCTTCTATTATCCTCCGCATCTCATCAAGGGCTTTGGCGACGACACGCCCATCCCCGAAGTGATGACCACCAAGATGGACCCCGGCATTGAACGTCGGCATTTCCAGGTGATGAAGGCCGGCTTGCGCACGGTGTTCAGCGGTCCAGCGGGAACAGCGCGGCGTTATGAGATGAAGGACATCCCGCAGTGCGGCAAGACAGGGACGGCCCAAAACCCGCATGGTAACTACCACTCCAACTTCATCGCTTTCGCCCCTTACGACAACCCGCAAATCGCCATTGCTGTCATCATTGAGAACGGCGGTTATGGTGCCACCTGGGCTGCACCCATTGCTAGCCTTATGATTGAAAAATACATTCGAGGCTACAGCGAGAGAGAAGATTTGGAAAAACGCATGATGGAAGGAAGAATCACTTACAAGAACGAGAGATGATTGACGAAAACGAATATTACAGGAACAAGATTATCGGCAGAATTGACTGGGTTACGCTGCTGATTTATATGGCTTTAGTGCTGATCGGATGGTTCAGCATTTTTTCGGCCAAATATGACGAGCTGCATCCCAGTATTTTTGACTTTTCCAAGGAATATGGCAAACAATTGGTGTGGATTGGCGTGGCTTTGTTTTTCGGCTTCATCGTGCTGCTCATTGATGCGAAGTTCTTCAATGCCTTTTCACTATGGATTTATATTGTCGTTTTGGCGACACTTTTCTTGGTCTTGGTCTACGGCAAGGCCACCAAGGGTGCTACGTCGTGGATTGAATTTGGTCCAGTCAAGTTCCAGCCTTCCGAGTTCGCCAAAATGGCCACGGCTTTGGCTTTGGCGGGCTACCTCGACCGCATCGACGTGAGTTTGAGCAAGCCCAAAGACCGTCTCATATCCTGTGCTTTCATCTTGATTCCGATAGCTTTGGTGCTGTTGCAAAACGACACGGGTTCGGCCATCGTGTTCGTTTCGTTCATCTTCGTGTTTTACCGCGAGGGAATGCCTGGCGCGGGCGCCTTGATGCTCATCGGCGTGGCTGCTATCTTGCTGTTCGTCCTCACCTTGCTGTTGGGTCAAAAGACCGTGTTCATCATCCTCGCTGTGTTGTTTGTCTTAACATTGGCCTTTTGGCTGTTGACAAAGAAACGCAATTTCATCACGATGGTGGCGGTTTTCGTGTTCATGTTCGGTTTCGTCTTTTCGGTCGATTACGCCTTCAACAAAGTGCTGCAAGAACACCAACGCTCGCGTATTGAGATTCTTTTGGGTCTGAAAGACGACCCCAAGGGCGATGGTTACAACGTCTACCAGTCGAAGATTGCTATCGGCTCGGGTGGATTGACGGGCAAGGGCTTTTTGCAAGGCACCCAAACCAAATATGACTTCGTCCCCGAGCAGCACACCGATTTCATTTTCTGCACGATAGGTGAGGAGGCTGGCTTTGTGGGCACTTCCGCTGTTGTGCTGCTTTATGTGGCTTTGCTGGTGCGCCTTGTCTATCTTGCTGAGCGTCAGCGCTCCACTTTCAGCCGAGTGTATGGCTACAGCGTCGCGGGTATCATTTTCATGCACTTTGCCATCAATATTGGCATGACCATCGGACTGATGCCGGTCATAGGCATACCCTTGCCGTTCTTGAGTTATGGAGGGTCGAGCATGTTGGCTTTCACCATTATGTTGGCCATCTTCGTCAAGCAGGACGCCAACCGGTTGAATGTGCTTTGACTTATGGAGAAAGTACGCGGCGGTTTGGCTTTTTATGAAATAATTGTATTATCTTTGCCGTTTCATTTAAGAATAGTTCCTTTACCTATGAGAAAAACATACCTTATATTATTATTGTCGTTGATGCTGTGGCCTTGTGTCCAGCTGTTTTCCCAGTCGTTTGAACCCGAAAGCCCGCAGCCTGATAGCCTCGATGTAGAAGTGTATGACGAGCAGGAAATCAAAGACCTGAATTCGGGTAAGGCTGTCGTGGAAGAGTCGACGGTGATGGAAATGCTTGAGGCGGTGAGTAATATCAGCTATTTCAAGGACGTTTATCTCGACATCGATTCTGCCGTGATGAACGTGTATGGCTACGACAAGTATGAAATACCCGTTTTCGACGACACGATTTACATGGAACGCATCGAGGCCTTGGCCCGCGAGACCACGATACCGCTGACATTCAACACGCACGTGAAATCGTTTATTGAATTGTATGCCAACCGCTTGCGGATGCAATCGAGCCGAATGTTGGGTCTTTCCTATGTCTATTTCCCGATGTTCGAGGAGCTTTTAGACAAGTATAATCTGCCTTTGGAGCTGAAGTATTTGGCCATGGTGGAATCGGCACTGAATCCCACGGCAGGCTCGCGTGCGGGTGCCAAGGGTTTGTGGCAGTTCATGTTGGCCACAGGTAAGGACTATGGCCTGAGAGTCACCACGCTTGTCGACGAACGCTATGACCCGATGAAAGAAACTGTGGCGGCCTGCGAATACCTGCAAAGCCTCTATGCCCGCTATGGCGACTGGTTTTTGGTGCTGGCGGCCTACAATTCGGGGCCAGGAACAGTCAACAAGGCCATCTTGCGTGCCGGCGGCGTGAAAAACTATTGGGCTATCTGGCCCTATTTGCCCAAGGAAACTCGCGGCTACGTGCCGGCTTTCATCGCCGTGGCTTACGTGATGAACTTTGCCACCGAACACAATCTTTATCCCATCAATCCAGGCCTGCTGTTGCATGGCACCGACACGGTGATGGTGCATGATTATTTAGCTTTCGACCAAATCAACGAATGTGTAGGCGTGCCGATGGAGGATATCGTGTTCTTTAATCCGCAATACACCAAGAAAATCATTCCGGCTTCGTCGGATTACCTTTGTGCACTGCGGCTTCCCACGAAATACGCTCTTCGCTTCGTGCAGCTTGAGGACAGCATCTACGCTTATCAAACCAAGGCCGAGGTGAAGCGCGAGCAGATTGTGGAACAGGTGAAGGAGGTGAGCGACAGCTTCACTCATACGGTGAAAAAAGGAGAGAGTCTCGGCAGCATTGCCAAGAAATACAATGTCAGTGTGTCGAACATCAAGAAATGGAACAACTTGAAGCGCGACACCATCCAGGTGGGGCAAAAGCTGACCATCTACCGCTCGGGTGCCCCGATGGCGCAGGTGGGGAAGTCGTCGAAATCGAGTTCTTCGTCCAAGTCATCTGCGTCTACGACTAAGACCCATGTCGTGAAAAAAGGTGAAACCCTTTCATCGATAGGGCGCAAATACGGCTGCACCCCCAACGACATCAAGAAATGGAACAGCTTAAAAGGTAACAACATCAAAGTCGGACAGAAGCTGAAAATCAAGAAATAAGTTTGTCAACACTTAAAAACAATAAAATCATGAAAAAACACACTGCATTACTGATGGCAACCGTGGTGGCGCTCAGTCTCCTGACCGCCTGTGGCGACAAACCGCGCACTGCCAAGAAAGACCGTTCGGCTGGTGGTACCGCCGAAATCCTTGTCGTTACCCAAAACGATGACCAATGGGATGGCATGATTGGCGATTCCATCAAGCATTATTTCCTTGACGCTCAATATGGTTTGCCACAACCCGAGTCGAAAAACGATTTGGCGCACATCAACGTGAAAGGCTTCTCCGACATGTTCAAGAAGCACAAGTGCATCCTTGAGGTAGAAATCGACCCCAAACTTGAAAAGGCCAAGGCCGAAACTGCCGAAGACCTTTGGGCTGCACCACAACGTTACGTGAAAATCAGTGCTCCGAGCAATACTGCTTGGGTAGAACTCTTTGAAAAACAGAAGGAAACGTACAAGCTTTGGTTCGACAAGGTGGAACGAGAACGTATCATGAATGTGCTTCGTCCCTCGGTGGACAACGACATTGTCAATGCCATCGCCAAGAAGATGGGCTTCACGCTGATCGTCCCACAAGGTTTCTTCATCGCCAAAGACGAGCCGAATTTCATGTGGCTGCGCAAGGAATTAGAGCGTTCGAGCGCCTGCCTGCTGATTTACCAAACGCCTTATTTGGACACGGCCCAGTTCAATGTGAACAGCCTTGTGGCCATGCGCAACATGATGCTGCAAAAGTACGTCCCCGGACCGTTGGAAGGCTCCTACATGACCACCGAGACGGAGTTTGTGCCACCTTTGGTAAAGTACGTCCCCGATTTTCCGGCCGGATATGCCGTTGAGATGCGGGGCATGTGGAAGGTGGAGAACGACTTCATGGGCGGGCCTTTCGTGTCGTACACTTTCGCCGACAGCCGCACGGGCAACTTGGTCACGGTGGAGGGTTTTTACTACGAGCCTAACCAAAAGAAACGCAACCAGTTGCTTCAGTTGGAGTCGATTTTGTATAGCTTGAAGTTTGTGGAGGAGTAATCGTCATTCCTTTTTGTATACAACCACAATTTCCCCTAACGGCGAAGACGTTCGTGTGACGATTTCGCCGTTTTTCCATTGCCCGAACAGAACGCCGTCAAGGAAAAGGTTTCCTTGCTTGTCAGAGATGATGCGACCTGTCATCTCCGTGTCCAAGCTCTTGAAAACCAATATGGAATCGACAGAAATGCTGAATCGGTTCTGCTTTTCCATCTCGCCGACTTGCTTTACCACTTCGGGGGTACTGCGCTTTTCGTCGAACTGCACGTTCACTTTGTCGGCCTTCCATTGGCCAATGACGGAATCGGCCTTGGAATGGCAAGCCGCAATCGCAAAGGCGAGACCCAAAATGAGGAGAAAAACCAGTTTTTTCATGGCGCAAAAGTAATCTTTTTTACCTTTGCCACTGAAAAAAGCGTGATTTCATGGCTGAGCACAAACTGCAATGGTTCAAAACGGAGCAACGCGAGGGCAAATCTTTTGTTTTTGACCCGCTGCGCCGCCGTTTTGTCGCGCTGACGCCCGAAGAGGAAGTCAGGCAGAAGATGCTGTATCTTCTCGTCGAGCATTTGCAAGTGCCGGCTGGTCTCGTTGCGGTGGAGTATTCCGTCAAGGTGAACGGTTTGGACAAACGTTGCGATGCGGTTGTGTTTGGCACCGAAGGCCGTCCGCTGATGATTGTGGAATGCAAGGCGCCAACGGTGAAGCTCACCGCCAAAACTCTCGACCAAGCCGTGCGGTACTATACCGCTTTGCAGCCCCGTTTTTTGTTGTTCTACAATGGCTCCGACTGCCATTGCATCAAAGTGGAGAACGGAACTTTGCAGCCGATGGACCACCTGCCCGTTTTCGAGGAGATGAAAGCCTAAAACTCAAACCTTTTTTCCCACAAACCTAACCACCAAAAACAACACTGTAACCCCCATCAAAAACGCCACCCAAGTGGGCAAACCCAAGGCCGTGGGCAAAACGCCTATGAACAAAGCCGTGCCGCCTACCATCAAGGCGTAGGGCATTTGCGTGCTGACGTGTTGCATGTGGTTACAGCCCGAGGCCATGGAACTCATGATGGTGGTGTCGGAAATCGGGGAGCAGTGGTCGCCCATGACGGAACCAGCCAGCACCGAAGCCACGATATTATAAAATAACGGCGTCGCGGCTTCCACCGACAGGCCCTGCTCCTGACACAGCATCCACGAGGCAGGCAAAATCAACGGGTAAAGGATGGCCATCGTACCCCATGAGGTACCCGTCGAGAAACCGATTAATGTAGCTAAAACAAATGTCAACGCTGGCACCAACACCGGCGAAAGCGACCATTGCACCAACAAATGCGAGACGAACTCAGCCGTGTGCATATCTTTGGCTATCAAAGCAATAGCCCACGCCATCGTGAGAATCAAAACGGCGTTGAACATCGACTTGAAGCCTTCAACCATCTCCTCCATCACTTTGGCAAAGGTCAAATAGCCGCGCAAAAGCGTCACGATAATGGCCGTGAGCAGGGAGAGCAGCGAGCCCCACAGCAAGGCCAAATAGGAATTAGCCTCCCCGATAGTCGCGGAAATTTTGGGGAAGAAACCTACACTGGTGTCATTCCAAATCGCGGCATCATAACCCGTCGCAATCAACCCGACAATAGTGCTGAAAACCAGCACCGATAAGGGAATCATGGCATCGATGATGTGTGCGGGTTGGGTCGCGCTTCTCAGGGTTTCCGTCTCTGTCATAGAAGCCATTCGGGCCTTGCGCTCGGCTTTCAGCATGGGGCCGAAGTCGCGCCCACTGAGGATAATCATCAGCACGAAACTGAGGGTGAGGAAGGGATAGAAGCTGTAGGCTAACGAGTTGATAAACACCGAATAAGCCGAAACCTCAAGCCCGATGGTATTAATGCCGTCTTGGATGTAGCTCAGTTCTGCCCCAATCCATGTGGTGACGAAAGCCACCGCCACCACCGGCGCCGAAGTGGAGTCAACGATGTAGGCTAATTTCTCGCGCGACACTTTCAGCTTGTCGGCAATGGGCCGCATGGTGTTGCCTACCACGAGGGTGTTGGAATAGTCGTCGAAGAAGATGCAGAGGTCCATGATGAAGGTCATCAGTTGTCCCGAACGCGGTCCTTTAGCCCGTCGCGACAGCCAATTGACCATGCCCTGCATTCCGCCGTTGGCCGTCACGATGCGCACCATGCCGCCGATGAGCATAGTGAAAATGATGATGGTGATGTGTTCGTCCTCAAACAACGCCCCGGAAACGTAGGTGTCCACCACGCGCAACAAGCCTCCTCCAAAAGCACTCACAGGACTCTGCCCCGCATACAAGGCCATGATGAAAGTGCCTGTCAGAATGCCGATGAACATTGACGAAACCACTTCCTTGATAATCAAGGCCATGGCAATAGCTACTAAAGGTGGTAGAATCGACATCCACAACGGCATCGGGCCTTCGACAGGGCCGAAGATATACAGCGCGGCAATGCCCAAAACAAGAGCCAAAACCACGGCCAACAGGAACCATTTTTTCTTCATACACGAAAAAATATCGGCCAAAATTACACTTTTTTCAAACAAAAACCGTTCTCGTATCGAATTTGGCTTTATTTTTGTAGCCACCTTTATCTTTAC
The DNA here is from genome assembly GCA_905233685.1 of uncultured Bacteroidales bacterium. Classification (GTDB taxonomy): domain Bacteria; phylum Bacteroidota; class Bacteroidia; order Bacteroidales; family F082; genus Limimorpha. The sequence continues at coordinate 39,505 of CAJOEZ010000017.1, read as the reverse complement.
GAATTCAAAAAGGAAGTATCAACCAACAAAAATTATTGTATCATGAAGAAATCACTGATTATCGCAATGTGCTGCATTACAGTGCTTTTTGCAGCTTGCAAGAAAGAGAAACCCTATGAGAAATTCATCGGCAACTACAATGGCAGTGCTTTGGTGAAAGGCACCCTTTCCATAGGTTCTGGTGGAACGAGCTTGACCCAAGACATTGAACAGACTTTCCCGATGCTCATCAGCCTCAGCGCAGGTGATGCTGACAACAAGCTTGTGTTGACCTACGCACCTGAGGGCCAGGAAGAGACCTTCACCGCTACTGGCACCATTACGGACGACAAGGTCGTCTTCGACCCCATCCATATCATTTATGAAATTGAAGGATCGCCCGTAGACCTTACCATCAACTTGAACGGAGCCTTAGCGGGGAGCATCTTCGCCATGGACGGCACTTTCAACGGTTCGGGCAACCTCAACATCGCTGGACAACCTATTCCCATTCCGTTCACCGTTACGGGTACCGTCAATGCCAATTTGAACAAATTGCTCACGGAATAAGTTTTTTTTCAAGCTAATTTGACAATTTAAAAACAGAAAACGGATGGCCTTTAGGTCATCCGTTTCTGGTGTGTTATAAAGGAGGATTACTCCTTTCAGTCGTGATCCAGGGAGGGCTTTACACTATCAGAAAACAGTAGAGACGGTGCATACCGTCTCTACATTTTGTTTTGCTACCCCACTATTCGCAAGCAAGCTTGCATAGCGGGGCAGAAAAACAAAAACAGGCTGCAACGCAGCCTGTTTTCTGTTGGTGTAGCGGGGGGAGGATTCGAACCTCCGACCTCCGGGTTATGAGCCCGACGAGCTGCCTCTGCTCTACCCCGCATCGTGTCAAATTTTCGGAAAAACAAAAAATTTCGTTCCCGAAATCGGCTGCAAAGATAATAATTTTGTTTCTTTGCAAGGCAAAAAACCGAGAAAATTTTTCGTTATGACGCATAAAGCAGGTTATGTCAACATCATAGGACGCCCGAATGTGGGCAAGTCAACCCTTATGAATCAGCTCGTTGGGGAGAAAATCTCCATCATCACCTCGAAGGCGCAAACCACGCGCCATCGCATCCTCGGCATCGTCAACGGCGACGACTTCCAAATCGTCTTCTCCGACACGCCTGGCATTATCAAAGACCCAGCCTACAAGATGCACGAGGTGATGAACCAATTTGTCAACGTGGCCCTTATCGATGCCGATCTCATTCTTTTTGTGGTCGATATCACCGACAAAAAGATTGAGGAAAAGACCGTGGAGCGACTGAAAACCACCGAGATACCTGTCTTTGTGCTCATCAACAAAATCGACCTCTCCACGCAAGAACAAGTAGAGAAAGCTGTGGAACAATGGCGAGAAATCCTGCCCAATGCGACCGTTTTCACGCTTTCGGCGCAATACAACGCCAATGTGGAGTTCATTTTCAAGCAAATTTTGGAAAAACTACCCGAATGTCCGCCCTATTTCCCCAAGGACGAGCTCACCGACCGCTCAATGCGCTTTTTCATCACAGAGATTATCCGCGAGAAGATTCTGCTCAACTACCAGCAGGAAATCCCATATTCTGTGCAAGTTGAGGTGGAAAGTTACGAGGAGACCGAGCATCGTGTCCATATTCGCTCTGTCATCTATGTGGCTCGCGAGTCACAAAAAGCCATCATCATCGGCAAGGGCGGCACCGCTATCAAGAAGCTTGGAATGCAGGCCCGCACTGATATTGAGGAGTTTACGGGAAAGAAGATTTTCCTCGAATTGTTCGTGAAAGTCGATAAAGACTGGCGGGATAATGAAGCTGAATTGAAGCGGTTTGGGTATGAAGCCTAAAGGCAGTTTGGAGTGAGGAGTGTGTAGTTAGGAGTATTGGAGCAGACAAAAAACTCCACATTCCTAACTCCACACTCCTAACTATTTAGTATTTTTGCAGCCCAAAACCATAAATCGACAAAATCATGTCAAACATCGTAGCAATAGTGGGGCGTCCCAACGTGGGAAAATCGACGCTTTTCAACCGACTGCTGAAGCAGCGCATGGCCATCGTGGAAGAGACGAGTGGCGTGACGCGCGACCGGCATTACGGCAAGAGCGACTGGAACGGCAAGGAATTCACCGTCATCGACACTGGCGGTTATGTGGTGGGGTCGGACGACATCTTTGAAGAAGAAATCCGCAAGCAGGTGGACTTGGCCATCGACGAGGCCGATGTCATCGTCTTTTTGGTGGACGGTCGCGAAGGACTTCATGTCCTTGACGAAGACGTGGCTCTGATTCTGCGCCAACAAAAGAAACCTGTCCTGTTGACAGTCAACAAGATAGATGAGCCCAACAAAGAAGCCTTGATGGGCGAGTTCTATGCCTTGGGCCTGGACGAGCCTTGGCCCATCTCCGCCATGACGGGAACGGGAACGGGTGAGCTATTGGACAAGATTTGCGAGCTGCTACCCAACGACACCACCGACTTCAACACCGACCTGCCGCGTTTCACCGTGGTGGGAAGGCCCAATGTGGGCAAATCGTCGCTTATCAATGCCTTCCTTGGCACCGACCGCCACATTGTGACTGACATCGCCGGCACCACCCGCGACGCCAACTACACACGCTACAACGCTTTCGGCATGGAATTCATGCTCGTCGATACCGCCGGACTGCGCAAGAAGAGCAAGGTGGAGGAAGACATTGAGTTTTACAGCGTTTTACGCTCCGTCCGCGCCATCGAAGGCTGCGATGTGGCCATTCTCATGCTCGACGCGACGCAAGGCTTTGAAGCACAGGACATGAACATACTGCGCCTTATCGAGCGTAACAAGAAAGGTCTGGTGATGGTGGTGAACAAGTGGGATTTGGTCGAAAAGGATTCCAACACACATAAGGCTTACGAAGATTTGATTCGTGAACGCACGGCTCCTTTCACCGATTATCCCATCATCTTTACTTCGGCCATCAACAAGCAACGTATCTATAAGGTGCTTGAGACCGCCCATAAGGTCTATGAAAACCGCGAACGCCGTATCCCTGTCCGCGAGCTAAACGACAAGATGTTGGAAATCATCAACTCCGTGCCGTTGCAGACGGCGTCGCGCGGACGTTTCCTGCGCATCAAGTACATCACCCAACTGAAGGGCCGCACGCCGCAGTTTGTGTTTTTCTGCAACCTCCCCAAAGACGTGAAAGAGTCTTATAAGCGCTTCTTGGAGAACAAATTGCGCGAAACTTGGGACTTCAACGGCGTGCCGATTCAATTGATTTTCAAGGAGAAATAATGGCCGAGGAAGAAAACATCGTCCGCATGGATAAATGGCTGTGGGCGGCGCGCCTGTTCAAGACGCGCTCGTTGGCAGCAGATGCCATCAAAGGCGGCAAAGTGAAAATCGAAGACAATCCTGTCAAGCCCTCGCGCGAAGTGAAGGAAGGCGATGTCATTCAAGTGCAGATTGGGCAGCTGCACAAAGTAGTGGAGGTAAAGACTGTCGTCAAGAACCGCGTATCGCCCAAACAGGTGCCTGAAGTCTATAACGATCTCACACCCAAGGAGGAATACGAGCGCATCGAGTTCATGAACGCATACAAAGCCGAGTGGCGCGACCGCGGAGCTGGCAGGCCAACTAAGAAAGAGAGAAGGATGATTGAGCGGCTGAAGGATGAGATGTGATACACCAAAGGCGACCCCCAACGGAGTCGCCTTTGTTCTTGAAGGGTTGTCCTCTCGGAATTACACCATCAGTGCGCCGACAAGGCCCAAGATAGCGTAGAACTCGGGAAGAGCGGCGTAAATCAGGGTATTGGTGAACACGTCGTGACCTTGGCTCACACCAACGATACCGTTGGCGCAAACCTGACCCTGACGGATGGCCGAAATCATGCAGACCAAGCCCACGCAGAGGCCCACGCCGAAGATGACGAGACCGTTCGATGGGTCAGCTTGCATCTTGCTCAGCAGCATGAAGAAGGCCACAAAGCCGTAGATGCCCTGGGTGGCCGGCAGTGCCGACAGCACCATGAAATTGCCCGATGCCTCGGGACGTTTCTTGAGACCGCCCTCGGCAATACCTGCCAAGGCCAACACGAGGCCTAAACCGAGATAACCTAAAATTGTTGCTAACATGATGTTTAATTGTTTATTGATTATTGTTTAATTGTTGATTTCTGAAAGGGGATTATACCGCCTGCCTGTTCCTTCGTAACCGGAGTTTTTGAAGAACTCGAGGAAGTTGAGTCGCAAGGGATGCACGAAGGCACCCAAGACGCACATGGCAATGTTCAGCACGTGGCCGATCACCACGATGAGGATAAAGGCAATCCAACCACCGACACCGCCGTCGCCCAAAGCTTGCACGCCAATGGCATTGAAAGCTTCGCCGAGTTTGGCACCGGCCAGACCCAAGGCATACAGACGCAGGTAACTCAGCACGTCGCCGAGCAAACCCGTGGCCGTGTTGTAGGTATCCCACAAGCCCGAACCGAAGTTCATCAAAGGATTGCGGTGCAGGTCGTTGAGGAAAAAGATGCCCAAGGCAGAAATGACGCCTAATACTATAACGATCCACTTGGTCACTTCGTTGTCGATGACGCCCATCAGGGCAAGACCGCCCACAATGACGCCACCTACAATGAGTAAAGTCCATCCCCAAGTGCCCAACGAATTGAGGAACCCCTTGGTCTTGGTAGTCTGATAGGTCTTGACAATCAAGGCGAGACAGAGATGGACGATACCGACCAGCAAGGCCAGCACCATCGTGCCGTCATAGCCCGCAATCTGCGAGGGCAGCATGATGCGTTTCACCCCTTCGGGCAGCCAACTCCATTCGAGCATGTCCATCGAGAAGAAGGTGTGGAAGAAGAATCCCACCACCGTGGTGGCAATGCCTAAAGTGACGCCTAACGGGGCAATGTTACCCAACACTTTCTTCAGTCCGAGGCTGGCGACAATAAGCACCAGTCCATAGCCCATGTCGCCCATACAGAAGGCGAAGAAGAGCATGAAGAAGATGGAGATGAACACCGTCGGGTCGAATTCGTCGTATTTGGGTCGGCCGTACATGTCGGTCAGCAACTCAAACATTGAGACGAACTTGTTGTTTTTTAGTTCGATAGGCGGGTTGTCATCCACTTTGGCCTTATCCTCGATATAGAAGACGCTCTCTTTGTCGAGCATCTCGCGCAGGGCGGATTCGCACTCGGCCGGGGCAAAGCCCTCGAAGACCGTGATGTAGTCCTCAGCGGCTTTCTCGCCCGCCACGTTTGCCAAGTGCAAATCGAGTTTCGAAAGTGTTTTGTCCAACTCATTCTGAATCTGAGGCTCGTAGGTCTTCAGCTGGGCCAAGCGCTGATCTTTCTCCTTCACCTGCGCCTCTAAGTCGGCAATCTGCTGCTCGACGGCGGCATAGTTGCGGTCAGGAGCAGGCAATTCCTTCAGCGGGAAGTCATAGTCGTCGGAATCGGACACGACCACGAAATAACTGTAGCCGCCGAGGTTCGAAATCTCGCTCAGCGCATACTGTTCCTTCCAAGCGGGGTCGATGGCTTTCGTCTTATAGAAGTGGAGTTTCAGTCCGTTTTCCTTGAGGCGTTCGATACTCTTGGTGTCGAATTGCCCCCAAGGCACCAACTCGTCGGCATCCTTGCGAAGTTGCGGCAATTGGGCCTCAATGGCTTCTTTTTCGCGCACGGTTTGCATCACCTCCACGGCAAAGTCGGTAGGCTTCTGACCCGGGTCGTCGGCTTTCTCGACTGCTTTCAAGGACGAAAGAGCTTTGCGGTATACCTCTGCACGCGCCGAAAGTTTCTCTGACTTGTCATCGACAGGCTTCAGTGAGCGCGTGATGTCTACCACGCCCACCGATTGCAACTTCTCCAAGAAGGCATCGGCGTCGCCGCTCATGAGGATGAAATCATATTTCGTCATTTCAGTTACCATGTTCTGCCTCCTCTTCTTCTATGTGTTTGTTTTTCACGATTTTCTGGGAGGCTTTGTCGAGTAGCCAGGAATTTGCACCTTCTCGTAAAGGTTGACTTTCTGTGTGGTCTTTTTCCGCTGGTAGTCCAAAATGCGGCTCACCTCGGTATAGACCTCCGACTCAATGCCCAACTGTGCCAGATTTTTCAGGATTTGAACGCCATCGGCATACCACATCGGCTTGGTGAAAAGGTTGATGTCCTTCACGTCGAACAGCACCTCCTCCAAGGCCGGCACGGGCACGCCCGCAATCTTGACGGTCTTCAGTTTGACATCGGTCACGGAAATCAGTCCTGGCTCAAATTCATTCCAAAGCCGGGCCATGTACTCATACGACTTGAGCTGGTCCTCTAACTGCGTAACAAGCCCCTCCGAACGTTCCTTGGCTTTCTTCACCTCAAGGCGCAGCGCACTCTCCTTGCTCTTCAGCGTGGGCAGGGCGCGGGTTCGCGTCTTGAGTTGCTTGTTCAGCTCGTTCAGCGAGGTCTTGTTATATTGGAATTTGATGGCCATGACTTATTCTTTTCCTTTCCAATACTTTTGAATCAGAGATTCCTTCAGACCCGTTTCAGCCTTGGTGAAATACTTGCCGAACAACTCCCATGCTGTGTCAAGCATTTCCTCGATGGAAATATTGACGTCGATGGCGAGCAGTCTGGTGGCGTATTCCTTAGCGTAGTCGAGGCAGCGCAGGTCGTAGTCGCTCAGGTCGAAGCCGTTCTCCAACTTCGTCTTGGCGTTAGAAGCATCGGCGTACAAACGCACCGAGGTGTTCATCACCGCGCTATGGTCCTCGCGGGTCTTCTTGTTCTGCACATGTTGTTTCAGTCGCGACAACGAGCGGAACGGGTCCACGATGACCTTGCCCGAATCAGCATCGGCACGGAGGAACAACTGGCCTTCAGTGATGTAACCCGTATTGTCAGGAATGGCGTGCGTGATGTCGCCGTCATTCAGCGTAGTCACTGCGATGATGGTGATGGAACCGCCATCGGGCAACTGCACGGCCTTTTCATAAATCTTCGCGAGGTCGGAATAAAGCGAGCCAGGCATGGAGTCCTTTGACGGGATTTGGTCCATACGGTTGCTCACGATACTCAAAGCGTCGGCATACAAGGTCATGTCGGTGAGCAGCACCAAGACCTTCTCGTTCTTATCGACGGCGAAATATTCCGCAGCGGTCAAGGCCATGTCGGGAATCAGCAGACGCTCTACAGGCGGTTGGTCGGTGGTGTTCACGAAACTGATAATCTTGTGCAAGGCACCCGCGCTCTCAAACTCGTTTTTGAAAAACAGGTAGTCATCGTTAGAAAGGCCCATGCCGCCGAGGATAATCTTATCGACATCGGCGCGGAGGGCCACCATGCTCATCACCTTATTGTAAGGCTGGTCGGGGTCGGCGAAGAACGGAATCTTCTGTCCCGAAACCAAAGTGTTGTTCAAGTCGATGCCGGCGATACCCGTAGGAATCAGCTCGGAAGGCATACGACGCTTGTAGGGGTTCACGGAGGGACCGCCGATTTGGCGTTTCTCGCCCTCCACAGCCGGACCGCCGTCGATAGGCTCGCCGTAAGCGTTGAAGAAACGGCCAGCCAGTTCGTCGCTCACGTTCAAGGTGGGCGGCTCGCCAAAGAAGGTCACTTCGGCGTTGGTCGGGATGTCTTCCGTGCCGCCAAACACCTGCAAGGTGACGGCGTTGTCCTTGATTTTCACCACCTGCGCCAAACGACCTGCCACGACAGCGAGTTCGTCGTTGGCCACGCCTTGCGCCTCAAGGGTCACAGTGGCCTTGGTGATGGCGGTCAGCTTCGTATAGATGCGTTGAAAGGCTTTCTCACTCATGTTTCAGTTCCTCCTTTAACTGTCCAAGATATTTTTCAAAGTTTTCCGACTTGAATTCCGAGTAGTTCATCTGTCGGCAGATGTTAATCAAGCCCTTGAAGTAGGTCGTGCACTCCTCGAAGTTGTCGAACTTGAAGCTACGGTCGCAGATTTCGAGCACGAGGTCGAGCATGAACTTTTGGCGTTCAAGTGGCGTTGAGCCGTCGATTTCGTCGAAAGCGTCTTGCTGAAGTATCACAAAGTCAATGAGTTCCGACTTCCAATATTGCTCGTGGTACGACATCGGCACGCCGTCATCACCCAAAATATTGATTTGCTCGTAAGCATCCTTGCCTTTACGGATGATGTATTTCGTCTTCGTCACCTTATCGACCCAACCCTTCTCAATCTTATTGTCAAGATATTCAATGATTTCGGGATATTCGAGGTATTTCGAGTAGGAATCCACGGGATCGACGGCGGGATAGCGCTTCTTGTCGGCGCGGTTCTGCGAAAGACCGTAGAAACAACGCGCCGCTTTCTTGGTGGATTCGGTGACAGGTTCCTTCAGGTTACCGCCGGCAGGCGACACCGTCCCGATGAAAGTGATGGAACCCGATTGTCCGTTGTTCAGTTTCACATAACCCGCACGAGCGTAGAAGTTGGAGATGATGGCCGACAAATCGACAGGGAAACCGTCCTGTCCGGGCAACTCTTCCAAACGGTTACTCATCTCACGCAAGGCCTGTGCCCAACGCGAAGTGGAGTCGGCCAACAGCAGCACCTTCATGCCCATAGCACGGTAGTATTCGCCGAGGGTCATGGCCGTATAGACCGAAGCCTCACGGGCCGCGACTGGCATATTGGAGGTGTTGCAGATGATGATAGTACGCTCCATCAGGCTACGACCGGTATGTTTGTCCTTCAGTTCGGGGAACTCGGTGAAGATTTCCACGACCTCATTGGCACGCTCACCGCAGGCCGCCATGATGATGATGTCGGCATCGGCTTGCTCAGCAAGGGCGTGTTGCAGCACGGTCTTGCCACAACCGAAAGGTCCCGGGATGAAGCCCGTACCGCCTTCCGCGATAGGATTCAGCGTGTCGATGGTGCGCACACCCGTTTCCATCACCTTGAAGGGACGTGGTTTTTCAACATAACCACCCACGGCCACCTTGACGGGCCATTTCTGCATCATGTTCACCTTCACTTCCTCGCCGTCGGCGTTGGTCAGCGTGGCGATGGTGTCGGTGATTTTGTACTGTCCGGCAGCGGCCACCGACTTCACGGTGTAAGTTCCCGCAAACGAGAACGGCAACATAATTTTGTGGGGCAGCCAGCCTTCCTTGACTTCGCCTAACCAGTCGGCGGCAATGACTTGTTGTCCGGCCTTTGCGATAGGCGTGAAGTCCCATAACTTATTTTCATCCAACGGCTTGGTGTATTCTCCACGTTTGAGGAACACGCCTGTCATGGTGGCGAGGTTGTTCTGCAAGCCGTCGAAGTTGCTCGAAAGCAGACCAGGTCCCAAGGTCACTTCAAGCATGTAGCCTTGGAATTCCACCGGGTCGCCGATTTGGAGGCCGCGGGTGCTTTCATACACCTGAACCGAGGCTTTGTTCCCGTTCACCTTAATGACCTCTGCCATCAGTTTGGTACCGCCCAAATCGATGAAGCAGATTTCATTCTGTGCCACAGGCCCGTTCACCTCCACGGTGACCAAGTTGGAAATGATTCCTGTAACTTTTCCTGTTGTTTTCATATTCTATGATTCAATATTCAAAATTTAAAATTCAAAGATTCGGTCGGAGCTCAGGCGTCCTCAACTTTTTCAACGGCAGTGGTTCCAGAAGGTCCCTGAGCCTGTCGAAGGGCCGAAGCTCCTTCAAAAGTTCCACGCACTTCGGTGACCAATTTCTTAAACATCTCCTCACCCTTATCCTTGTCAAGCTCAGCCCAACGTTGAACGGTCTTGGCCTTGACCAAGAAAGCGAGGATGGCATTCATGTTGAAGTAGTCCATGCGGGCGATGTCGGAGGCTTTCTCCCATTTCAGCTCGTCCATCTTCTGCTCGCGCTTCACGAAGTCGGCGTCGGCAAGGATGTCCTGAATCTGCTTGCCTTCCTCGAAATCAGCCTCGGGCAGCTCCACTTGGTATTCCTCGCCGTTCTTGCCGAGACGTTTGGCCAAATAGTTCACCTTCATGTTGCGCAAGCGACCGTCGAAGTCGAAATACTCACGAATGAAGCGGTTCTTGCTCTCGGCGGCTTTAGAATAGAAGTCGGCATTGAGCGTATCCTCGTTGAAACCTTCCTCCATGAGTTCAACCAATTGCTGGTCTTTCTCGGAGAGCAGCTCCATAATGGACTCCTTCACGGCAGCATAGTTGAAGCCCGTGTTCTCGAAGCCCGAGGTCAGTTCCGGCAAGCCGGCCACGATATAGACGTAGTTATCCATCAGCCGAAGAGGATTTTCTTGGTGGCGGGACGCAGGTAGTTGGCGATGAGTTGAGTGAACTCGTCGTCAGTGAACTGCAGCACATAGCCGCCGTCCTTGGGCGCGACCTTGAAGCCGCCGTTCATCTTCTTGGAGTAGTCCACTTTCACCTCGCCCTTGAACTGTTTGGCGATTTCGTTCTTCACGAAAGGCTCCACCTCGGCCTTCAGCGACTCGGGCAGGATGAGGCTTAGGTCAACGGGAGAGGCGTTTGCGGGATTAAAAGCTTTCACCACGTTGGTAATCAGCTCCTTGACGAAGGCTGAGTTGCTCATATTGGCTTTCACGCCTTCGGTGGCGGCGTTGGTCACCACCATCTTTTCGATTTCCTGTTTCGTCACGGCGATGCTTTGCGTGGCGGCCATCTTCACGTCGGCGGTCACTTTGGTTTTCAGTTCCTCGGCCTCCTTGTTGGCTTGCGCGATGATGCGCTCGGCCTCGGCTTTGGCTTGGGCAATGATGCCGTCAGCTTCAATTTGGGCTTTTTGCAGCAGTTCCTCGCCGTCCTGTTTTCCTTTCGACAAGCCCTCGTTGTAGAGCCTGTCGGTCAATTCTTGCAGTTTGTCTTGCATATATCTTTTGTTTTGTTGATTATCCTATTCGCCTGCAAAATTAGGCATTCCCCATTTGAAAACAAAGGGAAAACGGAAAATTTTTATTGAAACCAGAATCACAGCGAAATCACCTCGTCCATACGGATGTCGAACGGCTCGGCGGGCACTTCGTCAACCAGTTGGAAATCAAAGCAGATGCCGATGCGCTTCACATCGAGATGTTGGCTGAGAAAGCGGTCGTAGTAGCCTTTGCCCCTGCCGAGACGGTTGCCCTTACGGTCGAAGGCCATGCCTGGGACGACCATCAAGTCGAAATCACCCGTATAAGGCTCGTTTTGCGGTTCAAGGATGTTGAAGTCGCCTACGGCAAAAGTTGTTTCCTTGGCATATTCCACCGGAATGATGTCGTTTCCAACCACAGTAGGCAGGATGATTTTCTTGCGCAAATGCCACTTTTCCAAGAAGTTGAGCGTCTGCACTTCATCGGGCAGGGCATTGTAGAGCATCACTTTTTCGGCCTTCACGAAGTCGGGATGTTGCTCCAATTTGGCCAAAATTTGCTCCGATTGTTCCAAAAGTTTTTCTTTCGTATGCTGTTTCTTCAGCGCCTTGATTTGTGTGCGCAGTTCTTTTTTGTCCATTTCGCCTGTTATTTGCGGCAAAATTAGCAAACAAAATTGAAATTGGCAAAAACAAGCCGCAAAATCCGTATTTTTACGCCCTAAATACAAGTCAATTATGAAACGATTTCTCCTTATAGCATTGATTGTCATAGAATTCGTGTCCGTTAGCAAAGCCCAAGAACACCGTCGCTATGCCCTGATTTGGAACGATGAGTTCGATTCCGAAATCTTGGACAATACGGTCTGGTCAAAGATTTGGCGTCATTCGCCCGACTGGGCCATCCACATGAGTTCGCATGACTCGCTCTATGCTTTCGAGAACGGAGACCTTGTGCTTTACGGATTGGTCAACGATTTCTTGCCCGAAGACACGGCTGCTTTCCTCACGGGTGGCGTGTGGAGCAAGGACAGGAAGGCCTTCGGCTTCGGGCGCGTCGAGGTGAGGGCAAAATTCGATGTGGCACAAGGCTTCTGGCCCGCTATTTGGATGTTGCCCCAGGCACCACAATCCCTGCAATGGCCCTACGGCGGCGAAATCGACATTATGGAGCATTTCAGGAGTAATCCCACTGTGAATCAAACAGTTCATAGCAACTACACCTTCTATCTCCGCAAGCTCTATAACCCTTCGCAAGTAGCCTTCCCAAAGTATAACGAGGGCGAATACAACACCTACGGCATGGAGCGTTTTCAGGATAGCCTCGTGTTTTTCGTCAACGGGAAACGGACGTTCTGCTACCCACGTTTCCGCGATGGCGTGGACGGACAGTTCCCCTTCAGCAACCACGACTTCTACCTGATTTTGGACGCACAACTGGGTCGCGACCGCTCGCCTTACATCGACACGGCCAAACTGCCCGTGGCACTTCGGGTGGACTATGTGCGCTATTACGAATTGGATACCAAGACAGACATTATTCCAGAACCAAAAGAATTCCAACAACTTAGCAAAAGAAAATACAAACTGCGCAAGGTTAAGATCAACCCAGAACCCCTTTTCGATAATCCCGACGAATACCGACTTGTCGTCAAAGGAGGCAAGGCAGTCATTTGGGGCAACGAGGCTTGGGCCAAAAGCACCCTCGCGCAGCTCACCGACGAGAACGGCAAAGTGCCCGAGGTGGAAGTCCACGACTGGGCGACTTGTCCGCATCGTGGACTTGCTCTCGGCGCAGGGAACCCCTTTCCGCCGTCAGATTCGTTGATGGCGTTGCTTGACTTGATGGCGTTCTACAAGCTGAATTGCCTTTTTTGGAACGACGAGGCCGAATATTCCAAGGAAGATTTCGACAAGGTAAAGGATTATGCCCGCAAGCTAAACATTGAATTGTTCTCAGACACCGTTTCCGGCTTGAAATCCATCGAAATGAAGCACCGAGCGGAGGTTCCTGCTTCAAATCGGATATTCCTGCAAAAAGCCGAGGCAAAAGGAGGCCTCCTATTTTGGGAAGAGACGGATGAAGCTTCGCTTGACGCTATGATGGCTTTCTCCGAACGCTATTGGCGCGGCGGCGATGCAGGCCCAATGGAAAATGAAGACAAGCTTCCCGACACATTGACGACGGCAGGCTCGCGTTTGGCCAATTTCAAGGAGAAAATGAGCCTCCACCTCGACCGCTTTTGGAAGCCATTGCGCCCGTGAATCCTTATTTAATCCTCACCCGATCAATCACCCCTTGAAAGCTTCTCGAATCGAAATACACGCTGTAGGCATAGCCGTCGTGTACTTTGAAAACCTTGGGATAGACCTTTTTGCTGGCTTTTTGTCCCATGGCCACTGAACCCGCTTCTGGGTTGTATAGGCCGAGGTGATAGACCCCGTCGTCCACAAACAGGCCGTAGGTCTTGCCCGTGGCCGCATCGGTGAGGAACTCGTTTTGGAAGAATTTCTCCCCCGAAGTGATTTGCAGGGACTGCTGTTTCGCGATATTGAAATCGGGGCCGATTTCCACAATCTGGCGGTTGTCCAAGGCGATGAATTGCAGGAAATCATTGAATATCAATGGTGTGATTTGGTATTCCTTTTTGGCTGAGATGGCGCAGTACCATTGGATTTTAAAGAGCAGACCGGGGGTCTGGCCCAAACGAATCAAATAACCGTCCCAAATACCTTCATTGATGAGGTCGATGCCGTTTTCTTCCGCCATCACTTGGTGGTATTCCCATTGAATGTCCATCCATTGCGACTGGCAGGCCATGTAACCTATCGTGTCTAAAAAACCGCACAGCCGATGCAACTCTTTGTCGGGGTCGTCTTTCAAAATGTACCCGAAATCCTGGCTCTTTCCGTGATTGTATTTGAGCCAATAGAGGCCCTTGTCGTGAACCTCAGTCTTGATGATGTAAGCCCCGTTGAACTCGCACACGATGCGGAGCAGTTTCTCGCGGTAGAGTTCTCTCGAAAATACGGAAACTTGCTGGATGCCGTCTCGTTCGTCAAAATACACTTGAAGACAGCTGTCTTGTCCGACGAGGATGACATCGTCGAACACATCAACATACAGTTTTTCAAAGAGTTGGTCGTAATCTTTGCGGGCTTGTTCCACGCCGTCGGTGTCTAAGACGACCATTGAGGAGGTTTTGGTTTTGTTTTCCAAGAGGTAGATTTTCCCGTCTAAAAACACCATGTCGGCGATATTGCGGTTTTTCTTCGACCTATAGAAGTCGCGGCTGGCCGTAACGCCCACTTCCTGCAAGTCATAGCTCATTCTCCTCATTTTGAAGCTGATATTAATGGAATCGCGTTGCAACTGTTTGGTCGTGAGGCTCACCACCGTGTCTTGATAGCCGATGCAGGAATAATAGAGATTGACGGCCTCCGAACGGTCGTAAAGCGGCAACTCATAATGGCCTTTGGCATTCGTGCTGGTGCCGTATGGCGTATTGACGATGCTGATATTCACGTTTTCCATGCCGAGATTGCCGAAAACGATGGTTTTTGTTTGGGCGGAAAGCGTTAAAGCGATGAAAAGCAATAAGATAGTGAGAATATAGCTCTTTTTCATAAGCGGAAAGTTTGCTGTGCTATTTTACTCGATTCGTACCTGATACAGCGCCTGCCGCCGATTGACGCCCGTGGGATAAAGGAAATACAACGTCCCGTTGTGGACGCGCATCATCTCCGCGAAGGGGTAGCCGCTGAGGTCCATGATGGGCGAGGCTGTGCCTGTCTCCAAGTCGATGTGCATCAAGGTGTAAAGGCCGTCGTTGACGAAATAGCTGTAGAACTCTTTTCTGGCTTCGTCGGCCATCATCTTTTTCTTCCAGCGCTTGTCTGGCTCCATTTTGCCATTCCATTTCTTGAGCATGTGAAAAGTGAGAGGATGGCGTTCCAATTCGTTACCGACGGCGTCGAAGACGAGGGTCTCGCAATCGGTGTAGGCAAAGAGGTAGAACTTGTTGCCGATGCCAAAAATCGGGTTGAAAATGTAATTGAGTTTCGGATAAATGCTCAGCATGTACAACGTAAACTTGTCAGGCCCCGCCTTGCTTTGCAGCATGTAGATCAGGTCGTCCCGACGCTCCTCGTCCACGATGTGATGCAACAAATACATCGTGTCGGCTGTTGGCGTGACGCAGTAATAGTATTGCTCAAGGCCGTAAAACGCATACCTGCCCGTAATGACCACGCTGTCGGAGGCCGTGATGATAGGGCCGTATAGCTCGTAAAACCTTGATAATGAAATCGGAGGAAATAGATACATTTCCCTCTTTTTCCCTTCGCTGAAGCCGCTGAAACCCACTTGGCAGGCTTTGTCGGCGCTGATGACGTGCACAAAACCGTAAAAGTCTTTGAAGACATTCTTGTATTCGGAAGAGATTTTCAGTTCGTGAAGCGTGTCCATGTCGAAGGAGAGGTGGAGCAAAGTGGAGTTTTTGCGCCGATAGGCCAGCATATAGATGCCGTCGTCGCAAATCACGTAGTCGAGGATGCTCATCACGGGGTTGTCGAAGGCGATGTGCGGAGCGTTGGCCGTCACTTCCGCCTCGTGCAGTTCGTGGCTCTTGGTCTTGATGGTGATGTCGACGGGTTTGCCGTTTAGGTCTTCCTCCCTGATAGTGTAAAAGACGGGTTCATAGGCCATGTGGGCGAAGCGGAGTTGGTCGCCGGCCTTGGCATGGGTGTAGGAGAAGCAGCCGTTTTCGTCGGTTATCGCAATTAGCTGTGAATCACGCACGTAAACGCTCACATTCTCAACGGCCTTGCCATATTCGTTGGAACAGATGCCTTGCACGATGGCGTGTTGCTGGGCCAAGGCTTGCATGGCGAAAACGAGACCAAAAAACACTAAGAGGATAGTCTGTCTTTTCATAATCAATCTGTTTGAACGAGGCAAAAATACCCAAAAAATGGAAAATCAAAACAAAATGTTTGCTTTCTCCCAAACTGTTCATTCAATCCTCACCTGATATAACGCCTTCCGTCGATTCACTCCCGTCGGATAAATGAAATACAGCACGCCGTTATGAATCCTCATTTTTTGCGCGAAGGGGTAGCCGCTGAGATCCATCACGGAAGTGACGGTGCCGGTTTTCAGGTCGATGCGTTTCAGGGTATAGATGCCGTCGGTGACGAAGAAAGTGTAGAACTCTTTCCGTGCTGCGTCCAGCATCATTTTCTGCTTCCAGCGGCGGTCGGGCACCATCTTGCCGTTCCATTTGCGATATTCGTGGAAGGTGAGGGGATAGCGCTCTATCTCGTTGCCCACAGCATCGAGAATGATGGTCTCATGGTCGGTGTAGGCGAAGATGTAAAACTTGTTGTCGCAGGCGTAAATCGGGTTGTAAATCGGGTCGTTGGCCCAATAGTTGTGACCAAAACCGCCCGTGTGGAGCAGCAGCCAAATGTCGTCGAGTGCCTCCTCGTCCACGATGCGATGGAGTTCGCGCGGTTCCTCGTCGCTGCCGAGCATGTTGCTGTAGTAGGACATCTCCTTGTTATACATGAAGTAGCGCCCTGTGATAAAAATGCTGTCGGAGGCGGCTACAATGGCGGCAAACTTGTCGTAGAAGCTTTTTCGCGACATGGAATGGTAGAAGTTCATCATCATTTTCTTCCCATTTTCTATCTCCATGAACCCGACCAAACTAGCTTGGTAGTCGTTGATTGCGTAAATGTCGCCGAATGCGTCCTTGTTGAGGTACTTGTAGCGCGACGAAATCGGTAATTCGTGCAAGGTGTCCATGTCGAAAGAGAGGTGGAGTAGGGCGGAGTTGCGGCGACGATACACGATCAAATAGAGGCCGTCGTCGCGGAGCGTGTAGTCAATGACACTCATCACAGGGTTGTCGAAGGCGATTTGGGGTGCATTGGCCGTCACCACCGCCTCAAGCAGCTCATGGCTCTTTGTTTTCATCTTGATTGTCAGGTTTTTGCCGTTGATGTCTTTCTCTTTGATGGTGTAATAGGTCGGCTCGAAGACCATGTGGGCAAATCGGAGTTTCAAGCCTGCCTTGGCCAGACTATACGTGAATCGTCCTTGCTCATCCGTGACCGAGATGAGGAGCGAATCGTGTACATAAACGCTCACATTCTCAATGGGTTTTCCGTTCTCGTCCTTGCAGTAGCCTTGGATGACGGCGCGTTCTTGGGCAGAGGCACAAACGGTCATCAGCAGGAACGCAAGCAGAGTAATGAATTGGTTTCTTTTCATGGTAATGCTGTTTTCTTTGGAGTTTCCCCTTCGGGGAATGGAGATGCGTTTGTTTTATACAGCGACGGACAAAGCCACTTACTGATTTGTAACACCTCTATCCGCCGCGTTTTGGCATCATAGCTCCACTCCATTCCCGAAGGGAATCTCTTCCTTTTTATCTTGCAGCAAAACTATAGCAAAAAAACGTCAAAAAATCAACTCCAACGGGTCAATTCAGATTTTTCTTGGATAGTGGAGTTGAAAATCAGCGGTTTACGAAAAAAATGATTCAGATTTTTCTGGCCTCAAATAGGACTGAAATCGGGTCGGAGCCGGCCTTTTTCTTTAGGTTGGAGCGGTATTTCAATGCCGTGTATTCGGTGAAGCCCATTAATTCGGCCTCTTCCTTCGCGCGGAAATGGAGGAAATTGAGACTGGCAATGTGTAGTTCTGTTTCGCTCAACTCGGGATGCGCGGCGGCCAATTCGTTCAAGGCTTGCGGATAGACAGCCTCAAACTCGGCCAAAATCTGCTTCAAGCGGTTCTTGTCACCCGATTGATAAATTGTCATGGCGCGTTGTTGCAGCACATCCCGCGTGTGCTGTGCGGCTTGCTCCACCTTGGTTTGCAGCTCGCGTTCCGCCTCGTCGTGGCGTTGTTGTGCCTCGTTCAACTGCCGTTGCGCCTCGGCCTTTTGTGCCGCCATGTGTTTTCGGTTTCTGCGCTTTGCCGAAATAATAACGATAGCCGTCACCAAAACCGCCAAAGGCAATCCCGCAAAAAGCACCGTCTTGATCTTTTTTCGTCGTTCAATGAGCAATTCGGCTTCTTGTTCTTCCTGCAAATGCTTCTGAAACAGCTCGTTAAGATAGGAAACCCGCGCCATTTTCACCCTTTCTTGTTCCGAGTGTTCCGCATGATAGACGGCATATTGTGCGGCTGTCAGAGCGTCGCCCCGACTTTGGTAAATGTCATGCAAGAATTTGGAAATCAAGGCTTTGGTTTCGATATTTTTGCTTTGTTCAAAGGTCGGCTTTAGATACACCAAAGCCGAGTCGTATTGGTTTTCGTTGTAATAAATCTGCCCGATGAGGAAGAAATGCCACGGCTTTTCGTAGGATTCTGCTTGCGCTGCAATGCGTTTCAAGTCGCTCACGGCAGGCTCAACATCCTCGCTTGACGCATAGTTGAGATTGGCCTTGCTTGCCATCAAAGTCCTGAAAAGCTGGTTGTTCGTGTCGGGCAATAGTCGCAGGGCTTCATCGTAATAATAGAATGCACTGTCATATTGCTGCAATTTGCCGTATTGAAGTCCGATAGAATACAACGATCTGGAATAGGAGTCAGGGGAAATGGGTTCCAATTTGTTGAAAACGAGTGCCTTTTGGAAACAATAAATGGCGGGTTCCTGCATATATTGGTCGGAAAACAGTCCGCCGAGGCGACAATGGATCAGCATCATAAACCGGGGGATATGGGGTGTGGCATGTAGAGACGTGGCGCGCCGCGTCTCTATAATTGGAAAATGGTTTTCCATGATTTCCAAGGCGTGGATGTATTCGTTGTAGGCCTCAATGACGCTGTCGTGTTCGTAATAGCCAACGCCGTTCATGTAATGAGCGCGGGCGGCCAGAAATGACTGTAGGGACGCATCGAATGCGTCCGCCTCGCGTGTTTCCAACATCATCAACGAATCAAAATACCCCACCGACTGCAGCAGGCTTTCGCGATTGGTTTGGGGAAATTGGTTTTTGAACAACAATTCTGACAACAAAAGGTGGGCGTAACGACGATTGTATTCCGTTCTTGTTGAGATAGTTATGCTGTCTCCAGCGGGTTTGAAATAATAAATTAAGTGCGTCAGTGCGCTGTCAGGCTGATACCACATCAGGCTGTCGATGTACAGCAGTTCGGGCGATACGTCTTGTCGTGAAGACGCAATGCCTTGTGTTTCCAATGGCCTGTGGCACGAAGCCAAAGCCAACAACAAAAACCATCCTATGAACAACCGATGCCGTTTCATCGCCGCAAAATTAGTCAAAATTCGGTCAGCTGTAGGTGAAATGATTATCTTTGCGCCATAAAACCCAACGTTATGACCACCTTCGATTTCTTCAACATCCTCTGCTCAATACCGAAGACCTTGCGCTTCAACCTGCATTATTTCCCGCTGAAAACGGTCTTGAAACTGCCCGTTGTGGTGTCGCACCGAACCTATTTGCGCGAACTTCATGGCAAGGTTGAACTGCCAGATAAGGTTGAAACAGCGATGATTAAAATCGGCTTCGGCGATGTGGGTCACTACGACCGCAAACGCTCACGTGGCATCTGGCAGGTGAGCGGCACGGTCAGTTTTGGAGGCAAGGCGAGCATCGGGCATGGCTCAAAACTCTCGGTGCGCGGCCATCTGAGCCTCGGCGCGGATTTCAACATGACCGCGGAAAGCACCATCGTCTGCGCCAAGGAAATCCGTTTCGGAGACGACTGCCTGCTAAGCTGGGACATCCTCGTCATGGACACCGACGAGCATCCGCTCTATAACAAGGAGAACCAGCGCATCAACCCCGACAAGGCCATTATTGTTGGAAACCATGTGTGGATGGGCTGCAAATGCGTGTTGCTGAAAGGTGCGGAAGTGCCTGACAATACAATTGTTGCCGCTGGCACGATGCTGAAATCGAACTTTTCAGGCGAATTTCAAGTGATAGGAGGAAACCCGCCTGTTGTCCTCAAAAGCGATGTTTGCTGGGAGCATTAAAGTGACTCGATTACTCTGCAAAGGTTCTCGAATATCTGCGGGATTTCACCCACGCCGTTCACCGCGTGCAAGTTATCTTTACCTTCGTAAAAATCGAGCACGGGACGCGTCTTAGCCTCGTATTCCACGAAACGGTGCTTGATGGAATCGATGTTGTCGTCGGCACGACCGCTCACCTTGCCGCGTTCCAACATGCGTTCGATGAGGAGATCCTCAGGCACTTCAAGGCTCAAAACGCCTGTCAGCGACATACCGTATTTCTTCATCATCTCGTCTAAAATCTCGGCTTGGCGCACTGTGCGCGGATAGCCGTCGAAGAGGAAACCGGCCGAGTCCATGTTCTCGGAGAGTTTCTTCTCGATGATTTTCGCCACGATTTCGTCGGAGACGAGGTTGCCTTGGCTGATAATTTCCTTGACCTGAAGTCCAAGTTCGCTCTCGGCTGCGATTTCCTCGCGCAGGATTTCACCCGTGGAGATGTAAGTCAGGTTGTATTTCTCGCGAAGGAACTGTGATTGAGTTCCTTTGCCTGCCCCGGGAGGGCCAAAAAGTACGATGTTTAGCATAGCGTTATGTTTTATGGTTCGGCCCTTCGACAGGCTCAGGGACCTAGGCCGTTGAGCCTGTCGAAACGCCAGCTTATTATTCAATAATCTTATAAATATCAGGCAAATTGCGCCCCTGTTGGTCATAATCCAGCCCATAGCCCACGATGAACTCGTTGCCGATGTCCATGCCTTTGTAGTCGATGGGGTAGTCGTATTGGAAGTTGTCGGGCTTGAAGAACAGCGTGGCGATGCGCACGTCGGCGGCCTTTAGGTCACGGAGTTTCTTGATGGTATAGCGCATGGTGTGGCCCGTGTCAACGATGTCCTCCACGACGACCACATGTCGGCCGTCCAAGGGATGGTCCAAGCCGATGAGTTCACGGACGACGTTGGTGCTTTCGGTGCCCGAATAGGAAGTGAGTTTCACAAAACTAATCTCACACGGAATCGTCAGCCGCTTGAATAGCTCGGAGGCAAACATAAAGGCCCCGTTGAGCACCACGAGAAACATCGGATTCATGCCTTCCAAGTCGCGGTTGATTTGGTCGGCCACGGTCTGGATGTTGGCCTCGATTTTTTCTTGGGGGATATACAGCCCAAATTCCTTGTCTAAGACTTTTACGGTTTTCATTTTCAAAGTATTAGTGTTCTGTTGCCTTGTTTGTTAGGCGATACAAAAATACAAAATGAAATCATTGTTATGGCGCGAACCCGAAAAAAAACTATTTTTGCCTCTCAAACCTATAAACTGACAACTGAACAACTAAACAACTGCCAACTAATATGACTCCAATAGTAAGCATCATCATGGGAAGCACCTCCGACCTTCCCGTTTTAGAAAAAGCCGCACAGTTCTTCGACGAGATGGAAATCCCATTCGAGATGAACGCCCTCAGCGCGCACCGCACTCCGCAAGAGGTGGAACAGTTTGCCCGAGAAGCCCAAGGCCGTGGCATCAAAGTGATTATCGCCGCCGCAGGCATGGCCGCCGCCTTGCCAGGTGTGATTGCCGCCAACACCACCTTGCCCGTTATCGGCGTGCCCGTAAAAGGTATGCTCGACGGACTCGACGCCATGTTGTCCATCATCCAAATGCCTCCTGGAATCCCCGTGGCCACGGTGGGTGTGAACGGTGCTTTGAATGCCGCCATCCTCGCCGCAGAAATGTTAGCTCTAAGTGATGCCCAAATGGCCGATAAAGTATTGAATTACAAGGAAAACCTGAAGAACAAGATTACCAAGGCTAACGCTGAACTTAAGGAAGTGAAGTACAAGTTCAAAACGAATTAGCTTTATTCCTTCACTATCTTTTCATAATAACTCGTCCCGTCTTTCAAGATGACGCGCAGCATATAGACCCCACTGGACAATGCGCTCATGTCGATGGTTTTCAGGCTGTTGCTCGCCTTGCTGATTGTTTGACTTTGCAGATTGATGAGTTCCACGCTCTCGGGTTCGATGCTGGCAGTGAAGTTGAGGCTCAGCAAGTCTTTAACAGGGTTGGGATAGAGCGTGAAAGGACATTCGGTAGTTGGGCTTTCAGGGGTGCTGTCGTAGCTGTCGTGGATGATGTACAGGTGGAAGTGGTCGCCACTGTATCCAAAAGTGGTGAATAAGGCTATGGCCACATCGCCGTTTTGCAGGGCTTTCAGGCATTGGCCGTAGGCATAATTGGATTGTCCTCCTGACAAAGTGATGTTCCAAAGGTTGTTTAATTCGTTGTCTAAGCGCACTAACCCCACCGCACTGCTGCTGTAACCTTGATGGACTAGAAAAGCATGATAGACGGTGTTTTCGTCGACCACCACCGTTTTGATGGGACTTCCTGTAGTGGTTGAAGACTCAACGCCCTTGACAATCAGCGGATTGTTTTCCTTGTCGTATTTGACCAATGAAGCCCTATAGACGCCATCGGGATGATGAATCTGGGCAGCCATGAGATAGGTCTCTGTTTCGAAGGGGACGAAATGCTCGTGGCCAGCCCAATCGAAATAGGTGTTTTCATCTATGTATTTATATATGACGGTGTCGGTCAGGATAAGGTCTTCATCGAAGAAATAGGCAATGAGAGGCCAAGGGTGACTGTTGTTGGTTCCAATGTAGCCGCCCACTTTGTAATAAACACGGGGTGATTCCTCAAAGAGGCCAAAACCTTGGCTGTAGTATGTCAAAGCACTATCGGAGGGGTGCGCATTGCTCCAGTTGGGGGGAAGTATTTTGTCGGTTTCGCTTTCGGCGACGATGGTGCCATCAAGGCTGACGCGCATGATGTGGAAAACACCGGATTTATTCCAATAACTGTGTTCTACCAAATCCGTCCAATAGGAAACGACGAATTCGTTTTCTGGCGAAAGAATCAGCTCGTCAATCGAAAGCCGATGCGGGTCGACGCCGCTGAAAAGGGAGATGCTGCGTGTTTCGGTGATGTTGAGGTCGGCATCAATGAAGGTCATTTGGAAGAGTTCGGTGCTGTCGGCATCATTCCAGCCAAAACTGGAAATGACAAAGCTGTCAGCCACTCCGTTGATGCCGAAAAGGGTACCATAATCGAATTTCACGGAGTCAATCAGTTGGCCTTCTGGTGAGGTTTTGCAGACGAGCAATCCATATTCGGTGTAATCGCTGTTAAAATACGAAATGCCCGTCAGGAGCGTGCCGTCGGAACACTCCATGATGTCGGTATTCGAAAACATATTTCCGTTTTGGAAACTGAACTCGCTGACGATTTCTTGTCCGTAACTTGTGACGCAGGCGGCCATCAGCAGGCCAGTAAGGAGGCTGTAAAGCTTTGTTTTCATGGTGTTGTGTATTTGAAGTAATACGATTGTTAATCTGTGTTTTTGTTTCACGGTGCAATAATACAAAGTTTCACGGTGCCATTACACAAATTAGAATTTTTTTCAATCGTCGCCCTCAAAAACGATCTGGCTAAGTTTTTCCTTGTCAAAAACGCGATTGGCCACTTCCAAAATGTCATCGGCCGTGACCGCCTCTACTTTGCGTATGATGTCGTCCATGTATTCGATCGGTTCGTTCATGATGCGTGAGCGCGTAACGCTTAGCAGCTCGTTCATGCCGCTTTCGTAACTCAGCGCGACTTGACCGATGAGCTGTTGCTTGGCGTGTTGCAGTTGCATGGTGCCGAGTTTTTGTTGGCAAAGCTTGTCCAATTCTTTGTAAACCAATCCAATGGCTTTCTCCAATGAATCGGGGTCGACGGCCATGTAAACGTTGATGAGGCCGACATCGGAATAAGCGGTGTACTGCGACTCGATGGTGTAGGCGAAGCCGTATTTCTCCCTGATGTTCAGCCCAAGACGAGAACTCATGGCCGGACCGCCCAACACATTGTTGAGCATCACCACAGGCATTCGCAGCACACTGCTGAACTCGGGGGCCATGCCGCCTATGATGCAGTGACTCAGGTGGTTGTTGCGTTTCAAGATACGATTTTCGGGTGTGTAGCCTTTGAATTTCTCGCGCTTTTTATTAATAAGGTGTGCCAGTTGGCTGCCAAAATAGGTCATGGCAAGGTGCTCAAACTCCTTGAAGCTGATGTCGCCGATGGAGGCCAAAATCATCTGGTCGGTGCTATAATTGTGCGACATGAAGTCGAGGATGTCCTGTCTTTTGAAGCCTTTTACCAAGTCCGTGGTTCCCAATATGTTACGCGACAATGGATGCCCCTTGAAGACCATCTCCTCGAAGAGGTCGTAAATCTCGTCTGACGGTGAGTCCAAGTAGGAGTTGATTTCATCCAAGATGACTTCTTTCTCTTTGGCCAACTCGTTTTCGGGGAAGGTGGAATGGAAAGCAATGTCGGCGAAGAGGTCGAGGCTGCGTTTGTAATGTTGCTTTAGAAAGGTGGCCTGAATGCAAGTTTCCTCCTTGGTGGTGAAGGCGTTAAGGTCGCCGCCCACGTTGTCTAAACAGCTTAAAATATGGTAGGCTTTGCGGTTTTGAGTGCCTTTGAAAATGGTGTGTTCTACGAAGTGGGCGAGGCCGTTTTCGAGGGCTTGCTCGTCACGGGTGCCAGTCTCCACCATCAGTACAAGGTGCGCAATTTCGCCTTTTTTCTCTTTGTGTATCAGTCGGATACCGTTTATTAGTGTGGTTTCGTAATATTTGTTTTCCACGGGTTGACAGAATAAGTGAATAAATAATTTCGCTGCAAAATTACGAAATTCTTATTTTTGCCCCCGAAATACTAAAATTGCTTTTCCGTCGTTTGAAGAAAAACCTTAATTATGCGTAAAATCTTACTTTCCTTTGCACTGATGCTGGTATTTTTGGCACAGCTTGCGGCTCAAACTCCTCGAAATATCATGAAGGAATCCATCCCGGTAGCGATGTTCCAAGTCACATACGCCTTCCATCTTCCGGCTTTCGACCAGAAGGAGACCTATGGCGTGAGCAACACCATCGGCGGCAGTTTCGCTTACAAGACCGAGTCGAACTGGCTGCTGACCGCCAACGGCAACTACATTTTCGGTGCTAAGGTGCAAGGTGACCGCATTGACGTTTTCGGCGAGGGTATCACCACAGAGCACGGCGAAATCATAGGCGGCGGCGGTAGTGTCGCCATGTTTTCTATCAACCAAAGAGGATTGCATTTTCAGGCGGAAGTTGGTAAGGTGTTCCCGATTTGGCCCAACCCCAACAGCGGCATTTTCGTGCAGGCAGGCGTCGGCTATCTAACTAATCGCATCCGCATTGATTATCAGCAGGAAATGTACAACACACCCTATCAGGTTGCTGATGATTATGCTTATGGTTACGACCGTATGCGCGGCGGCCCGGCCTTCCATTTCGAGGCGGGTTATATTTATTTCAGCGACAGCCGCCTTGCCAATTTATCCGCTTCTTTAGAAGTGACCTATGCCCGCACCAAAGACCTGCGCGACTACGATTTCCGTGTGTTCAACGGCGTTCCGGTGGGCTACACCGACCCCAACAGGCGTTACAACGACTTCTATTATGGCATCCGCCTCAGTTGGAACATCCCAACCTATCAGCGTCAGCCCGAGACCTATTATTATAACTAATCGTCCCAAGACCCATGCCATCGCGAGCGAAGCGTGGCAGACAATCTGGTATGCGCATTCTCTACACCATAGGTATCTGTCTTTATTCCTTCGGCGTGCGGGTAGCGGCCTTGTTCGGCAACCCCAAGGCCAAGTTGTGGGTTAAGGGTCGCAAAGACCAAAAGTCCATGAGCATGTCGAAGGGCCTGTCCGAAAACGATGGCGACTGGATTTGGTTTCATGCGGCTTCCTTAGGCGAATTCGAGCAGGGGAGACCCGTCATTGAGGCACTGAAAAGGGATTTTCCCCAATGCAAAATCCTGCTTTCGTTCTTTTCGCCGTCAGGATACGAAATCCGCAAAAACTATCCTTTAGCCGATGAGGTGCTGTATCTTCCCTCCGACACGCCGCGCCATTCCGCCCAATGGCTGCAACGCCATCATATCGTGGCGGCTTTCTTCATCAAGTACGAGTTTTGGTTCAACTATATGCGCGCCTTGAAACTCAACGGCATTCCGCTGTTTTATATCTCTTTGATTCTCAACGAAAAATCTTTCTTTCTCAAGCCCTACGGCAAATGGTTCCGTAAGCAGTTGGCGGCAGTGGATCATTTTTTCGTTCAGGACGACATGACGGCCAACTTGTTGAAACGCATGGGTTATAACAACGCGACCGTGTGCGGCGACACGCGCTTCGACCGTGTGGCCGCCATTGCGCAACAGGCCCAGCCTTTCCCCGAAATCGAGCGTTTTATCGGGGGCAGGAAGTGCATCATCGCGGGAAGTACATGGCCGCCCGATGAGAAGCTGATAGCCACTTTCCTCCCCAAGCTCCCTGACGACTATTGCCTCATTCTTGCCCCGCACGACATCTCGGAAAGCCATGTCGCGCAAATCAAGGCCTTGGTGTCTGAGGCGCAGCTCTATTCCGAATTGCCTTTAGAAAGCAGCTCAAAAGTATTGATACTAAATGTGATAGGTATTCTTTCGCAATTGTATCAGTATGCGCGTTTCGTGTACATTGGCGGCGGCTTCGGAGTGAATATCCACAACATTCAGGAGCCGGTCACTTTTGGTTGTCCGGTCGTTTATGGACCGAAATACACTAGTTTCAAGGAGGCCGTCGACTTGGTGGCCTTGGGCGGTGCCTTCAGTGTGAGCAGTTCTGTGGAATTGGATGGCATTTTCAGGCGACTGATAGAGGACGAGACGTTTTACACCACAGCCTCAACGACTTGTAAAAACTACCTTCAAAAACAGCTCGGAGCCACTGAAATCATCATGAAAAAGGTGTCCCAACGCCTTTTTTAGCCCCCAAAATGCCCTTTTTTGTCAAAAAACTTACGTTTTTTTTTGTTTTTCTGTTTTTTATGTCTATTTTTGAAGTCCGAAATCCCGTTGAAACTCAACGCATAAAAACTTCAGGCCATGTCAGAAAACGCTACTACTTCCCCATTGCCTAGGGTCGGCATCACCCATGGCGACATCAACGGCATCAGCTATGAAATCATCCTGAAAGCCTTCAGCGACTCCAGAATGTTGGGCATGATGACGCCCATTCTCTATGGGCAGTCGAAAGCGCTGTCTTATTACAAGAAGAATTTCGGGATAGACGAATTCAACTATTCCCTGACCCGCGATGCGCGGCAGTCGTGGAATCAGAAGTTCAATATCCTGAATATCGTCGAGCAAGAGCTGAAAATCGATCCAGGCGTTCCCAATGCGTTTTCTGCTGAGATGTCGATGCTCTCGCTGAAAAAGGCCGTCAGCGACCTGAATGACGGCTTTATCGATGCCTTGGTCATGACGCCTTCCAGTCGCCCCGTGGCGAAGAGCAACATCGACTACCTGCTCTCGTACCATAAGGGCACAGATGTGATGCGGGTTTTTGTGAGCGACCGACTGCGGATTGGTCTTGCGACCGATGACCTCCCTTTGCGCGAGGCTTTAGGGCAACTCGAAGCCCGACGTATAGCACACCGTCTTTCGACGTTTGCTCTTGCCTTGAAGAAGGATTTCAATTTGATGTCGCCTAAAATCGCCGTGCTGGGCCTTGACCCCTATTCTTCCGAGCTAAGTCCCGAGAATAAGGCGGTCGCCGAAGCCGTTGCCGCGGCTTGTGAAGCGGGCATTTTTGCTTTCGGGCCTTTCCCCTCCGTGAAGATGTTCGACAGCGGTTTATGGCGCAAATATGACGCGGTGCTGGCGCTCTATCAGGAGCAGGCCGCCTTGCCGTTCAAGCTGCTTTCGTCGGAGGGTTGTGCATCTTATTGGGCGGGCTTGCCGGTGCTGTGTGCCGCGCCTATTCAAGGGCCTGAGTTCGACATCGCCAATACCAACCAGGCCTCGCCTGATGCGCTTCGAGCGGCATTCTACCTTGTGTTGGATATCATCACTAACCGCAATGCTCAATAAAAAAAGGAGGCTTTCAAGCCTCCTTTTTTCATGTTTCAGGGAATGTAGTCTTACTTCACGATGAACTTCTGAGTGTCAGAACCAGCGCTGATGAAGTACACGCCGCTGTTCAGGCCGCTGAGGTCGATGCTGTTGGCACCAACATGGCCTTCAAGGGTACGGATGACTTGACCCATGAGGTTGTAAACCGTGATTTCAGCGTTCTGGCTGAGGCTGACGTTGAGTTGGTCAACAGCAGGATTGGGATAGATAGTCATCTTGGCGTTGTTCACCACCTCATGTTCTTCAATGTCGTCATAGCCGAACAAGTCGATCAAGTCGAAGGTAAGGCCTTGATAGTAGTTGTCGTATGCGTCGTGGTCGCCACCGCTAGCGATAACCCAGGTGTCGGTCTCACCGTCCATTTGGCAGGCAATCACAAGTTGGTTGTTGGTGATGGCCGCTTGCGGATAGACGCACTCTGAGTATTGGAACATGAAGTCATTGGTGAGATGGATCATAGGCGTCCAAGTGGCGCCATTGTCGTAAGAAGCACGGGTGAAGAGCTTCATGTAGAAGACATCGCTACCGTCGGTGTTGTTTTCGTCCATAGCAATCCAAACGGCAACAAGCATGTCTTGAGCCGGAGTGATGAGCAACACGGGCATTTCGCAAACACCACCGTTGTAGTGGCCGTGCTTCGTCATGTCATCAATGTTGAAACCAGTAATTTCTTCATAAACAGGGGGTTCTGGATTGCCATTATCATCCAAAGCAGGGAGATATCCGATGTATTCATCCCAAACGGGGTGTGTCGGATCTTCGAACATAAACCAGCTGAGATAGATGTCTTGCATAATGTAAGCGGAGTCCATGATGAAGGGCTGTCCTTCGACGGGAGGCATCGGGTTGGTGGGGTCGAAGCCGTATGCTACACCTTCGCCTTTGTAAGGCATCTGACTGTTCCAATAGGCCACACCGCCAACGCCGGGATAATAGCTCGTGGAAGAGGCATCACCCGTGCCGCCGCCAAATTCGTAAGCCACATGCAAAGTGCGGTTGTTGTCCCAGAAAGCTGAGGTCCAGCGGGGATACAAGTAGGCAAGACCATCATCGCCAAAGTCGACATCAATGCCGGGGTGGTGATAGTACACGGTTCTTTCCCAAGTGTTGCCTTCATCGTATGAGGTCAGAACTACACCATCGCCACGACGGGTGTTCACCACGATGTTCAGCTCATCGCCGCCGTTGTTTTCCATAAAGTAGGCATCTTGGCCCGAGCCGTAGGCGGAAGCATATTCGCGACCGAGGTAGTCGATGGTCATAAACTCATCCCAGGTTTGGCCACCGTCCATCGAACGGAAGTAGAAGAAGGGGCTGGTCAAGCCGTCTTCGTTCGTCCAGTTCAGAGCGGTGAAGAGGATGTGGATGTGGTCGTGGTTGGGACCCGTGCACATGGCCGTCGGGAAGTGGATGTTCCTGTCATCCTTGGTCCATTCCTTGATGGGGGCAACAGTGCCAGAGGCGGGCAGGTTGTCCTTGTCCTCGATGATGTAAACACCGCAGTCGAGGCTGTTGGCATCACGCGAAACCACCAGAATGCCGTTTTCGCCATAGCGGGTGGCGCAACCGAAACCGGTCTTCTTGTTCTCAATCTTGCCGTCCGTAGTGGTCCACTCGTCGGTGTTGGGGTTGTAGATGGCGATGTCGGTACCACGGTCGCTGTAGTTGCCGTCCGTAGCGATGGTGTAGGCGAAGCCGATGCAACCATCCGGGAAGGTCATTGTCCAGTTCTTGGAAGCCGTGTTGGTTTGCCAGTCGTAGGTGCTGTAGTCCAACTCGGCGTCAGTTCTTGTCATGGTCGGGAGGCTACCGACATTTTGAAGGTTCTCTTCGCCCGTGATCACTTGCTCTTGGGCAACGGTCTTCATGGCGTCCTTGCTTGACGCCTTCTTCACTTGCGCGTAGCCGCCAAAGGCTACCGTCAAGGCTAATGCTAAAGTAAGTAACTTTTTCATTTTGAATGGTTTTAATTAATAATAATGTGTTTGGTGTGTCTTGTATTTGCTCGCAAAGATAAGGTTTTTTCCTTTAATGGTATGGTTTATTACAAAAAAAGGAGGCCGAAGCCTCCTTTTTGCATAGTCACAAGGTGAATAACTTACTTCACAATGAACTTCTGAGTGTCAGAACCAGCGCTGATGAAGTACACGCCGCTGTTCAGGCCGCTGAGGTCGATGCTGTTGGCACCAGCATGGCCTTCAAGGGTACGAATGACTTGGCCCATCATGTTGTAGACCACGATTTCAGCATTCTGGCTGAGGGTGACGTTGAGTTGGTCAACAGCAGGATTGGGATAGAGGGTCATGTGCGTGTTGCGGCCGTTGTGCTCTTCAATGCCGACGCCCATTTCGGGGTACAAATCAGTCAGTTCGAAGGTGAAGCCTTGGTAGTAGTTGTCGTAAGCGTCAGCATCGTCGCCCTGGACAAATGTGCCGGTCTCACCGTCCACCTGAGAGGCGATGATGAGCGTGGTGCCGATAACGGTGGCCTGGGTATAGACACATTCCGAATATTGGAACATGAAGTCGTTGGTGAGGTGTCTCATGGTTGACCAAGTTCTGCCACCGTCACCAGAATAGGCGGAAAAGAGCTTGTAGTAGTTTAGGCCATTACCATCGACGGTGTGTTCATCCATAGCAGACCAAACGGCAACCATGTCCCAGCCTTCGCTATCGGGAAGAATGCAGAGGACAGGCATACCAGCGGAACCGCTATTGTAGGAACCGTGGTTGCTCATGTCGCTGATTTCAAAACCAGAGATTTGGTCAAAGAAAGGAGGCTCGGGATTACCCTCTTCGTCCAAAGCAGGAACATAACCGATGTATTCAGGCCAAACATCGTGAGACGGATTTTCGAACATGAACCAGCTTTCATAAATGTCATACATTACATAAGAAGAGTCCATGATGAAGGGTTGTCCAGGAGTAGGAGGCATGGGGTTGCTGGGGTCAACACCATATGCGGGCGGGGTAGTGCCATTATAAGGCATGTCTTCGCTCCAGAAAGCGACACCGCCGATGCCAGGATAGTAGCTGCCCGAACCAGGCTCACCCGTCGTGCCGTTGAATTCATAGACGAGGTTCAACGCTCCGCCCACGCCCCATTGGGCAGAAGTCCAACGAGGATACAAGAAAGCCACACGGCTGTCGTCGTAGGTCGTGTTGATACCTGGGTGGTGCCAGCACACCTTTCTCTCCCAGGTTTCGCCATCATCATAGCTGTAGCACACCATGCAGTCGCTCCAGGCGTTGTTCACGACATAAGCGAGGCAGTTGTCTTCGGTAGTTTCCATCCAGTAGGCGATGTTGCTGCCCCAGTCGCTGCCGTATTCGTCAGTGAAGAAGGGGAGGGTGACATCAACCTTATCCCAGGTTTGGCCGTCGTTCGAGCGATAGTAGTAAATCTTGCTGTCGCTGTAGCCAGTAGCCAGCACATGGATGATTTCGCGGTTAGCACCGGAGGTCATCACCACAGGCCATGTGGGGTCGATGGTGGCGGGCAGGGTCAGAGCGCGAGGCAGTGAGCCTTGCATACTGGCCAGGTCGTCTCTGTTTTCAAGGATGTAGACGCAGCACTCGGTTGAAGTGTGGGCGGCAATGACGATGCCGTTTTCCTTGTAGCGGGCGATGGAACCGAAACCGGTTTTCTCGTTCTCGATACGTCCGTTGAGCGAAATCCACTCGTCGGTGTTGTAGTCGTAGGTGCCGATACCGGTACCACGGTCGCTGAAGCTGCCGTCGGTGGCCATGGTGTAGGCGAAGTTCACTTTACCGTCGGGCCAAACGATGGTGCGGTTAATGGCACCGGCGTTGGATTGCCAGTCGTAGGTCGTGTAGTCCAACTCGCCGTCGGTGCGGGTCATGTTGGGTTGACTTTGAACGTTTTCAAAACTGGCTTCCAGTCTGGGTGCCACATACTTTTGGGCGGATTTCACGTCTTTTGAGGACATGCTTTTCACTTGTGCGAAGCCGCCAACGGCTACCGACAAGGCCAATGCTAAAGTAAATAACTTTTTCATTTTTAATGTGTTTTAGTTAATAATTAATGAATTGTTTGATGTTTGTTTTTCGATTTTATGCGCTTTTTACACGCGAATATTCGGGGCAAAGATAATGCTTTTTTTGTTTTCGCAAGTGTTTTTTGTGTTTTTTTTCGTCATTGCGAGCGAAGCGTGGCAATCTAGTGAAAAAACTTCATGACTGGATTGCTTCGCTTCGCTCGCAATGACGCGAAGCGGCAATAAAAAAAGGAGGCCGCAGCCTCCTTTTTAAGCATGAATTAAGACAACACCTTACTTCACAATGAACTTCATGGTGTTTTCAAAGCCGTTGGCCTTCACAGTGACGAAGTAGATGCCGCTGGTCAGGTCACTGGTGTTGATGCTCGGACGGTTGATGCCCGTGCTGATCATGACGTTCTGGTCCATCACCTTCTGGCCCATGATGTTGTAGACGCTGATGCTCATTTCAGAGCTCTGCGAGGCATTCACTTCGATGTTGAGCACATCGGTGGCAGGATTGGGATAGACGCGGGTGGAAGTCATCGGGTTGACGGCTTCTTTTTCTTCAACGCCCCAGCCTTCCAAAAAGTCGGGGACAATCTTCACGGCGTAGATGTAGTTCTCGGTCATGATGCCGAGGTTGCTGTTCGGGTAGGTGTCGCTGATGTCAAGGTAGAGGCCTTGATTCTCGTCGCCAGAGTAGGCCACCCAGAAAGCACCGTTGTAAGCCTTGGGAGCAGCCCAGGTGGGATATTGCTCTTCGTATTCGTGGACGAAGGAGTCGCTCAGGTTGATCTCGTCGTCGAACCAAGTGCCGGTGTAGTCTCTGAGGGTGACATAGGCGCTTCTATAAGAGAAGTTAGTCTCACCGTTGATTCTGATTTCTGACCACACGCTGAAGACCACAACCAGGTTGCCCATATCGTCAACGCTGATGGCGGGCATGGTGCAAAGGCCGAGTGAACGGTAGTGCCAGCTGGCACCAGTCACGTTATCATAGTCGATTTCGCCATTGCCGTTCTCATCGATGTAGCCGAAAATGTGGAGGTTGGCTTCGTTGCCGCCAACTTGGGACAGTTCTTCGATACGGTCGGGATGCAAAGTCCAGCCGAGGTGGTTGGGCTCCCATTCGGGGTGGTTAGCATCAATGCTTGACCTGCCGAAAGGCAGAATCTCGTGGCCACCTTCCTCGTTGACATAGTTGGAGTTCCAGTACACAATGCCATAGTAGCCAGCAGGATAGTAGGTGTAGTGCTCGGAATCAGTCACTCTCCAGTGGAAGAGGCCGAAAGCAACATGCACGGTGCCTTTGTCGTCGATGGCGATGCTGTGCGAGTTGTCGCTGGTGTTAATGGTGTCGGTCATGCCTTCCGGATAGTCGGCGAAGTCAACAGCGTGGACGGGGTTGCCATCAGCATCGGCAATCGGATAGGGAGCCACGATTTGGCGCTCCCAGGTCTCGCCGTTGTCGTGAGAGATAATGTAAACCACCTCGGTGGTGTAAGCGGAAAGCAGGATGGCGACGTTGTTGCCGTTGGCGGCCATCACGTAGTCGTCGGCGCTGAACTGGTTGCGGTATTCGCCGTTTTCATCATTGTCGATGAGCGGGAGGTCAACCAATTCGCTCCAGGTTTCACCGCGGTCGGTCGAACGAGTGTAGTAAACGTGGTTGTCGTAGGAGTCGCCCACGGAGATTTGCTTGCACATCACGACGTGGATGTACTCGTCGTTGGGGCCGCTGCAGACGATTCTCGGCCAGGTGGGTGCACCGTAGTCATTGCCCCAGTTCTTCAGGAGGGTCCATTCGCCCTGGCCCTTTTGGGGACGGTAGTAGACATTGACGCCGGTGGCGTGAGAGGCAAGGAGTTCGCCTTCGCCGCAAGCGACGATGCTCGGCCAGCCTGACTTCATGGGTTCTTGGCGCACTTCAGGCTCGTCGCCGAAGCTGCTGCCATCATAGAAGTTGTAACCAGCACCACGGTCCGGGAAACTGGTGGTGTTCGAGTGGTCCCAAGTGGCGACGTTGGCGACGGTACCGTCGGGCCAGGAGGTCATGCGGTTACCGAGGGCGCTGTTCGACTGCAAGTCGTAATTGGTGGTCATGGTGCCGAACTCTTCGTATTCGCCTTCTCTGTTGACGTTCACCATGTGTTCGACCATGTTGAATTGAATGCCTTGGGCGGCCGAACCGTCGATGGTTCTGAGGGCGCTGGGCTTCTCAACGGTCACGCTGTAGTTCTTGGCGGGGTTGTTGAGATTTTTCTGTGCAAAGCCAGTCATTCCGACGGCTAATGCGAGGGTTACAAATAAAACTTTCTTCATCGTTACTTGAATTTAGTTAATAATTGATGTTATTGATGTTGTTGTTTACGATATTTGGCTGCAAAAATAGCCATTTTTTTTCAAAATGTTCGTTTTTTTGACAAAAAGTACGATTTTTTTTATGGCTTGCAAATTTTGTGCCAGAAAAAATCTGTTGCATTTGCGAAACCAAAAGGGATTATTCCTAATTTTACAGCCTCAAACCGTCATTGCGAGGAGCATAGCGACGAAGCAATCCAGGCAAAAGCTAAAATGGAATAAATGGAAAAGAAAGGTTATATATACATAATGTTCAACAAGCGAAACGGCACATTATATACAGGTGTGACCTCGAATTTAAAGCAAAGAGTGTATGAGCATAAATCAAAACTCCATGAAAACAGCTTTACGGCAAAATATTCTGTAGATAAGTTGGGTTATTATGAGGAATTTGTTTTGATAAAGGATGCGATAGAAAGGGAGAAGCAGCTCAAGGCTGGTTCTCGGGCAAAGAAATTACAATTGATAGAAAGCATAAATCCAAATTGGGATGATTTGTATGATACGTTGTTTTGAATGCTTTGAGTCTGGATTGCCGCGCTTCGCTCGCAATGACGCCAAGCGGCAACCCGTCGTTGCGAGGAACGCAGCGACGAAGCAATCCAGAGAATAAACCTTGAAATAATGAAATGACTAAATTATAAAAACATGAAAAAACTCCTATTACCATTAATCCTTCTGGCCTTAGCCGCCTGCACGACGGCACCCAAGGCCGACTATGTTACTGACCCAGCAAACTACGTCGACCCGTTCATCGGGACGGGCGGCCACGGCCACACCTTCCCGGGCGCGGCTGTGCCCTTCGGCATGGTGCAGTTCAGCCCCGACACCCGCATGAACGATTGGGACGGCTGCTCGGGCTACCACACCACCGACCACACCATCCTCGGCTTCAGCACCACCCACCTCAGCGGCACGGGCTGCTCCGACTACGGCGACTTCCGCTTCATGCCCATCGTCGGCGAAGTGAAAACCGACAAAGGCGATGAGGAAAACACCGCAACGGGCTACCGCTCAGCCTTCCAGCACGAGAACGAGGATGCCAAAGCAGGTTATTATGCCGTGCTTTTGGACGACTATAATACTAAGGTGGAACTCACCACCGGCGACCGTGTGGGCATGATGCGTTGCACTTTCCCCAAGAGCGACAATGCCCACATGTTCTTGGACATGGTGGAAGGCGTCAACGATGAATTCGTATATGAGTCGTGGCTTCAAGTGGAGAACGAGAACGCCATCAGCGGTTTCCGCCGCACCCGCGACTGGGCCAACGAGCAGTACCTCTATTTCTACGCCGAATTCTCGAAGCCGTTCAAGAGCTGTGCCTTGTATGACAAAGGCGAGCGGGTGGAAGATGCTCGTGTTGAAAGCGACAAGTTGAAAGCCTGCTTCGATTTCGATACCGAGGAAGGCGAACAAATTACCATGCGCATTGCCCTCTCTGCCGTCGATGTGGAAGGCGCGAAGAACAACCTGAAAGCCGAACTCGCCGAAAATGATTTCGACTTCGATGCCTTGAAGCAGAAAGCCTTCGACAAATGGAATAAGGAACTGAAACGCTACGAGGTGAGCGATTCCAACGAGGCCAACAAGACCGTTTTCTACACGGCTTTGTATCACTGCATGATTGCCCCCAACCTTTACAGCGATGCCGATGGCCGCTATCGTGCCCATGACTTGAAGGTTTACAAGTCCGAAAGACCTGTATATACGGTGTTTTCGCTTTGGGACACCTTCCGCAGCCTGCACCCGCTCTTCAGCCTCATGCAGCGCGAGCGCACTTTGGACTTCATCAACACCTTTATTAATAAATACGAGACCAACCCGCGCCATTTGCTGCCCATTTGGGAGCTGGCTGCCAACGAGACCTACTGCATGATTGGCAACCACGCCATCCCCGTCATCGCCGACGCTTACTTCGCAGGCATTCGCGACTTTGACACGGAGAAGGCTTTGGAAGCCATGGTCAACTCGTCGAAGATGGATTTCCGTGGCATGGGCGCTTACATGAAATACGGCTACATCCCGATTGAAGTTGAAGGCGAGGCCACTTCCAAGACGCTCGAATACGCTTACGACGATTGGTGCGTGGCGCGTATGGCCGAGGCCATGGGCAAGGCTGACATCGCTAAAGAGTTTTATGTTCGCGCACAGGCTTACAAGAATATCTACAACCCTGAAAACCAGTTCTTCCAAGGTCGCAGAAACGGTGGCTGGAAGCGCCCCTTCGACCCTGCGCAAGTCAACTTTACGCTGACTGAGGCCAACTCCTACCAATACGGTTTCTTCGTGCCGCAAGATGTGAACGGCCACATCGACCTGATGGGCGGCTGGGACAGCTATGAGGCCAAATTGGACGGCCTTTTCAACGCGCCTTCCAACCTGACGGGCCGTGAGCAACCCGACATCACGGGTCTTATCGGGCAGTACGCCCACGGCAATGAGCCGAGCCATAACACCGTGTATATGTACAATTTCGTCGGCAAGCCGACCAAGACGCAAAAGTATGTGAAACAAGTAATGGACGACTTCTACACCGACCGCCGCGACGGCTACGCCGGCAACGAAGACTGCGGCCAAATGTCGGCTTGGGGCGTGTTCTCCGCCATGGGCTTCTATCCTGCTACGCCCGCTTCGGGCTACTATGTCTTAGGCCTGCCGCGCTTCCAGAATGTCCGTCTGACCTTCGAGAACGGCAAGCAGTTTGAGGTGATTGCCAAGAACTTGAACGAGCAAAACTGTTACGTGAAGTCAGTGAAGCTGAACGGCAAGCCCTTGGAACGCAGCTTCATCACCTTCGATGAGGTCTTCAACGGCGGCACCTTGGAGTTCACCATGACTAATGAACCTAATTCCATTTGGGCCACGCAACCCGAAAACTGCCCAGTGGTGCGCATCGAGAGCGAACCCATCGTCATCGTCCCGACTATCAACGCCAACTCCGATACCTTCTTCGACAGCATCATGGTTAGCATGAGTCACCCCATTGAGGGCGTGGAGATTTACTACACCTTGGACGGCTCCGAACCGAAGGAAAACGGCAAGCTTTATGAGCAGCCGCTTTGCCTGAAGCAGAACGCGACGATAAAGGCCGCCGCCAAACAAGGCGACAACTGGAGCCGAGTGATGGATGCCGATTATTACTTGATTGACGCCAACCGCAGCGTGAAGCTCGAAAACCCGTACAACGAGCAGTATGCCGCAGGTGGCCTCAAGGCCTTGATTGACCACCAACGCGGTGGCGAGAATTTCCGCACAGGATCATGGCAAGGCTACTATGGTGTGGACCTTATCGCCACCGTCGATTTGGGCGCTCCGAAACGTATTAACCGCTTGGCGGGCAGTTTCCTGCAAGAGGCTTACTCTTGGATTTGGTTGCCAAAGGAGGTGGAGTACTTCGTCAGCGACGACGGCAAGAAATTCCGCAGCGTGGGCAAGGTGATGAATGATGTGCCAGTGGATTACGACGATGCCATCATCCAAGAGATGGCCGTGCGTCCTCGCACCAACGCCCGCTATGTGAAGATGGTGGCCAAGACGATAGGCGTCTGCCCCGAAGGACATGTCGGTGCTGGTCAGAAGGCTTGGATTTTCTGTGATGAGTTAGTGATTGAATAATCTTTAAATCTTGAATTTTGAATCTTTAAATCCACAAATATGAAAGAATCAATAGTGATTTTGGCTGGCGGCGGTCCTGCCCCAGGCATCAACACGGTCATCAGCACCGTGGCTAAGACTTTCCTCAAGGGCGGTTATCGCGTCCTCGGTCTCAATGACGGCTATAAGAACCTCTTCAAGCCTAATCCCGATGTGGTCGAGATGGACTTCATCTATGCCGACTCTATTCTGAAAAGGGGCGGTTCGGCCTTGAAGATGAGCCGCTATAAACCCAAGAATGAGGAGTTTAATACTGAGTTTTTTGTCAAGAACAACATTAAATTGTTGGTCACCA
Organism: uncultured Bacteroidales bacterium; assembly: GCA_905233685.1. Classification (GTDB taxonomy): domain Bacteria; phylum Bacteroidota; class Bacteroidia; order Bacteroidales; family F082; genus Limimorpha. The sequence goes on along the minus strand of CAJOEZ010000017.1, from coordinate 1,286 downwards.
TCGGCGGCGACGACACCGCTTCGACGGCCAACCGTATCTCGAAGTTCTTGGCCAATAGTGGCGTTCCGATTCAGAACATCCACGTGCCTAAGACCATTGACAACGACTTGCCTTTGCCCGAGGGCAGCCCGACCTTTGGCTACTACTCCGCCAAGGATGCCGCCGTGCATTTGGTGCAGACCATCTACGAAGATGCCCGCACCAGCGGCAACTGGTTCGTGGTATCGGCCATGGGTCGCGAGGCTGGTCACCTGGCTTTCGGCATGACTTCAGCCTGCCACTGCCCCATGGTAGTCATTCCAGAGATGTTCAATAAAACGGATGTCACCTTCGATGCCATTATCAAGTTGGTGGTCAGTTCCATCATAAAGCGCAAGATGTTGGGTGTCGACTACGGCGTGGTCATCATCAGCGAGGGTGTGTTCCATTTCATGAGCGATGAGGAAATTGAGAAGTCGGGCGTGGCGTTCACCTACGACGAACACGGCCATCCCGAGCTGGGCAATGTCAGTAAGGCCCATATCTTCAACCTATTGCTGCAACAACGCCTGAAGGCTTTGGGCATCAACGTGAAAAGCCGTCCCGTCGAAATCGGTTATGGCATCCGTTGCGTCGAGCCTAACGGTTACGACCTGACTTACTGCTCGTTGCTCGGCTACGGCGTGAAGAAACTCTTCGACAAGGGCGTGAGTGGCGCCATGGTCACCGCCAACCCGAAGGGTGAAGTGGAGCCGCTGTACCTGAAGGACGTGGAGGACGAAAACGGCAAGATCAAGCCGCGCTTGGTCAACCTTAACGGCCCGAAGGCAGAACTCATCTTCAAGGATGGTTTGCAGTACATCACCCCCGCCGACTACGAAGCCGCGAAGGAATATCTACCGAATCCAGAGGATTACGATTTCAAGAAAATCCTGAAATGGTAAGACAAAAAATGGGCGACCGTTAGGCCGCCCATTTTTATGCTGTCATCATTCTTTCTTTATTTTCTCACATTCACCTTCTGCACCGTGACACCGTTTTCGGTTTCAATGCGCACAAGGTACATCCCTGATTCATAGCGGCTCAAGTCGAAAGAAGCGTTGCCTTCGGCGTTGATTTCCAAGATCTTCTGTCCCAGGAGGTTGCTCACGGTGATGTGCATCGTGCCTTGGCCTTCAATGTTGAGCAGACCGTTGGTTGGGTTGGGGTAGACATCGATGTTTTTATCGGTATTCTCTTCGATATCGGTGATCCAGAACCCCACATCCGACCATTCCGATTCGCATTGCTCTTCTCCACGGATATAA
>CAJOEZ010000016.1 GCA_905233685.1 uncultured Bacteroidales bacterium | reverse complement strand
ATAATACTCCATGTTGTTCTTGTCCCACTTGAAATAGGGTGTCTCGTCGTGTCCGTAGCAGACAAATTCGTTTTGTATTTCAGGCATTTGGTACTCGCCAACGCTCAGCACAAGCTTCTCCACCTTCAGACAGCCGTGGTTGTCGATGGTGTCGAAATAGGCAATATCGCCGTCGTGGTTGTACAATTCGCCGTGAAAGTTATAAGTTTGTCCGACGCAAATGCTTGCGTCAACCAAAGTGGTGTCGTTGGGAGGATACACAGTCAAATTCAAACGGACAATGCTGTCGCAACCGTGAATGGTGTGGTCGGTATAAGCCTGCTGGCATGTCTGGCTGTATTCAGTGCCGTAAAAGGTGTATGTCTCCCCTGGACAAATGAATGCTGTGATGGTGGTCTCATCGTAAGTCGGCCAATTGTCAAGATGTAGGTAAATGGCTTTGTCACAGCCGAACTGTGTCTGCGCATGATACTCATACTCCCCAGGCTCGCTTACCCATGTGCCGTAAAAATCATAGCTATCGCCAGGGCAAATGGTCTGATACTCATGCTCTTCCTCGTTGGGATGGACGAGAATAGTAACACTGACATCCTGTGCGCTGCCCCAACTGTTGTCGGTGATGTGGCAAGTGTAAGTTGTGGTGCCCACGGGTGGCGTGGCCACGGGATGCTGAGCGTTGGGATTATTGAGTGTATTAGCGGGGGTCCAACTGTAGGAGTAATTGCCTGAACCACCAGTGGGCAAGGCATGAAGCGTGGTCGTTCCGCCTTCACAAAGTTCAGTGTCATCGGCAGAGGCGGTGGCGGTCATGGAGTTCACATAGACCGTGCAAGTCGGGTTGCCGACCATCACCAACTCGCGGAATGAGATGTCGTCCAAGCCAAAGTCGTTACCATCTCCACCCGTGTTTTGGTTCAGGATGGTGATGGTCGCTGAAGTGGCGGTACCGCTATACCAAAGCTCGTAGAACTGCTCCCAAACCATGGTCTGTGGCGGTGCCGAAAACACCTCGCCGATTTGAGTGCCGTTAATACTGAATTGAAGCAAAGCCACTTGGTTGGCACTACCGGCCAAGGTACAAGCCCATGTCGAGAAAGCATACCATTTATTGGGCGTGACGCTAATCTGTTCGGTCCATACATTGGTACCTGGATTGGTGGCCCCATTGACCATCATAAAGTTGCCTGAGCCGCCATGCCCGTAGCCGTGGAAGTTCTCATGATGAAGGCTGGCATCACTATCAACATAATAGGTACCCTCGGCCCAAAGGTTGCTGTTGTATTGGTAAGCCGACGTGAAGCCTGTATTGCCTTGATCGAAGTTGCTGTTGACAACGCTCTCAGCACCTGGGGCATAACCTTCGCAGGTATACGTGGTCGTCACCATGGGCGAGGCCACCGTTACGGGACCTTCCGTGACGGACAAGCCCGTCGCAGGCGACCATTGGTAATAGGTGGCTCCTGAGGCCGTCAGCGTCACCGAACCACCTGGCTCAATGGTGGCCGACGGAGGCGTGATGATGACCGGCTGGCCAAAAACCACCAACCCTACCAAGACGAAAACTATCAGTAGAAAAAATGACTTTCTCATTACAATCCAGTTTTACAATTCCGTGCAAATGTAGGAAAAAACTTCCAATGCCACAAAAAGATTTCATTTGCACAGCACAATTCGCTGCATCGCCCTACCCTTTTCGGTTTGGATTTCAAGAAGATACACCGAAGACGGCAAGGAATGGAGCCGGATTGTGACACTATCAGCACCATCAAACCGTTCCTGATGGAATGTTTGGCCCAGCATATCAATGACGCGGACACTCTTGATACCCTCAGCTTCCACTGTCATTGTGCCCTGTGTCGGATTGGGAAACACCCTCGCTGCAACCGACTGATAATCATCAAGGTCGTAGAACCCCGATTGAATTTCGAAGGTGCGTTCCACCTCGCCGCAGTCTGTGTGAAATGTCGCAGTGAGCGTCGCATGGCCCACCGTGGTCACCATAATGCGGCACGACAACGCGTCTTGATCCACAATAGTCCAGTCGGGCTGACTCAAACTCCATTGGACATTTCCTATAATTCCTTCCGAATCAATCGAATAACGATAAATGCCAGAAATCAGGTTGGTGGCCACATAAACATTGCTCTCGCCATGGATTGTGCCGATATTCACGGAATTGTTGAGGGTTAAGGTGCAAATGATGATGCTATCGCAACCGTTACTGGCTTCCAACGTATCCAACGGAATTCGATATACCCCAGGCACGTCATATAACACTCCATTAATAGTAATGGAATCACACGCCGAAACTAACCTATTGTATGTCACTGCATTATTCAGGGTCACATGCAGATTCACCAAGCTATCGCAACCCAACGAGGTCTCGAAGTGATGCGAATAGGTTGCCGTGGCGTTGCACCAATGTCCATACCAACCGAAAGCATTGCAGACGGTAGTATCCACATCCACCACCTCATCATGACCGAGAGTAAGATCCAAATAATAATACGTGTCGCAATCCGTATCATCCTGGGCTGGGACAAAAACTGTATCCTGTGTGCTTTCCATGTATATCATATCGGGATTCATCTCCCAAATGTATGAATTGCAGGCTGTTCTGTTGTGCGTAAATTCGGCGTATGGGCCGAAGTCGAGATGCAACTCCACGACGCTGTCGCAGCCATGAGTATTGGTCGTTTGCCAATACGCGATTTGGGTCTCGTCGCTACGTTCAAAGGTTTGCCCATGCCATTCAAACACATCATGGCAAGAGGTAATCAGGTCAACGACTGAATCGCTATGATAGATTACAACAGGCTGATGCACAATATGATGGCAAGGGATATCAGACTCTGTAGTCCACTCTGTGCTTGTGGTGACTTCCTCGCCAGAGGGCAGCGTGTAGACATCACAGGCTTGGATAGGTTCAAGCCATTCATCCTCAACGTACAGCACCGTGACCACCGCGGGTATTGCGCCGTCACCAAAAAAGCCACACTCATTCACCACGGCGTGATAATTGACATAATACACGCCCTCTTCGGGGATGCCATCAGTGAGATAAAAATCTTGATAGTTAGAAGGATTGTCAATAGGTGCATACTGCCACGAAGAATGCTGTAAATCAGGCGTTCCGTGATGCCATTCCACTATATAATCCACGGCTATCGGGCTTCCCACGCAAGCCGTTTCGGCAACTGAAACAATTTGGACTTCGGGAGGCGAAATCACCGTTATAGGATACTGCTCGCGATAAGGAATCAAGCCGCCACAATCGCTGTCCAAGACGTATGTGATGATTCTACCATCCCATTGGGCTGTCAAGGTTGGGTTGCCGTCAATGCGCTGGTATTCATTGCCTTCCAAATAGGCCCAAAAGCCCGTCGCATACATTCCATGCGAATTATATTGAGGGTGGTCGCTCGGAATAATCAGCGTTTCGCCCAAGCAATAATAAGATGCAAAAGGATTGGGATAAGGGTCATTGGAAAACTCAGGCCCTTGTGTAGTGTTGACCATGACCGCATCGGTGACCACCTCTCCACAGCAATTCACAGCCCGATAGCGCAGCCAATCGCCATTCGACAAAGAGGTTTGCGTTATCCAAATGCCATTCCCGTGACTGACCTCCCAACTTCCACTTCCATAATCGTTATTCCAATTTGTAACCCACACTTGCGCAAGATACTCCGCTGACAACCAAGCACCTTCGCAAACAATCGGAGGCTCTGAAATAGTCGTTGTGTTCAATTCAGGCTTGTCACAAACATGCAGCGGCGTCGGTTCGCTTTCGGATCTGCCGCAACTGTTCTCGGCCCAAAACCGCAAATAATAGTCATTGGGAGTGAGGTTGAAAGGATTGAGGCTAAGTGCATTCCACGGCCCGTTGGGGTTGGTGGCGTATTCCCAGCCTGAATTGGTTATCGGGGAGCCGTTGTCGTTGACATCGGGCTCGGTCGGCTCAAAGCTCTCACCGATGCAAAAGACACCAAACGGCGTGATTGTTCCCACCGTTGGCGTCCTATTCAGCGTTACAGTCACCCAAGCCTCGTCCGTAGCCCCATGGTTGTTCACGCGATATTGGAACTGGTCGGTACTTCCCGTATAGTTCGCATCAGTAAAAGTGTATTCTATGTAATTGTTAGACAACACACTGGCTGTACCATATTCAGGTGGGACAACAATAGAAACGGTCGCGTCATTACCATCGGGTTGAAGGATATCGTTGTCAAGCACATTAAAACTATTGGGTGCATCCAAGCAAAACGGTCCAGCTTGGTCATCATTAGCCGTGACAGTGTAATTCGTAGTAGGGCCAAACGTTATCTGGTCAAGGCCAAAGTCGTCGCCGAGGCCAGAATCACCCGTATAGAAGTCATAAAACGCAATATTGGCTATCATAGCAGTACCGCTATTCCATACTAGGGGTTCCCACAAATGCCAGTCGTTGTCAGGGGAGAGGACATATTCCACGCCCATATCATTGCCGTTGATAAACACATGTAGTTTGGCCGGATTGGGACTATATCCCCAAATTGCCATTCCCAAGTTCACTACTTGGCAAAACAAAGCATAATCGGTTTGAGGGGCAACGTTTACGGTTTGGCTCCAAATCACCTTATACGGGTTCACGTTTTCACCACCAAAGCCATTGACTATCATATACTTGCCCGAACCTCCATAACCCAGAACCGTAGGCCAGCCAATACCACCGCCATGACCTGCCGAACTATAGTCAATGCAATAGCACCCAGCCTCAATAACACCCGTCTCAGTATAAGTATAATGCGACATAAATCCAGTGTTGCCTTGCTCGAAATCACCGTTGACAACAAGATTCTGTGCAAAAATCGGCATACTGCCCAAAACCAGGGCAGCTACCGCAAGCAGTTTTACGAGCCGTTTCCTCATAACAATATATTTCTAATTTAACTCAAAAACAGCTGAAATATTGTGCAAACAATGTACCAATTGGATACAGAAAAAGCCAAGAAGCACTCTCGCACTCCCTGGCTTTTCACTATTTTTGGCAAGGCTTAATTCCTGAAAATCAGCCCGTCGCCCTGCACATCGACGATAATGGTCTTGCTCTTGTCGACCGACTCGGCGAGGATCATCTTCGAGAGCGAGTTAAGCAACTCACGCTGCATCATACGCTTCACGGGACGCGCACCGTACTGCGGGTTGTAGCTCTGCTTAGCGATGAAGTCGACGGCGGCATCGGTGATGTCGATGCGGATGTCGTTGGCGGCCAGCATCTTCTGCACACTGCGGAACTGCATCCTCACGATGTCGGCAATCTGGCTCTCGTCCAAAGGCTTGAACATGATGATGTCATCGACACGGTTCAAGAACTCAGGCCGCATAAACTGCTTCAGTTGCTCCATCACCTCATTGCGGGTCTTCTCGAAGACTTCTTCGGCATTGCTTCCATTCAGCGAGGCGAAGTTCTCCTGAATGATGTTCGCGCCGATGTTGGAAGTCATGATGACGATGGTGTTCTTGAAGTCCACCGTACGGCCTTTGTTGTCGGTCAGACGGCCGTCGTCAAGCACCTGCAAGAGGATGTTGAACACATCAGGGTGAGCCTTTTCGATTTCGTCCAACAGGATGACAGAATACGGCTTACGGCGCACAGCCTCGGTGAGTTGGCCGCTCTCTTCGTAGCCCACATATCCAGGAGGCGCTCCGATGAGTCGCGACACCGTGTGACGCTCCTGATACTCAGACATATCGATACGCACCATGGCGTTCTCGTCGTCGAACAAGAACTCGGCCAAGGCCTTGGCCAACTCGGTTTTACCCACGCCCGTGGTACCCATGAAGATGAAGGAACCGATAGGCCGCTTGGCATCCTGTAAGCCCGCACGACTACGACGGATAGCATCGCTGACGGCGGTAATGGCCTCGTCCTGACCCACCACACGCTTGTGCAGTTCGTCTTCGAGGTGCAAAAGTTTTTCGCGCTCGCTCTGCATCATCTTGTTGACCGGAATGCCCGTCCAACGCGACACAATTTCAGCCACATCGTCTGCACCGACTTCCTCGTCTACCAATGGATGGTCGCCTTGGGCTGCACTCAAGTCGGCCTTGGCCTTCTCGATGGCAGCCTCGGCCTCACGAATCTTGCCGTAACGCAACTCAGCCACACGGCCGTAATCGCCTTCACGCTCGGCCACCTCGGCCTGGTGCTTATAGGTTTCAATGTTGCTCTTTTCCTTCTGGATGAGTTCCACGTAGTTGCGCTCAGTCTCCCACTTGGCCTTGATAGCGGAACGCTTGTCGTTGAGTTCGGCCAGCTCCTTCCCTATCTCCTCCACTTTCTTGGTGTCATTTTCGCGCTTGATAGCCTCGCGCTCAATCTCCAATTGGCGAATAGCGCGCTCCACGTCTTCCAGCTCCTCAGGCATCGAGTCAATTTGTAGCCTCAGACGCGAGGCGGCCTCGTCAATCAAGTCAATGGCCTTGTCAGGCAGGAAACGGTCGCTGATGTAACGCACCGACAGTTGCACTGCCGAAATGATAGCCTCGTCCAAGATACGGATGTGATGGTGGTTTTCGTAACGTTCCTTCAAGCCACGGAGGATGCTGATGGCCGAAGCCTCGTCAGGCTCATCCACCATAACCTTCTGGAAACGACGCTCCAATGCCTTGTCTTTCTCGAAATACTGTTGGTATTCCTTCAAGGTGGTGGCACCGATGGCCCGCAGTTCGCCACGCGACAGGGCCGGCTTCAGGATGTTGGCCGCATCCATGGCGCCTTCGCCGCCGCCTGCACCGACCAAGGTGTGAATCTCATCGATAAACAGGATGACCTCGCCATCACTATCCACGACCTCCTTGACGACGTTCTTCAGACGTTCCTCAAACTCGCCCTTGTATTTGGCACCGGCCAGCAACGCGCCCATGTCCAAGCTGAACACAGTCTTGCTCTTCAGGTTTTCCGGCACATCGCGGTTGACGATACGCTGAGCCAGACCCTCCACGATGGCGGTCTTACCCACGCCCGGCTCACCTATTAATATAGGGTTGTTCTTGGTGCGTCGGCTCAGGATTTGCAGCACACGACGAATCTCCTCGTCACGGCCAATCACGGGGTCGAGCTTTCCCTGTTGGGCGAGTTCGTTCAGGTTCTTGGCGAAACGGTTCAGGCTGTCATAGTTCTGCTCGGCATCCTGCGAGTCCACCTTCTTGCCCTTGCGGAACTGCATGATGGCTTTTTCGAGGTCATCCTTGCGGATGCCTTGGTCTTTCATCATCTGCGAGGCCGTGCTGCTGCTCTCAAAGACGGCCAGCAACAGGTGCTCGATGGAAACATATTCATCGCCCATCTTCTTGGCAAGCGCGATGGCGTCGTTGAAGGTCTTGCTGACCTCAGAGGAGTAATACAATTCGGAGCCGCTCGTGCGTGGTTGATTGTTAATTGCCTGATCCAGAGCATCATTCAGTCGCGAGATATTGACACCCAACTTCTTCATAAGGTTGGGCACCAAGTAGTCATCGCTCAGAATCATACCCTTCAGCAGGTGGAAGTTCTCCACGGTCTGGCTCTGGTGCGATTGTGCAATCTCCTGCGCCTTCCCGATGGCTTCCTGTGATTTGATTGTGAATTGGTTGATGTTCATGGTTTGTTTTCCTTTCTTTTTGACGGCAAAAGGACATCAAAATCTCGGCCAATTCACACGCAATGAAATTATGGCTAAATTTGTGCCAATTTGACAGAAAACCAAAGGATTAGGAGATTAAAATGTGACAAAATTGCAGAAAGCACAACTCCCATTCAACTTGGAAACAAACCTTCACAGAAGGGGAAGAAAACGGTTTACGCCGCTCCACCCTCAAGCAAGAATGTCACATCAGAGTTCGGGTCGATTTCAACGGCTTCCTTGCCGTAGCGCATCACGATCATCTTCTTGCCGCCTTTGAGCAGCATTTGGCCGTCGGTCACCCAAAGAGCCGTCGCCTCGCGCAAACCAACTACCGTAACATTTTGGTTCACAGCAAGGTACTCGTTGATACGGTCTTGGCGCGTCTCACCGCCATGCTTAATCATCTTGTCGATTTCAGGGTGCGGGTCAAGGTAGTGCGGGTTGATTTGGAAAGGCACCAGATTGAGGCACTTGAACGAGGCGGGCTGCACAATCGGCATGTCGTTGGTGGTGCAGAGCGTGGGGCAAGCCACATTGGAGCCGGCACTCCAGCCCATGTAAGGCACGCCAGCCAAGGCGCGGTTGCGGATGGCCTCCATCAGGCCGTAGCGGTGCATCTCGGCCACCAAATGGAAAGTGTTGCCGCCGCCCACCACGATGCAGTCGGCCTCGTTGACGGCCTTCACCTTGTCGTCGAAATGATGCACGGAGGTGAAGTTGTCCAAGCCGAACTTCTCGTGAAACACGGTCTTCACGCGCGTTTCGTAAGCGTCATAGCTCTCAGGATAGGCCTTGCCGCCGATGTTGACGCCCGCGAAAGGCACGAAGATGATGCGGCTCTCCTTATTAATATGGTTCTGCAAGCAGAAAAGCTCAATCTGGGTCGATGCCCATGCTAAATAGTTCTCGCCGAAGTTGGTCGAATTGCTGATCAGTAGTAATCTCATGATGATAAATGTTTTGTTGGTTTTATGCCGCAAAATTAAACACTTTTCCCTTTTGCGCCATCTTTTTCACGGGCTTTTCTTTGCTTTGTTCCGGGATTTTTGTAACTTTGTGCTTTGTAATTCAATCACAGAAAGGTATCATTATGGAACAGGATTTTGCAGTACAACTATTTGATAACAAGCAAGTTCGCATCGTTTGGGACGCTGAAAAGGGGAAGTATTTTTTCTCCGTTTCAGACATCGTACAAGTGCTGACAGATAGTACGGATGTCAAACAATACATTAAGCGTATGCGCTCGCGTGACCCTGAACTGAATTTGAGGTGGGGTACAATTTGTACCCCTACTCGAATGAAAGCATCAGATGGTAAAACTTATCAGACCCAATCCGCAGACCTTGAGGGCATTTTCAGAATCATCCAGTCAATACCGTCGCCCAAGGCAGAACCTTTGAAACGTTGGCTCGCCGAAGTTGGTGCACAACGCATTGACCAAATGATTGACCCTGAACTCACCTTCCAAATGGCCGTGGAGGACTACCGCCGACAAGGCTACAGCGACCGCTGGATTAACGAGCGCATGAAGTCCATCAAAATGCGGAAGGAACTAACTGACGAATGGGAACGCTCGGGCATCCATGAGCAAAAGGACTTCGCCATCCTGACGAACGTACTCACCAAGGCATGGAGTGGAATGACCACGGGCGAATACAAGCAATACAAAGGCCTCACCAAAGAAAACCTGCGCGACAACATGACCAACATAGAGCTGGCACTCAACACGTTGGCGGAAGTGGCCACAACGGAAATCTCACGGCAACGCAATCCGAAAGGCTTTGACGAAAGCCGACAAACTGCCCAAGCCGGAGGCAGAATAGCCAAAAACGCACGGAAAGACTTGGAGCAGGAATTAGGCCACAGTGTAGTCTCCCCTGCCAAGGCCTCGGACTACCTCGCACCCGTTGAGGATGCCGAAGTGATGGAGTTGCCCAAAGAAGCGGGAGATTAACTTTTTCACGCCTATTCTTTGCACCGTGCCAAAATTGTTGTATATTTGCCCCCGAAAACAACTAAAACTCTAACCAATCTCATCTGAATGAAGCAATAACAGACGAACATCATAAATAAGCAGTAATAAAGGCGTTTTCGCTTTTCTTTGTAAGACGGAAATCTAGCAAGTTTCTTTTATCACCAAGAAAGTGGAACGTCCGCGTAGATATATCGTGGACTTTCTTGTTGTGGTAAAAGGTATGCTAGAACCTCCGTCTTAAACAGAAGTTCACGATATAACTTTATATAAAAATACCTAATACAATCATCTAACATCTAAAATTTATCATTATGAAAAGAGCTATTCTTATCATCGCATGTCTGGCAGTCATAACTGCCTATGCGCAAAACAGTGGCCTTGGTTTCAATTACCAGGCCGTAGTCAGAAACACAAGCGGCGTGTTGCTTGCCGACACCGACGTAAACCTCCGTGTCTCCTTATACCCAGGACAAAACGCGAGTTCACCAACCTGGGTTGAAACCCACACCGCCCACACCGACATTTCAGGGTGCTTTGGCATTAATGTGGGAAGCGGACAACGTGATGCAAGCAGCATCGTCAGCAACTACTTGGATGTTAACTTCGCTGCCATCTATTATTGGCTGAAGATCGAAATCCAAGAAGGCAGCACTTACAGGGAAGTGAGTTTCTCGCAACTGCCCAGTTCGCCTTACTCCGAAGTAGCCTACAACGCCATTTTGTTTCCCGCCGGAATGATTGTCCCCTTTGCTGGCCCTGTTGAAAACATTCCCTACGGATGGATACTCTGCGACGGCTCCGCAGTAAGCCGTGCAGAGTATGCCAATCTATACAACGCCATTGGCGTTTGCTGGGGCACAGGCGATGGCTCCACCACATTCAATCTCCCCGACCTTAGGGGCATGTTCCTGCGCGGTGTTTCAGGCAATTCTGGCAACGATGCCGATGCTGAAAATAGAATAGTGTTGCATAACGGCGGAAATACGGGTAACCATGTAGGTAGCTATCAGGGCGACGCTATTAGGAATATTACAGGATCATCGGGATTAGGTACAAGAGCTCCTTTTGGAACTGCTGGATATTCTGGGGCTTTGTATGGTTCTGAAAGTGGAAAAGATTGGAATGGTACTGGAGGATGTGATGGACCACGAATGATGCATTTTGATGCTTCTCGTGTTGTTCCTGTTGGCAGCGACAACCGTCCGAAAAACGTTTATGTGAACTACATCATCAAATACTGACAGCCATGAAAAGACTGTTTTATTCCATATTGCTGACATTCATTGGCATGACGGCCTTTTCGCAATCGTCGGCCAAGTATGTCAACCTGCTCCCAGCCTATCCTCCTGCCATAGGAGAAACCACCGCTGATAACTATGTTTACACCAATTCGGGATTGTATATACACGACATCATATTAGACTCGCTCCCGCATTATGAAATCGAGCATATTCCCGACCAGACCGTTCGCTTTTTTGAGGACGGAATCGGCTTTTATGTTACAGCAGATTCGCTGCATTCAAGCAACATTGTCTATAGTTATGAAGTTGACCAAGTGCCTATCGGGCCCTTTGAGTTCAATGAAGCCACGGGGCGGTTCAAGTTCTATCCCGATGCCGGTGATTACATAACCTTTCATGTGACATTCACAGCCACAGCGGGATGGAATAGCTTGTCACAAACGGTTGAGTTCACCCTCATCCCCGAAGTGGTGCCTGAGAACCTCGCCATCCAAAGCTTGGGTGAAATGCCTTCGTACGAAGAATATACCATCCTTGCGAAATCGCAAACACAGGTGTTTTTGAACAACGCATATAGGGACGCCTATAGTTACAGCATTTCAGGCAAAGACATTGTTTTTGATAACAATGTGCAGAACAAGGTTTGGGGGTTAAGCGGACGAGAAGACCTATACGAATTGAACATTTTCGCTGAAAAAATCTACATTCGCTCGGCTCTTTCATTTCCGCATACTAATGTAAACATTTATGCTAAGGAAATCATCTTTGAGGATAATGGGAATGAGATAGCATATATAAACACAACACCGTCCGTAAACGGAATACATACCAACGAAATGGGCATGAATGGTGAAAACGCGGGAAATATAACGCTCCATATCAAAAATCTTAAATCCGATTTTGCCAAAAGGTTTATCCTCAACGGGGCACAGGGACAATGCGCCAACAGCAACGGAACACCAGGTAATGGCGGCAACGGCGGTATTCTGACTGCACCTATTAATATTGAGAACTATTGCGACTTCTCAAGAGGATGTGCGGGCTTGAAGTATGATGGCGAATCTATCATTGGCGTAGGCCAAATGGGTGAGAACGGGCATTTCGAGCTGAGCAACGAGAAATATTCTTGGATTCATCCCTATTATATTGCGGCGGTCATCAGGCATATCAATGATTCGTATTTGAACAATTATTTCAGTTACTCCAAGACCACGGCCAATGATTACTACAACCTCATCAACGAGTTTGAGGCCTCTGACGAATGGGACGATTTCGATGCCACTTTGCAGGTCGAGTTACAAGACCAAGCGATAGAGTTGGAAGGCATGCTCTATCAGCTCAACGAGAACCTCGACTATTTCGGCAACCCGCTCGGTTGGGTGCCCATGTTGTCGTTTGAGGTGCTTCTGAACAATTTCAACAATGAGATTGACCGCGCCATGCCTACGTTGTATCTCAATTATTGGTTACAACACATTGACCAGACATTGGCAAGTTGGGTCACGGCAAGCGAATTTGCTGCCAATCAAACGCAAAGTGAAATATTAGCGACGCAAAGCCAAATCAATTCGCTGATAGCAGACATCCCCGTTTTGGAAGACAAAATCGAGGTACTTCGGAATCAGATTGAAACAACCCAAAACAGATTTGAACAGGTACAGGCCGAATTGTTGCGGAAAGCCAAACACAATGTGAAAAAGAGGAATCGTCTTAACAAAGCATTTGGCATTGTCAAGGCAGCACTCAATTGCATTCCCGTTTATGGTTCAGTAGCCAGCGGGTTGGTGTCGGTCGTTCAAACCGTGGGTTCAGACTATTTTGGTCTGTCCGACACCTACGGTTATGAGAGTTCCATTACGGATGCCTATCAAAGCATCACCAATTTCGACTATGAATCGGCATTAGGAACATTGCAGAATGCTATTGACGGCATTGATTTGAACCATCTCGGAGAAACGGGCCATCAACTCAAAGACAGCTATAACAGTCTGAAATCCGTCATTGGGCCAGTATATAACAGTATCACCAATCTTCATGAAGTGATGTCCAAGAGTTCGGCGCCCGATGCTCAAGTCCAGGCTGAGCTTGACAAGCTTTGTTCGGAATCGACTGAGTATCAAAACCTCAAAGCTGAAATAGCAAAACTTCAGCGGAATTACGAAGAGTTGGGGGCAATTCTTACACAAACAATGGTCAATATCGTTAGCTTGACAAGCGAAGTCAGCAACGAGATGGTCACTTTGGATGCTTTGCGAAATGATGTTTTTGAAGGCAACAGCAAACGCGACCTGCAAGCCATGCAGTGTGTTGAAAAAATGAGACAACGCGCCATGAACCGCTTGGTGAAATACCATTATTACGCAAGAAAGGCTTACGAATACAGGCTGTTGCAACCCTATCAAGGAGAATTCAGTTTGGAAAGCATGTATAATCGCCTTGAAATCATGATAGACCAAGGCCAAGTCATTTTCGACAACTCCACGCCTGCCAATCCAGCGGCATATACTACGCTTTCTGCCTTATTTAGGGAAGAAGTATCAGGAATGATTGAGAATGTTATTGATGAGTTGGTATATAATGCGCCAGAACAAACCACCACAATATCCTTTGTCGTTCCTCGGGAAGTGCTTGACAAAATCAATGCCAATGAGGAATACGACCTTAATATGTTTGATCTTGGTTTGTTCCCTCCCAATGAAGAAAACGTTAGAATCGTGGGCTTCGATGTACAATATATGGAAGCGCATACAGAAGGGAATGTTGGCATGTCAACCTATATGGATCTTGACCTGAAGCACAATGGCATTTCGAGATTCAGGAAAAACGGAGAAATCTATTGGTTCAACCATGTCTCCAAATCGACACAAAATCCCCATCCAAACACGTGGAGTATCCGATATAATCCGCTTTCGCAACAGACTACCATCATTGAACCTTCATTGGCTACACAGTCGTTGCTTTATTCACTGTTGAACAGCAATGTGGCAAACACAATGCTGTTTTCTAGGCCCGCCGCTTGGAGTGATATTATCATGTCTAAGGACGTGCATACCACAGGTAATGCCGATGTCGTAATTGACTCGCTCATCCTTAGCTTGCAATACGACTTTACCGATCGTCCCAATGAAATCCGCAACATCGACATCGCCACGAGTGGCAACTTGCTCCCTTATATCACATGCTCCGAAGTGGACAGAAACGGAAGAGGCAACGGAAAGGGGAGTTTCCATCGCTCTTACAACAGAAGCAGTGGGACCGTCACATTTACTGCTTTGGAGCAACATGGCTCCTACCATTTCGTGAATTGGACAGACCGTTTGGGTAATATTGTGTCTGAAAATACCGCATTGACTATCAATAAGTTGACAGACCAATTCTATAGAGCCAATTATGAGCGCTGGATTCCTGTCATCAGTGTCGCGGATACCATACTCGTGAGCACCGAAGGCGGCGAATATGAGGTGCAAATCCGCAATGTAGGATTGGGCGATATTGAAATGGACTGGTACGTCTCGGATTCGCTGAGCACTTGGGTTCACCTGAACGGCATTGCGGAAGGCATCGACGACGGCTCTTTCACTTTCACGTATGAATCCAACATTAATGGCGGGATGAGAATTGACTCGCTTGAAATCCTTGCTCCTGAAATTGAGGGAATGTCGAAGATGATTTATATCGTTCAGTATGACGAGTCCCACATGGAAATAAGCGCGAGCGTCAATCCTGAAGGCGCTGGTACGGTGGTCGGCACTGGCTTCTATGAACAAGGCAACCTTTGCACCTTGACCGCCATGCCTAACGAAGGCTACACCTTTGTAAATTGGACGGAGAACGGAGTTGTGGTCTCTACAGAGGCGACTTACGCTTTCACTGTCACGACCAACCGCAATCTCGTTGCTAATTTCGTCTTTGGTTACCACTGGAACGTGAACACCTACGATTATCCCAGCACTATGACCATCATCGGCATCATCCGAATCAACGGCGTGGAGCAAACGACGAATACGCTTGAAATCGGTGCTTTCTGCGGCAACGAATGCCGTGGTCGCGAGCAGCTTACCGACCAGTATTATTCGTCCTTGGGTCACTATTTCGTCTTCCTCACCATTTATGGGGACGATGGCAACAGCATCAGTTTCCGCCTCTACGACCATGCCCTCGGCGAGGAGCTTGATTTGTCGTGTGCCTCAATTACTTTTGCCACGAACGCCACCATCGGCAATGCGTCAAATCCTCATGTATTCGATTTCGATTCAGGCAGCATCACCCAAACCACCAACTTCAACAGCGGCTGGAACTGGTGGAGCAGTTACATCGAACTTGAGGGCATCGACGGACTTGCGATACTGCAAAGCGGTCTTGGCACAAGCGGCATGATGGTCAAGTCGCAAAACGATGGTTACGCTTCCTACCTTGCTGGCTACGGCTGGTACGGCTCGCTTTCCTCTATATACAACGAAAGCACATACCAAATTCGGGCGAGCCAAGCCTGCACTGTTGAAATGACAGGCAGCGTAGCCAATCCCACTGCACACCCGATAACGCTTAACAGAGGCTGGACATGGGTCGGCTATCCCGTGAACGCCAATTTGAGCGTAACGGAGGCCTTGTCGGGCATCACCTCGCAGACCAACGACATGCTGAAGTCGCAAAACGACGGCTTCGCGTCCTATCTGGAAGGTTTCGGTTGGTATGGTTCTTTGAATCTGCTACACCCTGGTATGGGCTTGATGTACAAGTCGAACAACAGCTCAAACATCACCCTGACCTATCCCAACAGCGGAACGAGAACCGACTTAAGAGCCAACCAGACCACCGAGAACAACCACTGGAGACCCAATCTGAACGCCTATCCTGACAATATGAGCGTGATGGCCGTAGTTGAGCTTAACGGCGAAGAAGTGCAAGGCGAGCAATACGAGCTGGCCGTCTTCGCTGGCGGCGAATGCCGAGGCAGCGCGAGATTGCTCTATGTGGAACCCATCAACCGCTATATGGCCTTCTTGACTGTGGCAGGAGATGAATCTGCTGAACTGTATTTCGGCTTCTACAACACTGAAACGGGCGAGGTAGAGACACAATGTATTACGTCTCTGTTATACGAGACCAATGCAGTAATCGGCAGCTTCGACGAGCCTTACATCGTTCGCTTCCGTCACAACACAGGTTTGGACGAATGGGACAACTTCGTTAAACTCTTCCCGAACCCTGTGGCGAGGGGTCAAAGGGTTTCCCTTGGCCTGCCAGAGGAAACGGGCGAGGTACGGGTGGAAACCATCAACGCCCTTGGCGCGGTTGTAGAGACACGGCGCGCTATGTCTCTACAGACCATCACCGCACCGAGCACCCCTGGCGTTTATACACTGATAATCAGCGTAGAAGGCAAGGGAATGTGTTATCGGAAATTAGTCGTTGAATGATGAATCTAAGGCCCCTGAGCTTGTCGAAGGGCCGACATTCAACAGACGGTGCTTCGACCTTTCGACAGGCTCAAGGCTCAGCAACCTGCTCTCGCACAAGCCAACGCGGGAATGACATGGCTGCTGTAGGCTATTATCCAAAAGAGACAGCTGACTTTACGTTGGCTGTCTCTTTTTTGTACCATTTCTCCTGAATAATTCCAAACGAGCCTCAAAATACAAAATAAACCCTTACCTTTGTCCCCAACTAATCCCTTCAATTCCAAATCAACATGCAGAAAATCAAAACTATAATAAAAGAGGAACTTTCAGGATGGAAACCTTTCGACGTGATTTGGCTCGTCAGTGTGTGCCTCATCGTCACGGTGATGTCCGTCCTGTTCAAGTACGACAAGGGGAGCGACCCGTTCTATTGGATTCACATCGTGGCCTCGGCCTGCGGCATCATCAACGTGGTGTTGGGCGGCAAGGGCAAGCTCTCCAATTATGTCTTCGGCTTCATCCACTGCTGCCTGATGATTTACATCACGCTGATTTCCAGACTCTATGCCGATTTTGGCGTGACGGTTTACAACTTCATCATGCAGTTTGTGGGTTTCTTCACCTGGTCGAAAAACATGAACCACGAGACTCACGAAGTGTTGAAAAGGCACGCCTCAAACCGCACGCGCCTCACCAGCTTGGCCGTCATCGTGGTGGGCACCATCGGTGTCGGTCTGCTGATGAAACACTTCACCAATGACATCGCTCCCTTCGCCGATGCCGCCAAAGCCGTCATGCAAGTCGTGGCCATGATTCTGATGGTCAGGATGTTCAGCGAGCAATGGTGGCTCTGGATTGCCATCAACTGTGTCAGCATTTTCATGTACATCAAGGCGGGCAACTTCCCCATCACGATGATGTATGTCGTCTACCTTATTAATTCTGTCATCATGTGCGTGCGCTGGGAAAAGGAAGCCACTGCCAACGACCAATCATACAAATGAAAGAAAACCAACAAAATACAAAACTCACCGGAGCATTAGCCGTGGCCTTTTCCGCCATGCTTTGGGGCGTGGACGGCATTTTGCTCACGCCGCAACTCTACAACCTCAACACGGCCTTTGTGGTCTTCATCATCCACCTCTGCCCTTTCCTGCTGATGAACCTGTTCTTTTTCAGGGAATACCGGCACCTGAAAACCATGACGCGCTCCGACCTCATTTATTTCCTTCTCATCGCCCTGTTTGGCGGTGCTTTGGGCACTTTGGCCATTGTCAAGTCGCTGTTTTTGCTGCATTTCAACAATCTTTCGGTTGTGGTGCTGTTGCAAAAACTGCAGCCCGTCTTTGCCGTCATTTTGGCCCGTATCATCTTGAAAGAGCGAATCAAGAAACATTTCGCGCTTTGGGCCAGCATCGCCCTGATTGGCGGTTATTTCCTCACTTTCGGTTGGTCGCTCCCCGACTTCAGCACTGAGGGCATTACCACGGTTTACGCGGCTTTGCTGTCGCTCTTGGCGGCCTTCTCCTTCGGCAGCTCGACGGTGTTTTCCAAAAAAGTATTGGGCAACTATTCCTTTGTCAGCTCCACTTTTTTCCGCTATGGCTTCACGACCTTAATCATGCTTGTCATCGTGCTGTTCACGGGTCATATCGGCGACTTCTCGCAGGTCACGCCACGCAACTGGCTCTTCATCGCCCTCATCGGCCTGACTACGGGTTCTGGCGCTATCTTTCTGTATTACTACGGTTTGCGACATGTGAAAGCCTCGCTGTCCACCTTCCTCGAGCTGATGTACCCCATCACAGCCGTGGTGTTGGACTATTTCGTCAACGGCACAATCTATTCGCCCATGCAGTGGGCAGCGGCGATTGTGATGCTGTTTGCAATTGTGATGCTGAATGTGGACGAAAAACCAAAATAATTGTTTAACTTTGCCGCACCAACAAAAACGAAATACCATGGAAAACGAAATCAAACAAGTCTACGCCGGCTCGGTCGTGAATGCCGAGTATATCGGCAGCGTTCTTGAAGAGAACGGCATCCAGTTCCTCATCCGCAACTTCCAAGAAGAGAGCCTCGTAGCAGGCTGGGCTGCCGGCACCATCAAAGGCGACGCCTCGGTCTACGTGTTCAGCAAGGACTACGACAAGGCCATGCTGCTTTTGGATGAGATTCATGAATCGGACATTGAAGAATAATCCGTATTTTTGCCGCAAAATTCAACTATGATCCAAGCGACAGGAATCCACAAATCCTACGGCAGCCTCGAAGTCCTCAAGGGCATCGACCTGCATATCAACAAGAAGGAAATCGTGAGCATCGTGGGCGCGTCGGGTGCAGGCAAGTCCACCCTACTCCACATCATCGGCACTTTGGACAAGGCCGACCGAGGGCAGTTGTTGATTGATGGAACCGAAGTCAACAAACTGAACGACACGGATTTGGCTGCTTTCCGCAACCAGAAAATCGGCTTCGTGTTCCAGTTCCACCACTTGCTGCCCGAGTTCACCGCCATCGAGAACATTTGCATTCCGGCCTACATCGGCGGTATGGGCAAAAAAGAAGCCATTGAAAGAGCCGAAAAGCTCCTTGATTATCTGAACCTTACAGAGCGCAAAGACCACAAGCCCTCAGAGCTTTCGGGCGGCGAACAACAGCGCATTGCCGTGGCACGAGCCCTCATCAACGAGCCTGCCGTTGTGCTGGCCGACGAACCTTCGGGCAACTTGGACTCGAAGTCGGCACAGGAGCTGCACAAGCTCTTCTTCCGCCTCCGCGACGAAATGGGCCAGACCTTTGTCATCGTCACGCATAACCCTGAACTGGCCGCCATGTCGGACCGCACGATTACGATTAAGGACGGGAGAATTTAGTTGATAGTTTGCAGTTAGTAGTTAGTAGTTTGCAGTTATTTGGCATGACCAAAATTTTGAAATCTTGAAATCTTGAAATTGGAAATCTTTAAATCTTTGAATTTTAAATCTTTAAATACCTAATTAATGAAAAAGCAAAACCTAATCGCCATGATGATTTTAACCACAATGGCAACCGGCTGCGGAGAAAAGGCAGTCGAAACAGCGAATCCTGAAAAAGAAGTTGTCCCAGCCATCGAGCTGAGCAACATGGACACCAGCATTAATCCTGCGGACGACTTCTTCCGCTATGCCAACAACAACTGGCTGAAAAACAACCCGATTCCGGAGGAATACTCCACTTATGGAGCCTTCACCGAAATCGACCAGCACAATGAACTCCTCATCCAAGACATCATCGATGAGGTGTCGAAAGACGAAAACGCCACCCAAGGCAGTGTAGCCCAAAAAATCCGTGACTTCTACAACGCGGGTATGGACAGCGTGGCCATCAACGAGCGCGGCTATACCGAGCTCCTGCCCTACTTCGAGATGGTCGACAACATGACTGACAAGGCGCAGTTGGCCGAGCTTATGGGCAAACTCCACGGCGAGGGCATTAGTGGTTTCTTTGGCGCATTTCCCAGCACCGACCCCAAGAACGCCGACATGGTCATCATGCACCTCTATCAAGGCGGCCTGAGCCTCACCGACCGCGATGACTACCTCAAGGACGAGACGCAAGAGATGCGCGACAAGTATGTCGAACACGTCGCCAAGATGTTTGAACTCACTGGCACTGAGCCTGATGCAGCCGCAAAGAAGGCCCAAGGCATCCTTGCTTTGGAAACCCAGTTGGCTAAAAACTCGTTGAGCCGCGTGGAACGCCGCGACCCCGACCGCACCTATAACAAGAGAACCCGCAAAGAATTGCAGTCCTCGACACCCAATTTCAACTGGGACACCTATTTCAGCACCTTAGGTTCACCTGCTTTCGACAGCCTCAACGTGGGTATGCCCGACTTCATCGCCGGTCTCGACAAAATCATCCTTAACACCGACCTTAACACCATCAAGGACTACCTGAAGTGGAAGATTATCCACGGCAACGCCTCCTTGCTGAGCGATGACCTTGCCACAGAGAGCTTCAACTTCTACGGCAAGTACCTCTACGGTCAGGAAGCGCAACAACCCCGCTGGCGCCGCGTGCTCAACAACACCTCCGACTGCCTGGGCGAAGCCATCGGACAGCTCTATGTGGAAAAACACTTCCCCGCCGAAGCCAAAGAGCGTATGCTGAACCTCGTCGGCAACCTGCGCGTGGCCTTGGGCGAGCGCATTAAGCAACTCGACTGGATGAGCGATGAAACCAAAGCCAAAGCCTTGCACAAACTGGACTGCTTCAACGTGAAAATCGGTTATCCCGACAAGTGGAAGGACTACAGCAAATATGAGGTCACTCCTGACTCCTATTTCGATAACGTACACCGCGCCATCCGCTTCGAGACCGAGAGAGAATTGGCCAAAGTCGGCAAGCCCGTCGACAAGGACGAATGGTTCATGACGCCTCAAACCGTTAACGCTTACTACAGCCCCGAGATGAATGAAATCGTGTTCCCCGCCGCCATCCTTCAGCCTCCGTTCTTCAACATGGACGCTGACGATGCCGTCAACTACGGTGGTATCGGCGTGGTGATCGGCCACGAGATGACCCACGGCTTCGACGACCAAGGCTGCAAATATGACGAGAAAGGCAACCTCAACAACTGGTGGACCGAGGAAGACGCCACCAAGTTTGCCGAGCGCACCCAGCAACTCGTGAAGCTCTTCAACGAGTTCCAAGTGAGAGGCTACCAAATCAACGGCGAGCTGACCCTTGGCGAGAACATCGCCGACCTCGGCGGCCTCAACATTTCTTGGGACGCCTACCAGATGACCGACGAAGCCAAGGCCAACCAAAGCATCGACGGCTTCACGCCTGCCCAGCGCTTCTTCATCAGCTACGGCACCATTTGGCGTAATAACTCCCGCGACCAATACATTGAGCGCCAAGTTGTTACCGATGTGCACTCGCCCGCCGAAGCCCGCGTCAACCGCACCCTCGGCTCGATGCCGCACTTCTACGAGGCTTTCGAAGTCACGCCTGAAAACAAGATGTACATCGCACCCGAAGAGCGTGCCGCCATTTGGTAATCCATGTTCTCTTCGCGTCAAATCAGAAGCAGCCGACGGAAACGTTGGCTGCTTCTGATTTTTCCTGCGAAACATTTCCCCAATCGAATTATTTTGTATTTTTGAGGCCATATTCCTACATGAATTTATGAACCCGCTATATGACCAAAAAAGAAGCATTACAACTATTTGAGCAAAGGAAAGTCCGCACGGTTTGGGACGGTCAGGAAGAGAAATGGTATTTCTCCATAGTGGATGTTTGCGATGTCCTTACTGACAGCAAAGATGCTACTGCATATTGGAGAAAATTAAAACAACGACTAAAAGAGGAGGGAAATGAAACCGTGACAAATTGTCACGGTTTGAAACTTCGTGCAGCCGATGGCAAGATGCGTATGACCGATGTCGCTGATACAGAGCAACTTTTCCGTATCATCCAGTCGATACCGTCGCCTAAAGCAGAGCCTTTCAAGCAATGGATGGCACAGGTGGCCAGTCAACGTTTGGACCAAATGCAAGACCCGGAATTGAACATTGACCAGGCCATTATGGACTATAAACGTTTAGGTAACTCCGACGCATAGATCAACCAACGCATCAAGTCCATCGAAGTGCGGAAGGAACTGACCGATGAATGGAAACGTACTGGTGTACAAGAAGGGTTGGAATATGCTTCGCTCACCGACATCATTACGCGCGAATGGAGCGGATTCACCACCAAGCAATACAAAAACTATAAAGGATTAAGGAAAGAGAACTTGCGCGACAACATGACCAACCTTGAAATCGCGCTCAATATCCTTGCCGAAGCCTCGGCTGCGGAGCTTTCGAAACAGCGCGACCCTAAAGGCTTTCGAGGACAAAAGCAAGTGGCCAAGGATGGCGGTAGCGTGGCCAAAGCCGCTCGTAAGCAATTGGAGAATCAATTAGGACACAGTGCGATTTCTCCGTCCAAGGCCAGCGATTACCTCCTTCCTGAAGGAACAGAGGATGTTGGGAAATAGCTGGATGCTGTGTGACTGTATTGGGCTGCGGAATTAGGACTTTTTCAAAGTATTTCGTTTTACAAGACTTGTAAATCGTTTTTGGAATCGAATTATTTTGTAATTTTGAGGCCAATTTTATTCATAAGTAATGAATGAAAGGATAACGTAATGTAACTTATGAAAAAAGGTCTTCTTATAGTAATTCTATTTGTTGTATGTTTTTTCCTAACATTTGAAGTAGGGATTCATCCTTTATTGTTTTATGCTATTTGTGCAATCGTGATAGGTGGAGGTTATCTATTATACATGTGGATACAGTCTTCTATAAAAGAGAAAAAGGAAAAGAAAGCGAAAGAAATAAAAGGGCTTTTTCCATTAGCATATAAACAGTTTATAGTAGAAATCAATAAAGGAAAGAGTTTCTTGTATTCTTTGTCCGACCTCGAAATTGCTGAAAAAGTTATTGAACGTCCAATAGAGTTATGGCGTAATGAAGAAGAAAGATTGCAACAAGAAGAGAAAGAGAGAAAAGAGACTGCTAAAAAGGTCGCATCTATTGCTGGCGATTATCCTCATGGAATAAAAAAGTGGAAGGAAGAAAACAGATCATATACTTCTGAAGCAATAATTGCGCATGAAAACGATATTAGACAATATGAAGGATATTACAAAACCTCTCTTGGATTTGATCAATGGGAAAAAGAGCAATCCGAGTTTACTCAAAAATGTCGAGATGTTGGTCCCAAAGTTATGCCAAATTTTGGCTGTTATAAATCGTTTTACGATTTGTCACCAACATTAGAGATTTGTGATCCAGCAGCCGATGCTTGGTTTGATGAGAAAGAACTAGATTATTATAGGTATCCTCAATTTGACAATCGACATATAATCGTTGTAGAAATGCAAACCGACAACCATCATTTGAAAGAAGTTTGCAAAAACATCATAGAGAAAAACAAAGATAAAAAACCGCTCATTACATATATTAGTTTTCTAAAAGGTTATGACAGAGATGAGATGCTGGCACTGATTGAAAAAAAGAAAAAAGAAAAAGCGGAGGAAGAGCGAAAGAAACAAGAAAAAATAAAGAAACAAGAAATTGAAAAAAGCATCAAAGAGTTACCATCTTTAGTTGATTCAAACAATATCGAGCAAATAGAATCAAAGATATGTTATATTGATGAGAACCTCAATTATGTTACTGAAGATTTCAAGAAAAAATATGAGGACATCAAGATAGATTATAACAGCAAAAAGGACATTGGAATACCACAAGATGAGGAACTTCTTTTTGTTAATTATGATATTTCGCAAGTCAAGACAGAAAAAGGCTATTATGCAATTGTAAGAATGCCTCAAAAAGGATGTGTTGTGTGGCCATATAGAAGAAGAACAATAGCACGTAGAGGCTATACGGAGTCTCTTTTTGAAAATGAACTGAAAAAGTATTTTGGAAATAAAATTCAGGTGTTAGGGGACGTAAATATTCTTCCTCAAAATGGAGTGAGGCCTTATGAACCAGATGTTGCATTGATTTACTCTGACAACAATTTTAATTTAAGGATAGACATAGACTTTGGGATTGAGGAAAAGTTTTTCACGCACGATGACCTCGTTGATATGCTGGAACAACTGCTCGTCGGTGAGTGCATTGAGGTCAAGATCGGCGGCAACTGGTTCAGGTTCATGGGCTTGCTTTTCCTTCAAGTAGAGTTCCTTGTAGTTCATGGCTTCGTCAATCTGCTGGACAAGGACGCTGTTCTTACGACTGATGGCCCTGTTTTTCCAGATGACAACGACGGCAAAAACGAGGACTAACAGCGCGACAATGCCAATGGCGAAGGCCCTAAGACTGGCGCGGCTGGCCTTGGCCTGCTGACGCTCGGCCTCCATCTGCTGCTGCAAGGCGTTATAACGGGCGAGATGTTCGCGGGCTGTCACTTCGCGCATGCTGAGTCCTAACTTTTCGTATGCAGTGAGCATGTTGTCGTGTTCACCCAAATAAGTATATGCAGCAATCATGTGGTTCAGAGCCTGGTTGCGGTAGAAGGCAATGTAGTCGGCGCGCTTCTCGTCGGTTTTCGGCTCTCGATAGCTGCCGTCGTGGAAGTCGTCTGGATATATCTCGTATTTGTCCAACAATTCGAGGATGCGGGTGGTTAAAGGTAGCGTCTCGGCATATTGGTCGTGTGATTCGAGTAGGAGATTTTTCCGCCTCAAGGTGATGATGAGGGCGTCAAGCTCGTCGAACTTGCCTCGGTTGGGCTCCCGCAAGAAGAAGGCATTGAGTGTATTGATTACGCTGTCAATTTTTGCCATGCCCTCCTCGTAACGTCCCAGACAATGTAGTGCTGCACCAATCTCGGCCTCCGTGCGCAGGGCGCTGGTCTCGGCTCCCTGCTTAAGGCACACGTCTTTCAATTCGATCAATCGCTGCATCCATCCTATCGTGTCATTATCCATGCGTTCAGCATTGGCCAGTACCTCGAGCACATCTTTCTTTAGAACCAAATTGGCCTTTACCGAGTCGTGGATCAACAGGCGTTCGCCGATGACCCGCGCCGAGTCCAAACGGACGTCCGTTGGCCCACCTAACAGTGAGTCGAGTTGGTCTTTCATCAGGCTCATGCTGTAGATTCTTGCCCTGCACATATCGGCCTGCCATGGGCTAAGGTTGCCCACATTGACAGCTGAGTCAAGGATTTGCAGTGCCCGAACAGGCTGATAGGCGTAGATACTTATGGCTGCCTGCCTAGTGTAGATCGTGTCCCCTTCCTGCATCTCGACCTTGGTGTCAGCACCACTGGTGCAGCCGCTCAGAACCCATAACGATAATATAATAAGGTATATAGTTTTTTTCATTTGATTTAGTTTGTGGCTGCAAAGATACTTTTTTGGTTTTTATCGACCCTGGTTTTGAAAAAAATCAGTGCCTTTCGGAACAGATTTGTTCCCAAAACAGTATTTTTGCAGGCGGAAAACATATTTTGACAGTCTATATGGGATTGAAAAAATTCATAGGAAAAATCGGCCTTAAACTGGGAGGATGGAAAACCGTCAATGAAGCCCCCGCCGACTTGGGCAACGCCGTCTGCATCGTCGCGCCCCACACCGCCATTGAGGATTTCTTTGTCGGGCTGGGATTCTATTGGTACTACGGCATCAAGTTCAAGGTGATGATGAAGAAGGAGTTCTTCGTTCCGGTTGTCAGCTGGATTCTGAAAAAAATGGGCGGCATCCCCGTCAATCGAGGCCACCAAAACCATCTTGTGGAGCAAATGATTGAGATGTTCAGCCAAAACAAGGACACCCACCTCATCATCTGCCCCGAAGGCACGCGAAAAAAGGTAAACCACTGGAAAAGAGGTTTCTATGTCATCGCTCAAGGCGCCAACGTGCCCATCATCCTCGGCTTCATCGACTACAAGAAAAAACTTTGCGGCATTGAGCGAATCTTCTATCCCACAGGCGATTACGACAAGGACTTGGCCGAGATTTGGGATTACTACAAAGACGTGAAAGCCAAGCATCCCGAAGGCTTCAATTTAGACGAGCAATATCGTTCTACAGAAGTAACAAATAATTCATTATCAGAAAATTAAACATCCCATGAAAAAACAATTACTCCTTGCCATTTTAGCGCTGCTCACCACGGCAGGAATGGCCCAAAACAAGTGCTATTGGGTGTTCTTCACCGACAAGAACGACACCCAATTTGACCCCTACTCCTACTTCGATGCCAAAGCCATCGAGCGTTACAACCGCTGCGGCGCCGACCTTTACGACATCAGCAACTACCCGCTGAACGACAGCTATGTCGGCACTGTAAACGCCTATGCCACAGATGTTTTCGGCGAGTCGCGCTGGCTCAATGCCCTCGGCATTGAAGCCACCGACGACAATGCTGCCTTGATTGCACAACTGCCTTT
The DNA here is from genome assembly GCA_905233685.1 of uncultured Bacteroidales bacterium. Lineage (GTDB taxonomy): Bacteria > Bacteroidota > Bacteroidia > Bacteroidales > F082 > Limimorpha. Next base: position 12,584 of record CAJOEZ010000016.1, on the reverse strand, counting down.
TGTGGAGCGTGTTCAGGAAATCGTTTCCAATGGAACAGTAACGTCCAACCCGTCATTGCGAGGAGGTACGACGAAGCAAATCGAAGATTCGACGCCAAGTCAATCCACACTTGACGATTCTGGATTGCCACGCTTCGCTCGCAATGACTACAGCGAGGAAACTGACGACATCCTCACCGACCAACTCAAGCGTTTCGGCGGCCAGCACTTCATCGACCACGGCATCGACGGCAAAGGCCTCCGCATCTGCGTGATGGACGGCGGTTTCCCAAAGGTGAACACCCACCCCGCTTTCCAGCATCTGCGCGATAACAACCAGATTCTCAAGACTTACAACTTCCCCAACAAGAAAGAGGATGTGTATGGTTGGAGCACCCACGGCACCATGGTGCTGAGCTGTATCGCGGGTATTAATAAGGAAGGACAGAAACTCGGCCTCGCCACGGGCGCCGAATTTCTCTTAGCCCGCACCGAAATCGACCCAGAGCCGTTCAAGGAAGAAGTGTGGTGGGCGCAAGGCGCGGAATGGGCCGACAAGAACGGCGCCGATATCATCAACAGCTCGCTCGGCTACGGCAAAGAACGCCACTGGACCAAAGACATGAACGGCAATTCCTACGTGGCCAAAGCCGCCAACAAGGCCGTTGAAAAAGGCATCCTCATCTGTAACTCCGCCGGCAACGAAGGCGACGACAAACGCTGGATGACCATCATCACGCCCGCCGACGCGGAGAACGTGCTTTGCGTAGGCGGCATCGAAGCTAGCTTGGATAACTACCGCCACATCAGCTTCAGCTCCTATGGCCCGACCGCCGACAAACGCCGCAAGCCCGATGTGATAGCCTTCGGTCATGCCAAGGTGGCCAATCCTAAAGGCGGTTTCACCGAAGCCGACGGCACCTCATTCTCCAGCCCGCTGACGGCCGGTTTCTGTGCCTGCGCCTGGCAAACCAAGCGCGACCTGACCGCCCTTCAGATGAAGACCGAAATCCAAAAATCATGCGACCTCTATCCTTATTATGACTATGCCTTCGGCTATGGCGTTCCCCAAGCCGCCTACTTCACCAACGAACTGAAGCCCGCTGAGCGTTCCTTCAATCTCGTTCAGGAAAAGGACGGTGTGCGCATTGACATACCAGAAGTCATTGAAAAACAAGATGTTTTCATCAGCGTGGAAGGTGCCGACGGCGTATTGCTCGGTTATTATAAGGTAGGTCCCGCAGCGGCTGGTATCATTTTGAAAAACAAGGACTTCGGCGAGGGTAAGAAACTGAATGTCAGTTATAACGGCTTCTACGACTCCTGCCCCATCAGCGGCATGGGCGGCGACATTAATCTGCTTTCCAACAAGAGCAACAGCCAAAACGGAACTTTCAAAAAAGTGAAAGAAGAAGGCTGGCAAGCCTCGACTTTTTTCCAGTATGACTACAACCTGCCCAGCAGCACCTGGAACGGCGGTTTCAGCCGTCATTTTGCCTTCGGTCGCCGCTGGTTCTACGGCAAGTCTTATAAAATAGGTATGGGCCTCGGCCTCGACTTCAACCGTTTTGTGACCACGAGTCAGATTCCCGGCGCCATGGAAGCGGCCGACCGCATGACCATCATGCGCAACATGCAAGTACGCGGCGAGTTGATGCAGCGCGTTGTCATCCGCCTTTGGGGCATCAACTGGGACTTGGGCGTTTACGGCGGAATCAATGCCACACGCAGTGTGAAAGTGGTTGACAACGTCCCTTGGCAGGACGAAGGAGGCAACCCGACTCAGCCTTACAACAACAAAGTGATTAGCATATACAACGGCTGCAAGGCTATGAACCTCTTCGAATACGGTGCCACCACGCGCCTCAGCTACAGCGTTGGCAATATGCTCAACATCGGCGTTTACGGCAGCTACCGCCTGTCGCCCGTCATCACCAAAGACGACTTCCTGATTGGCAGTCCGAACAACCAGCCCTCGCCTTGGAGTGTGGGCATTGAGTTTGAGTTGGTGCCGTAATAATGAAATATTTGACTTACATCGTTTCGTCGAATCTAATGATTTCCTAAATTTGCAGTCCTTTTATTGACAAAACAAAATCTAAAACCGATACAAAATGAAAGTACAAGAATTAGTTGAAAAACTGAACCTCAAGGTCCTTTCGGGCGCGAACGGCCTTGACAGAGAGATAGATGGCTGCTACATCAGCGACCTTTTGAGCGACGTGATGGGCAACGCCATGGAAGGCAACATCTGGATTACCCTCCAAACCCACAAGAACGTGATGGCCGTGGCCTCGCTGAAGGAACTGGCCTGCATCATCCTCGTGAAAAACCTCGTGCCCAACGACGAGACCATCGAGCAGAGCAACGACGAGGATTTGCCCATCTTGCAGACCTCGCTGCCGACGTATGAGATTGCTGGGTTGGTTTATAACCTGTTAAACAACAAATAATTGCGCGTTGTAGAGACGCATGGCCATGCGTCTCTACAACCAGCACAATATTATGGAATTAAACGCATATAGAGCCGACCTCCACATACACACGGTGCTTTCGCCGTGCGGCGACCTCTATATGAGTCCCTCAGCCATCGTCGAGCAGGCCAAGAAACTGCACTTAGACGTCATCGCCATCTGCGACCACAATACCACGCGACAGGTGAAGGTGACGCAAAAAATCGGGCGCGAAAACGGCATCCTCGTCATCGGTGGCGTTGAAATCACCACGCAAGAAGAAGCCCATGCCCTCGCCTATTTCGAGACCGACGAGCAATTGGACAAGTTCCAAGAGTTTCTCGACGAGCACCTTCCCCACATCCCTTTGGATGAGGAAAAAGTTGGCTACCAGCTCATTGTCGATGAAAACGAGGAAATCGTCGGCGACGAGGAATGGCTGCTGTGGTCGGCGCTTGACGCGGATTTGGACCAACTTTATGACGTGGTGCATGAAATCGGCGGACTGTTTGTCCCGGCACACGTGAACAAACCGGCAAGCAGTCTCATCAGCCAGTTGGGTTTCATTCCGCCCGACATCAAGGCCGACGCTTTGGAAATCTCGAAGCACGTCACCAAACCTGATTTTCTGAAGAAATACGCCTACCTGAAGAAATTTACCTTCACCAAGAGCAGCGACGCGCACTTCCTCCACATCATCGGCGAGGTGCATTGCGTGCTACACATGTACGACAAAACCTTCGACGAGTTCCGCCGCACCCTCCACGGCGAGGACGGACGCTACATTGACACTGAACCCAAGGAAAAACTACAACTTTTATACGGATAAACGACTATGAAAGAATTATCCATGCATGTTTACGACCTGATGGAAAACTCGACGGCGGCCAACTCCACCCTCGTCGAACTGACCATCCGCGACAGCCTGAAAGACAACATCTATGCCTTCACCATCAAGGACAACGGCAAGGGCATGACTCCCGAGTTTTTGGCCAAAGTGACCGACCCTTGGACGACTTCGCGCACCACACGCAAGGTCGGTTTAGGGTTACCACTTATCAAGATGAACACTGAGAACGCCGGTGGCGGCATGAAAATTGAAAGCGAGGTCGGCAAGGGCACCGTGCTCAACTTCTGGTTCCAGCATGACCACTTAGACCGTCCGCCCATGGGCGACTTGGCCGGCTCGTTGGTGATGCTGTTTTCGGCCCACGAGGACATCCATTTCATTTACAAGCACATCACCGACGACGGCGAGTTTGTCTTCGACACCGACGAAATCAAGGAAGCCCTCGACGGGATGCCGATGACCGACGTCAGCATCATGAAATACCTGAAGGAGATGATCCAGGAGAATTTGGAGGAAATCAACTATAATGATTGATGCGGAAGTTTTTCAACCCATTTTAGTCCGCTTAATCAAATAGCTCGTCAGGACTTGGTTATAGTCCTTATTAATATCGGCCTCCACATAGTCGATTTGGTATTGATAGCAGTGGTGCAATAGAGCTTCTTTATGCTCAGTCATGATTCTTTTGTAAGTTTCCTGAACCTCCATCGGGTTGAGTTTCAGCACATCGCCCGACTCCAAATCAACGAAACGGTACGGGCGGTTCTCGAAATCAAGGTTCTGTTCCAAATCGCCATCAAAGACATGAAACAAGATGACCTCGTGCTTGTTATATTTAAGATGTTCCAAAGCCTCAAACATTGGCTTGTAATCGTCTAAGCCGTCGAGCATGTCGGTGAAGATGACCACAAGGCTGCGGCGGTGAGTCATCTCCGCGATTTGGTGCAAGCATTGCGGCGTTGAAGTAGTCTTACGGTTGTTTTTGTCGTAGGTGTCAATCAGTTTCTCCAATTCACTATAAATCAACTTATTGTGAACAGTTGAAGATTTGGCCGGTTCGTGGAACGAGATGGTTTCATCAAACAAGTCCAATCCCACGGCATCACGTTGACGGCGCATCAGTTCCATGAGCGAGGCGGCGGCGTAAATGGAGAAAAAAAGTTTGTTAGGATGCTCAAAATCAATCTTTTGCCTCACGGGGAAACACATGCTTGAGCTTTGGTCGATGACCAATTGGCAGCGCAAGTTGGTTTCCTCTTCGTAACGCTTCACGAAGAGTTTTTCGGTGCGGCCATAGAGTTTCCAGTCGATATGGCGGATGGGTTCGCCCGTGTTGTACAAGCGATGTTCGGCGAATTCCACAGAAAAACCGTGGAAGGGACTCTTGTGTAAACCCGTGATGAATCCCTCCACGATTTGTCGCGCCAAGAACTCAAGGCTGCCGAACTGCGTCAGCCGGTTCCTATCGATTGAAAAGTCCAATTAGAACAGTTTCTCTAATTTCTCCACAAACACCTTCTTCGGGGCTGCGCCCACGTTCTTGTCGACGGGCTGTCCGTCTTTGAAGAACAGGACGGTGGGGATATTCATGATACCATATTTTCCAGCGGTGCCCGGGCATTCCTCAACGTCGCATTTCACGGCAATCACTTTGCCTTGATATTCTTCCGAGAGTTCCTCGATGATGGGTTCAACCTTCTTGCAAGGGCCGCACCAAGTGGCGCCAAAGTCCACCATTACAGGGAGTTCCGATTTCAGGACGACTTCTTCAAAACGGTCGTCAGTCATTTGAATTACTGCCATAGTTTTAATTTGTTTGTTTATATCAATTTAAATGGTTTGCAAAAATACAAATTTTCTTAATTACCGCAAGTCAAACTCCACGAAATTCTTGAATGGTTCTTTTTCCAACAAGGGCAACACCTCTTGGGCATTAATCGCGCCCCTAGTCGGAGTCATATTGCACGCTTTCTTGCCTATGGGGTCGAAAAGGTGTAGCTTATAGCTCTGTTTTCCAGCGTTTTGCTTCATCAACTTGACAAACTCGTCCATCTCCGATTGGTCCATTTCCGCCACATTCAACTTGATGTAAATCGTCTTGGTGGTGGTTTCCAACAGGGAATCCAAGAGTCGCGCCTCATTGAATCGCACTTCGAGCGTCGAAGGAGCCATGTTGGGGTCTTGACCGGGACGCGGGAAGGGTCTGTCCAAAGTGCCGTAAAGCATCACAAACGAGTTGACCGTCAATAAGTTCCGACAATTCAAGTAGTTCTCCTTGAACAAGGCAAACTGCAAGGCACCGCTTTGGTCCTCAATGGTGAAACGTCCGTAAGGATTGCCATTTTTTGCCGTATATTCCTCAGCGCGAGTGATTTGTCCGCCAAGGCGCACCGACCTTCTAATGTTCCTTTCGGGGTCTTCCATAGCGGCTTTCAGCGTCTCCACGTTGCAATTGGCGAAATACCTCAGCGGCAGGTGGTAGACCTCCATCGGGTGCGAGGAAATGTAAAAGCCCAAAGCCTCTTTTTCCATCTCCAACTCCTTCATCTTCGACCATGGCTCGCATTCGGGCAACGGCATGGTGAAGACCTCCTCTGCCCCACTCTCGTCGCCAAAACCAAAGAGGTCCATCTGCGCCGAGTTCTTGCGCTCATTGTACGAGGCCACCATGCGCATGGCCTTTTCGCTGAACGGCGAGGACTCGTTAGGCGCAATGTTGAATAGCATGGCGCGGTGAAAGCCCTTGAAACTGTCGAAACAACCCGCCATGCCCATGCTTTCTAACGCCCTGACATTGAAACTCTTATCTGCAATTCGCATTACAAAATCGCCAAAGTCCTTGAACTTGCCGTTGGCCTCACGTTCCTCCACGATGCCCTTGACCACCGCCTCGCCCACATTCTTGATGCCACCCATGCCGTAACGGATTTCGCCCTTTTCGTTGACCGAAAACGTGTATTCAGATTCGTTCACATCGGGACCTAACACCGCGATTTTCATGCGTTTGCACTCCTCGGTCATGAAGTTCACCTTCTTGATGTCGCCCAATTCGTTGTTGAGCACCGCCGCCATGAACTCAGCCGGATAATGCGCTTTGAGATAGGCCGTCTGGTACGAAACCCAGCTGTAACACGCCGCGTGCGACTTGTTGAAGGCGTAAGAAGCGAATTTCTTCCACTCTTCCCAAATCTTTTCCAAACGCTTTTTCACCTCGGCTTCGGGCAGCTGCTCGGTCTGAGTCAACTTGGCCACACCTTGTTTCATGAACTTTTCGTACAGTTCCTCCATCTTAGCCAACTGCTTCTTACCCATGGCCTTACGCAACGTATCAGACTCGCCACGGGTGAAGTCAGCCAGTTCGCGCGAGAGCAACATCACCTGCTCCTGATACACGCAAATGCCATACGTGTCCTTCAGGTATTTTTCCATGCAGTCGAAGTCGTACTTGATTTCCTGCCGGCCTTGTTTGCGAGCAATGAAATCGGGAATGTTGTCCATCGGTCCAGGGCGGTAGAGCGCATTCATAGCGATGATGTCGCCGATGACCGAAGGCTGCAATTCGCGCAAGTATTTCTGCATTCCAGGCGACTCAAACTGGAACGTGCCGATAGTGTTTCCTGCGGAGTAAAGTTCGTAGGTTTCCTTGTCGTCAATCGGGATGTGGTCGATGTCGATGTCGATGCCACGGGTCTTCTTGATATTGCGCAGAGCGTCCTTAATCAAGGTCAAAGTTTTGAGGCCAAGAAAGTCCATTTTAATGAGGCCAACGGTTTCGATGACGTGTCCATCGTATTGAGTTACAACGACTTTGTTCTTCGTCAGTTTATCTTCCACCGTGGCGACGGGCGCGACATTGGTAAGGTCGTCCGCACCGATTATCACGCCGCAAGCGTGAACGCCCACTTGACGGTTGGTGTCCTCCAACTCCTCAGCGTAGGTCAGCATGGAAGAGACATTTTTGTCGTCGCCGTTAAGCAAATTTTTCAGTTCGGGCACATATTTATAACAGTTCTTCAGGTTGACCTTTGGCATTTTCTTGGGAACCTCGCCCTCAACGGCCTTCACCGCCGCCTCGTCAAAATTGCGGTCAGGGATGTAGCTTTTGATTTTGGCCACTTCGGGCAGCGGCACTTTTTGCACACGACCCACATCGGCGATGGCAGACTTGGCCGCCATAGTGCCGTAGGTGATGATGTGCGCCACCTTTTCCTTACCGTATTTCTTTGTCACCCAGTCCAATACGCGCTCGCGACCGTCATCGTCGAAATCGACGTCAATATCGGGCAAAGAGATGCGGTCGGGGTTGAGGAAACGCTCAAACAGCAAGTCGTACTTTAGAGGGTCTAAGTCTGTAATTTTCAAGCAGTAAGCCACCACAGAGCCAGCCGCAGAGCCACGGCCGGGACCCACCGAAACACCCAACTCCTCACGCGCCGCGCGAATGTAGTCGCTCACGATGAGGAAGTAGCCCGGGAAGCCCATGGTTTTCATCACGTGCAACTCGAACTTGATGCGCTCGATTTGCTCCTCGGTGAGGTTCTCTCCGTAACGTTGATGTGCGCCTTCCCAAGTCAATTTGGCGAGATAATCTGCCTCCAATTTGATACGATACAAGCGGTCGTAGCCACCCATTTTCTGCACCTTTTTCTCGGCTTCCTCTTGGCTCATGATGACATTGCCGTGCTCGTCGCGGGTAAACTCGTTGAAAAGGTCTTCCTCGGTGAATTTCTGTCTGTATTCTGCCTCAGTGCCGAAGTCCTCAGGTATAGGAAACTTGGGCATAATCGGGGCGGAATCAATACTATACGTTTCGACTTTGTCGACAATCTCTTGCGTGTTTTCCAACACTTCTGGATGGTCGGAGAAAATGCGACCCATCTCGGCAGGCGTTTTCAGCCATTCCTGTTTGGTATAGTGCATTCGCGTCGGGTCGTCAAGGTCCTTGCCCGTGCTGAGGCAGATGAGGCGGTCGTGCGCCTCGCCGTGCTCCTCTTCCACGAAGTGGACGTCATTGGTCGCAATGACTTTCACATTGTATTTTGTCGCCAAGTCAAAGAGTATCTTGTTCACCTCTTTTTGGCGCTCGTAAACTTCGGTGTCGCCGCCAGGCTTGTCGGTTTTATGTCGCTGAACTTCAAGGTAATAATCCTCACCAAACAGACTCTTGAACCATTGGATTGACTCTTCCGCGCCCTTCATGTCGCCATTCATGATTTTTTGCGGCACCTCGCCCGCGAGGCAGGCCGAACTGCATATCAGGCCTTCGTGGTATCGCTCCAAAAGGTTGTGGTCGATGCGCGGATTGTAATAGAAACCGTCGGTGTAAGCGATGGAACTCAGTTTGCAGAGGCTGTGGTAGCCCGTCTTGTTCTTCGCCAACAAAATCAGGTGCCAGCCGCGGTCCTGACGGCCGTCGCGCTTATCGATGCTGACGGGGGCGCAATAGGTTTCAATGCCATAAATCGGCTTGAAAAACTGCCCGTTCAGTTTATCAATTTGTGCTTGGGCAACGGCTTTTTCCTCTTCAGTGGCGTCCTCCTTATTAATTATAGCCTGCTGCTCCTTGATGGCATCCTTCACCTTGCCGTTTTCCTTGTTCACCGTGTCGGCGAAATCCTTGATACCGAACATGTTGCCGTGGTCAGTGAGGGCGAGGCTGTACATGCCATATTTCTTGCACTTGGCCACCAAGTCTGGCACCTTCGACATTCCGTCGAGCATAGAATAGTGCGAGTGGACATGCAAGTGCGTGAAATGCTGTGGCACATAATCTCCGATTTCAGGCATCGACTCCTCCTCCACTTCCGCCGCATCAAAGTTGGCTTCCACCTTGATACCCGCTGGTTGAATCACGTCAGGATTGGCCGTTTTGAAGTCTACAATAAACTGGGAATCAACATGCAAGTCGTTTTCGTCAATCACGCCGCGACGGATTAATTCAAGGAAAACCCGCGCCGTGGCCTCCACATCGGCAGAGGCATTGTGCGCCGAGTCGAAGTCCTCGCCAAAAAGAAGATGGTGGATTTCGCCTAAGCGCGGTAACTTGAACTTGCCACCTTTGCCGCCAGGGAATTGGCAGAACTCGGCCGTCTTTTCCGTGCACGTATCAATGATCTGCCATTGAGGCAAAGGATTCGCGCGACCGCTACGCAGAAACTCGCAGCCCAGCACATTGAGGTCGAAGTTGATGTTATGGCCAACCAAATATTTGGCTCTGGCTGCAGATTCCATAAACAAATCCAGCACCTCATTGAGCGGACGGCCATATTTCATGGCGTGTTCAGTGGAGATGCCATGCACCATCTTGGCGGCAATGGGAATCTCAAAGCCCTCAGGCTGAACGAGATAGTTATAATTTTCCACGAAACGACCTAGGTCGTCGTGGATTTGCCAAGCCAATTGCACCATGCGCGGCCAGTTGTCGAAGTCGGTCAGCGGTGCGTTTTCTATTTTGGGGAGACCGGTGGTCTCAGTATCGAAGACTAAAAACATAAACAGTTGAGAGTTTAGCGTTTAGAGTGTAGAGTCCGAGAGGATTCTGCTCCAATTTTCAGCCTTCAAAGATACAAAAATTTGGGAAGGTGCAAAAGTTTGGACTATTTCTTTTTATAGTTGTTCCACATCCGTTTCACCATTCCCGCCATCTCTTTCTGCAGCCAAATGGTTTATCCAATCGGGTCACCGCAGAAATCCCTCCTTTTACATTTGGAGCAATGTTTCCCTATCCAGACGGCATCAAATTGGTTCATGGCTTGTTCCACCATCTCGGGGTTGTCGGTGAGGATGCCAGCCTCAAAGTTGCGGGTGCCGTCGCCTTTCATGCCGATGCCTGCGCCGGTGAGGTTGGCGCTGCCAATGTAGGCTACCTGGCTATCAAAGACCAAAATCTTGAAATGCACCCTTGGACAAAGCGCCCTTTCCAAGCCATCAAACAAAGCGGGGTATTTGTCGAAGTCCTCGCGGAACGCGGGACCTGGTTCCTTGGCGTGGATGAGCCGCACCTCAACGCCTTTTTTGATGAGCTGGGCCAAGACCGCAAGGAAAGGCTTCGTTTGAGACCCGACCTTGACATACAGGTCTTTGATGTCGGCGGTGCCAATCCAAAGGCTGCGTTTGACTTGAGGAACACGGGCAAGGACTTCGGTGTAATGGGCTGTATCTGCAATGAATTTCAGCATAATTTGTTCGTTTAACGATTCAATTTTTCAATATTTAATCCTATAATAATCCAGCAACGCCTTGAAATTATCCTGCGCCGAAAGACAAGTGTCGCGCAGATAGCCGTTGATCTTGCCCCAGTTTTGGATGCCTCGGTAATAAAACAGGCGCAAATCCTCTGTGATGATGAAGGGAACAATTCCTGTTTGCAAGCATTGCCAAAACAACAGCAGCCTGCCTACACGCCCATTGCCGTCTTGGAAAGGATGGATGCGCTCAAACTGCACATGGAAATCTAACAGGTCGTCAAACACAATTTGCTTTATGGAATTATAATTGGCAAGCAGCGACTTCATCTGACGGCGGACTTCTTCCGGTCGCGCAGTTTCTTCTTCACCGACAGAATTGGCCAATCGCTTGTAGTCGCCCACGGCAAACCATGACTTGAGGCTGTCGGAAGTGTTTGTCTTCAATATCAAATGCAATTGCTTGATATGCGTCTCGGTAATCTTGTCCGTGGCATGGTCGATGACATAATCGATGCATCGGAAATGGTTCACCGTCTCCAAAATGTCGTCAATGCGCGTGTTTTCCGTGGTGATGCCTAAGGTGTTGGTTTCAAAAATATAGCGCGTCTGCTCCTTGGTCAGGCGGCTGCCTTCGATGTGGTTGGAGTTGTAGGTCAAGTCAATTTGGATACGATGGTAAATGCCGCCTTTCATCTTGGCTTCCTTCTGTTCGCTCAAGGCGACAAGCAAGGGCGACACTTTCTTTTTGCTGCGTTTGGGCAAGGTAGCCTCGGTGGGAATGTTCCATGTCTTTCCCGTGAGGAACGCGCCTTCTATCTTTCCTGTAGCGCAATAATTACGGGCGGTGCGCTCGCTGATGCCATATTTTTCGGCAAACTGACTGACTGAAATGTATTCCATCTATCGGCAAGTTTATATCTAAAATCCGCCGCAAAAATAGTGATTTTTTGCCGTTATCGGCAAGATTTTGCTCAATTCTTTTGATTTATCATTTTGCACATACTTGTTCTTCGTTTAATCCTTCAAAATGAACAAGTTATAATAAATTAGCTTAGAGTAACGCCAAACTTCGAAAAAAAACCGTTTCGTTTGGTTGCACATTTCCAACAATTCACTATCTTTGCGCCTTACTTTTTCAAGCAAAAGAATATCAATTAAATCACTAATAATCAATTAAAAATGACAAAGTACGTTTACACCTTTGGCGGAAAGACCGCTGAAGGAAATGCTTCGATGAAGAACGAGTTGGGCGGCAAGGGCGCTAACCTTGCTGAAATGTGCCTGCTCAAGTTGCCCGTACCCGCTGGTCTGACCATCACCACGGAATGCTGCACCGCTTATTATCAGAACAACTGCCAACTTCCTAAAGGCTTGATGGACGAGGTCCACGCTGGTATCAAGAAGATGGAGAAGATCATGGGCATGAAATATGGCGACCCCGCCAACCCGCTGCTCGTCAGCTGCCGCTCGGGCGCGCGCAAGTCGATGCCCGGCATGATGGACACCGTTTTGAATATCGGTCTTTGCTCCAAGACCATCCCTGGCCTGATTAAGAAGACAGGTGGCAACGAACGTTTTGTGTATGACTCCTACCGCCGACTCATCATGATGTACGCCGACGTCGTCATGGAGAAGGCCGAGGGCATCGAGCCTGCCGACGGACAAGGTATCCGCAAGCAGCTGGATGACATGCTGGACGCTTATAAAGAGAAGAAGGGCTACAAGAGCGACACCGAATTGACTGCCGACGACCTCAAGAAGCTCGCCGAGTCGTTCAAGGCCCGCATCAAGAAGGTGCTGCGCACCGAATTCCCCGACGACGCCGAGGCACAACTCGAAGGCGGCATCAAGGCCGTGTTCAAGAGCTGGAACGGTAAGAAGGCCGTCTCCTATCGCCGCATCGAAGGTATCCCGGACGACTGGGGCACTGCCGTCAACGTGCAGACCATGGTGTTCGGTAACATGGGTGACACCTCCGCCACTGGCGTGGCCTTCACCCGTAACCCCGCCACTGGTGACAACCAGTTCTATGGCGAATGGCTCATCAACGCCCAAGGTGAAGACGTGGTGGCTGGTATCCGTACCCCCAACCCGCTGAACAACGAGACCAAGAAC
>CAJOEZ010000015.1 GCA_905233685.1 uncultured Bacteroidales bacterium | reverse complement strand
TGCCGAATAGAAATCATAGCAACTGCCGTCTATCCCGAAGTAATGGAACATTTCCGTCTTGTTCTCAAACAAATAATACTCCACAGGTTCCATTCCATCGACACCAAACTCTTCGGCGAATGCCGAAAGCCTCAACACGGCAGTGTTGGCCGCCTGTTCATCAAAATGATATGTCGATGGATAATAATAGGTAATCCATGCGATTTGTTTCTTGCAGAAATCGTTTTTATTGATGGTCAGTTTATTGACCAACTTGAATCCGTCGGCTGTCCTTATCAGCGGAATGGTAAAGATGCCCAACAACTGATTTGGGCTTGGGAAGTCGTCAAAAAACGCAGTTTGGAGTTCATACAAGGTGTCATTGCGTTTTGCAACCCCCATGAAATACTCTTCGTATGCGTAAAACGGCAACAAATTAAATCAGCCCAAAAAGCGAAGTTTGTTGGTGTATAGTCAGGGTCGCTTATCTTCCCATAATCCAGAAACTGTGCATATTCATATTGTTGCCAGAAATCATAAATCTCATAGAAGACCCCAGAGGTGGTATCCAAAAACAGAGGATCTCTCAACGAAACTATCCGCTGAAACTCTTGTGCCTGCATCGTCACCCCTCCCACCATCAGCAGGAGCACAAGCAGGGTGTAAAATCTTGTTGCTTTCATCTCAAAAGTGTTTTTCTGTGTTATGCAGGCAAAATTATTTAAAAAAACACCAAAAAAGCTATCTGTCAAGCCCTAAAACGGTTTTGTCCCTATTATTTTCGGTTTTGAAATTTTCAATGTATTGAAATTCAAATGTTTATGAAAATTCGGTTTTTGGGCTTGTCCCTATTTTTTCCTTGGTTTCAAGAGAAAGGAAGGGCAATAACGCAAAAAACCCACCCCTTTCAAGGCAGGTCTTTTGCTCGTTTCCATTATTCTTTGACGCGGGACTTGTGGACGCGGGACGCGAGACAACCTTGTCGGCGGGTCATTCCGCATTCCGCATTCATAATTCCTCATTCAGGATTACATCATTCCGTCCATTCCGCCGCCCATGGGCATAGGAGGTGTGGGAGGCGTAGGCTCCTTGTGGTTACTGATGACGCACTCGGTGGTCAGCAGCATGCCAGCGATGGAAGCAGCGTTCTCCAAGGCAACTCTCGACACCTTCACGGGGTCGATGACACCAGTGCTGAGCAAGTTCTCATAGACCTCAGTACGAGCGTTGAAGCCGAAGTCGGCCTTGCCTTCCATGACCTTGTTCACAACGACCGAGCCTTCGAGGCCGGCATTTTCAACGATTTGACGCAGCGGCTCTTCCAAGGCGCGCTTGATGATGGCGATACCCGTGGTCTCGTCTTCGTTGTCGCCTTTCAGTTTCTCGATAGCCTTGATGGCGCGGATGAAGCCGACACCGCCGCCAGGGATGATACCCTCTTCGATGGCAGCGCGGGTGGCGTTCAAAGCGTCCTCAACTCGGTCTTTCTTTTCCTTCATCTCAACCTCGGAAGCGGCACCCACGTAGATGACTGCCACGCCACCGGCCAACTTGGCCAAGCGCTCTTGCAGTTTCTCGCGGTCATAGTCGCTCGTGGTGGTCTTGATTTGTGCCTTGATTTGGGCGGTGCGGCCTTCGATGTCCTTCTGTTGTCCTTGTTGATGCTGACCTTGTCGGCCTGACCCAGCATTTGCAGGGTGGCATCCTCAAGTTTGTAGCCCTTCTCTTCGCTGATGACGGTGCCACCGGTCAGGATGGCGATGTCTTCCAGCATTTCCTTACGACGGTCACCGAAGCCAGGAGCCTTGACGGCAGCGACTTTCAGCGAGCCGCGCAGACGGTTCACAACCAAGGTAGCCAAAGCTTCGCCGTCGATGTCTTCAGCAATGATGATGAGGGCGCGGCCGGTTTGCAGAGTCTGCTCGAGCACAGGCAGCAAGTCCTTCATCACGGAAACTTTCTTGTCGTAGATGAGGATGTAAGGATTCTCATAAACGGCTTCCATCTTCTCGGTGTTGGTCACGAAATAAGGCGAGATGTAACCACGGTCGAATTGCATACCTTCGACGACATCGACGTAGGTGTTGATGCCTTTAGCGTCCTCAACGGTGATAACACCTTCTTGTTTCACCTTGCCCATAGCCTCGGCGATGAGGCCGCCGATTTCGCTGTCGTTGTTGGCCGAAATAGTAGCCACTTGCTTGATCTTCTCGTTGTCGCCATCGACTTTCACCGACATCTTCTTCAGCGACTTGACGACTTCGGCAACGGCCTTGTCGATACCGCGCTTCAGGTCGAGCGGGTTGGCACCGGCGGTGACGTTTTTCAGACCCGTGGCCACGATGGCTTGGGCCAGCACGGTGGCGGTGGTGGTACCATCACCTGCGAGGTCGTTGGTCTTGGAAGCAACTTCCTTCACGAGTTGGGCACCCATGTTCTCAACAGGGTTGAGGAGTTCGATTTCCTTGGCGACCGTCACACCGTCCTTGGTGATTTGGGGAGCGCCATACGATTTTTCGATGACCACATTACGACCTTTGGGGCCGAGGGTCACTTTCACTGCGTTTGACAATGCATCGACGCCTTTCTTAAGGCCGTCGCGCGATTCGATATTGAAAAGAATGTCTTTTGCCATGATATTTGTTGTTTAATTGTTGACTGTTGAAATGTTTAATTGTTGGATTTCAAGATTTCATATTTCAAGATTTCAAGATTTTTGGCGGGTTGCCAAATTTTGAAATTAGAAATCTTAAAATTTTGAAATTCAAATGATTGCGATTACATCGTTTTCACGCATAATCATATAATCCTTGCCGTCGAGGTGGAACTCGGTGCCGGCGTATTTGCCATAAATGACGTTGTCGCCGACCTTCAGGGTCATGGCGTTGTCTTTGGTGCCGGGACCTACGGCTACGACTTTACCTTGTTGGGGTTTCTCTTTGGCGGTGTCAGGGATGATGATACCGCTTGCGGTTTTCTGTTCGGCGGCGGCGGGCTCGATGACCACGCGGTCAGCCAAAGGTTTGATTGCTAATTTTGCCATAATTATTCGATTTAAAATTTAATGATTCAAGATTTAAGATTAAAAATCCAAACGGACGGCGGTGTGCTTGTCATATTTCGTGCCAAACTGAAAAATGGCAGGGTTTTGTCAGTTGGGGTGACAAAATGGCATTTTTTCGGCGGTTTTGAAACCGCATTACGTTTGAATGATTATATTTGCCGAAATTTTCCTGAACACACCATGAAACGCATCTCTTTATTCTTGTTGGCCCTCCTTGCCCTCACTTCGTGCCATGAAAAATTGGACATCAACATCACTAATCCAAACGTGGAGCAACAAGTCCACGAGCAGGCCTTGGCCACGGCACAGCCTCGTTTTAGTTGGAAGTATAAAACCACGGAAAGTGAGGTGATGCAAAAGGATTACAGAATCATCGTGGCCACAACCGCCGAAAACGCCCAAAAAGGAAACGGCGACCTCTGGGATTCGGGCATAATTCCTTCAAGCCAAATGCTTTACATCCCATACGCAGGCAAGGAACTGAAAAGCCGTGACAAAGCCTATTGGAAAGTCATCACGACGGTGACGGTCAAAGGCGGCAAGAAAACCAAAGTGGAAAGCGAAGTCAAATCGTTTGAAATCAGTTTGTTGAGCCAAGACAATTGGCAGGCAAAATGGATTGGACATGAGTTTGAGGATGATGTCTTAGTGGGACATACACGACTTGCAGCCCGTTATTTGCGCAAGGATTTTGCGCTGCAAGGCGAAGTTGCCGAGGCAAGGCTGTATGTCAGCGGCATGGGACAATACAGCGCTTTTTTGAACGGCACGGAAATCGCGCCCGAGGAGTTGCTGAAACCTACGCTTTCTTGGTTTCCCAAGCGGGTGTATTTCAACACTTTTGATGTTACGGAAATGCTCAACGAAGGTGAAAATGCCATTGGCATCATTCTCGTAGGCGGTCGTTACTCGGCCATCCGCCACGACCTCAACAGCCCCAACGGCTGGGACGGTCCCGAGCATGTGCCGCATTTCGGTACACCGCGCCTCATCTTGCAATTGGAAGTGACCTACAAAGATGGAAGCAAAGCATTGATTGTCAGCGATGAAACTTGGAAAATCACCAACCGTGGTCCCATCCGCACGGCCAATGAATATGATGGCGAAACTTACGACGAGAACTTTGAACTCAGCGGATGGAGCATAGCAGGCTTTGATGATTCCGCTTGGCTCCAAGCCGAACTCGTCGAGGCACCTGAAGGCCAACTCAGCCCCCAGCCCAACCCCAACATCACCGTGATGGAAAAACTGAAGCCTGTCGCGATGTTCCAAAAAGGCGACAAGTGGTATTTGGACATGGGCCAAAACATGGTCGGGTTCATTAATATAAAGGTGCATGGCCAGCAACAAGGCGACCAGATTACCCTCCGTTTCGCCGAACTTCTGACCCCTGACAGCCTGCTTTACACAGCCAACCTACGTGGTGCGGAAAACACGGATCGTTATGTCATTGCGAGGAGGAACGACGAAGCAATCCTTTGGCATCCTTCCTTTGTTTATCATGGTTTCCGCTATGTGGAGATTTCCGGCCTGCGCGAAACGACGAATTCAGACGATTTCGAGGGCTGGGTGATTTACGACGAAATGCCCGTCACAGGCTCGTTTGAAACCTCCAACGAAATCATTAACGCGGTGTATCACAACGCTTTCTGGGGCATCCGTGGCAACTACCGCTCCATGCCCACCGACTGCCCGCAACGCGACGAGCGCATGGGCTGGACCGGCGATCGCACCACGGGCAATTACGGCGAGTCGTACATCTTCGACAACCACCAACTCTACGCCAAATGGCTCACCGATGCCGAAGACAGCCAATGGGACAACGGCTCGCTGCCCAATGTCATCCCGCCCTATTGGCGCGGCTACACCGACAACATGACTTGGCCAGGCGCGGTGGTCACGGCGGCAGATATGCTTTACACTCGCTTCGGCGACCTCGAGCCCATCCGTCAGCATTACGCCGCCCTGAAAAAGTGGATGCTGCACATGAAAAACGACTATATGAAAGACGGCCTCATGCACCGCGACACCTACGGCGACTGGTGTATGCCGCCCGAGTCACTCGAACTCATTCACTCCAATGACCCTTCCCGTATCACAGAGCCGACAATGTTATCCACATCGTTTTACTGCTACCTCTGCGGCAAAATGGCCAAGTTCGCGGAAGTGTTGGGCTTTACTGACGATGTTGCCTTCTTCCAACAGGAAATCACTACCACAACCGTAGCTTTCAACAACAAGTATTTTAACCGCGTAACAGGCATTTATGCTAGCAACACCGTGACGGCCAACATTTTGCCGCTGTGGTTCGGTATGGTGCCTAAAGACTTGGAAAACAAGGTGATGGAAAACATCGTGGACAAGACCGAAAACGAATGTGGCGGCCATGTCTCGACGGGCGTAGTCGGCATTCAACAACTCATGCGCACCTTGACGGAATACGGCCACGGCGACCTCGCTTTCAAGATTGCCTCCAACGATACCTACCCCAGTTGGGGCTACATGGTTCGCAACGGCGCAACCACCATCTGGGAACTCTGGAACGGCAACACCGCCGACCCCGCCATGAACTCAGGCAACCATGTCATGCTCCTCGGCGACCTCATCCTTTGGGAATATGAATACTTAGGCGGCATCCGCGCCTTGGAACCCGGCTACAGCAAAATCCAACTGAAGCCCTATCCCATTGAAGGTCTGGACTTTGTGAATTGCGCTTTCGAGTCGGTTTCAGGCCGCATCGAGAGCAACTGGAAACGCGAGGGCAACCTTTTTGAATGGGACATTACCATTCCGGCCAACACTATAGCTGAGGTTTGTGTACCTACAGCCGTTGGTTACGAAGTGAAAACCTATGGCAGCGGACATTATTATCTGTCCTCAAAACTATAAAAAAGGCAATAAGACAACCTTAATCCATTTTAATGCCTATTTTTGCAAACTCAAATTCTAATGATTTTTAGCAATGAAACGAACTCTTTTATCCAAAACCCTGATGAGCCTGCTTGCTCTCCTCATCTTGTCGCCTTACGCAAAAGCGCAGATAACGGGCAAATACGGCACCTATTATGACCAACGCGAACTGCTTTTCGAGTCCTTGCCAACTTCGGAAAACGACATCATCTTCCTCGGCAACAGCATCACTGACGGCGGCGAGTGGGGCGAGCTGTTTGAGAATGCCAACTGCAAGAACCGTGGCATCAGCGGCGACATCACCCTTGGCGTGCTCAACCGCCTTGAGACCGTCACTAAAGGCCAGCCTTCCATGATTTTCCTCATGATTGGCACCAACGACATGGACTGGGGCTTCAGCAACGACACCATCGCCATGAATGTACGCGCCATCGTGCAACGCATTAAAGAGGAGTCGCCGCGCACCAAAATCATCGTGCAGAGCATCCTGCCCACCAACGACTGTTACGGCCTGTTCACGGGACACACCAAACGCTGGCAGGACGTGGCCCTCATCAACGAAATGATAAAGACCATGACGGAGGAGGAAGGCGTCACCTACCTTGACCTATACCGCCTGATGGCCAACGACGAGGGCAAGCTGAACACTGCATACTCCAACGACGGCCTCCACCTCAACGGCGAAGGCTACAAGGTTTGGAAGGCCGCCGTCGAGGAGGAAATCGGCTGTTTGCCACAACCCATGCGCAAGACCAAGGCTTCGGTTTGGCTCAACGCCGGAATAGGATATACATTTAACAACACTTATGACATTGGTGCTGCACCCATGTCAATGTTGGGCATCGGAGCAAGTACCCAACTGGGGGTCATTGCCGAATGGAGACGTTGCCACCTTCAAAGCGAGTCGCGAGGGCTGTTCGGATTGTTGTTCAATCCTACTACAGGCTATAATATTGACGTACAAGAACGTTTGGAATTCCTCTACCGCGTCCACGATGGCAAGCGCAACCGTTTTCATCTCTGGGCTGGCGGCAGCTTACAGGCAGATGCCTTCTTCAAGATTTTGCCTTCAATGGGCAATGCCTCCACAAGCACTTCGATATTTGGCAATCTATGCGCAGAAGGCATGGCGCAATTCGACTTGGCTTTCATCCGAGGCGGCTCACACAACCTGCTGACCGCATACGGCAAGCTGATTGTACCGCTCGGTGGCTTTGTTTCCCGCCCCGGATTTGCCTTCATGGACAACTATACTTCCGACCTCTCCTTGACCAACACCATCCTCAGCAGTTATGAAACATCAGGCATCTTGTTTCCTGGCGTCAGCACTGACATTGGGCTTAAGTTCAACTTATTGAATGGCAACAAAATAGGTATCTCATACCGTTGGGATTACCTGACAACCCGAAACACAGGGTCTTACCGTTTCGACAATGCTTTCCATACCTTTACCATCGACTTTATGTTTAAACTCAATTGATTAAGCCATGAAAAACATCCGTATCTTTCTCCTTTGTATAGTAACCATCACCCTCGTCTCATGCGAACGAGCCTTCATGGAGGCCGATGTACCTAACAAACCTGTCAATGTTTTCGATTACCTTTGGAATAAGGTTGACCAGCAATACGCCTTCTTTGATTTAAAGGGCGTGGATTGGGACTCGGTTTATGAAGTTTATCGTCCGAAGGTGTCTGAAGATGACATGCATGTTGACAGCCTCTTCCAAGTGTGTGCTGCCATGCTTAACACCTTGCAAGACGGACACACCAACTTAATCTCCAAATTTGATGTGTCTCATAATGACTCAGTTTATTATAGGATGTATGCCAACAGAAACATCAATACTGAGGTTGTGGTTCTCAACTACTTGACTGTCAACTATCACACTACGGGCGGTTTTGCCCACAATGCCATCCGCGACGGCAAGGTGGCCTATATTCGCTATGCTTCATTCATGGACGACATTACCACAGATAACCTGTCGAATCTTCTCGACTACTATCAGGACTGCAAAGGCTTGATCCTCGACCTGCGCCAGAATGGTGGTGGCAACATCGACAACATCCGCATCTTGTTGAGCATTTTCTACAATCACGGGCAGCCGCTTTACCAGACCCAAATCAAGTCGGGGCCTGATCATAATGAATTTACCGAGTTGACCACGGTCTATGCCGAAGACATCGACTACGACGACCCTTTCACCGAGGAGCCTTACACCAAGCCTGTGGCCGTGCTCATCGACAGAGGCTCATACAGTGCCACCTCGTTTTTCGCCCTTTGCACGATGGCTTACCCCAACATCCGCTTGTTTGGCGACTACACGGGGGGTGGCCTCGGCCTGCCCAACGGTGGTATGTTGCCCAACGGTTGGACCTATCGTTTCAGCATCACGCGGACGCTCGACATGAATGGCAACAATTACGAAAACGGCGTGCCGCCCGACGTGCGTGTCATTCTTGACCCCGCCTGCACTGCACAAGGTGTTGACAATGTGATTGAAGCAGCAGCGGATTGGATTCAGCAATAAAATTGTAGGGCTGCCACACGTGGCAGCCCTACTTTTGTTGACGTTGTTTTTGGCGTTTGCTGCTTATTTCTTTTGCGTCTTCTTTTTTCCGAAGAGCGAGGTAACAGCGGCAGGAATTCCTTCGATCACAATGTTCTTGAGCGAGTAGAACTCCTTGACTTGGGTAAAGGCATTGGAAATGTCCGCTTCT
Organism: uncultured Bacteroidales bacterium; assembly: GCA_905233685.1. Taxonomy (GTDB): domain Bacteria; phylum Bacteroidota; class Bacteroidia; order Bacteroidales; family F082; genus Limimorpha. Next base: position 31,951 of record CAJOEZ010000015.1, on the reverse strand, counting down.
TGTTCCTTGATGCGGGCTTCCGTATGCCAGATGGCCATGTCAACACCTTCTTGGGTCTTCAAGCCCATAGGTTTGTCTTCTTGTTTGAAGAAGACATCAGAATACATGGAGACGAAGCTGTTCTTGAAGAGTTGCTTGCGCAACAAGAAAAGCACCACAAGGACGAGCAACAGCACGCCAGCCGCGATTAAGGAGGCCAGCGCATAGCTGTGCAGCAGTTCCCCCATCCACAAGACAAACGCAAAGGACAAGGCCGTCACAAAGGCACCGACCACAATCATAATCAGCAGGAGGCTGGCCAGGGCTGATGTGCCCTCTGAAAGCCCCTTCACCGAGTGCAGCTTCACATTGTCAATCTGCGCGTTGATGTAGCCCTTGGTCTCATGAACCAGTTTGTCAGCGGGGGCTGAGAACTTCTTGCTCATCTTCTTAAGCAAGATTGGGTTGTTCGGCCTCTTCGGCAGGCTCGTCGTCTTTCCTGAGGTCTGAGATTTTTTCTTTCACCTTGTCAAAGCAGTCTTCTGCAGTCTTTTTAATCTTCTGGCGGGTTTCTTGTCCCTTTTCGGGAGCGAGGAGGAGACCCAAGGTGACACCGACAGCAGCGCCGGTCAACAGTGCAAAAAATGAATTCGCTTTCATAGTGATAAATGTTTAAGTTAGTTATTAGTTAAGTATTAGCTTCCTTTTCCAGTTTAGCTGCTTCCAGTTTAGCTTCTTTTTCCATATCTGGCATCAGTCGTCGGACAACTTTATTGTGGTAGAAGAAACGGCCGGCAATGACGCGGATCACCGTGTAGGCCGGAATGGCGGCCAACATGCCTAAAATGCCTCCGATGTGCCCCGCCATGAGCATCACGATGAAAATCTCAAGCGGCGACGCCTGGATACTGGTGGAGTAGATGATGGGCTGCAGGACAAAATTGTCGATAAGCTGCACAGTCAGCATGATGGCCAGCACAATGAGGGCGAAGACCCAAATATTGACGTCCAAACCGACGCCGGTACCGTATTTGAGCACCACGCAAAGCAACGTGCCTAATACTTCGCCGATAATGGGACCCACATACGGGATGATGTTGAGTATGCCAGCAATAAACCCAATGCCAGCAGCGTAGGTGACGCCGATACGGGCAATGAGGCTCAAGCCCAAGAAATTGAGAACCGCAACGCCTAACATTTCCAAAAGAAGACCCACAAAGTAGCGCGACAGCAGATGCTCTATGTCGATAATGGCATCGGTCACCGAGGCTTCTATTCTGTCAGGAACGAGGGCGGCCACAATCCTTGAGAACAACTTCTCGTCCTTGACGAAGAAGAAGGAGATGAACACCACCGCAAAGATGCCCACCGCCAAATCGATGATGACGGAAGCCACCGAGCCAAGGATACCCGTGATGGAGAAGTGGGACACGCTTTCCTTCAAGTAGTTGAGTATCACGCTGATGGCATCGTAATCTGGTCCCAAACTGGGAATTATGCTCACGACCCAACCATTGACCGTCTTGGTGATGGACCCGTCCAAGGCGCTTGTGTTACTGAAGAAGGAGGCCTCGTTGATGATACCGACCACCACAGGAATCATCAGGACGATGACAAACAGAAGGCCGACAATCACCAAAATGATGGATAATATGGCCAAAAGCCAAGTTGGGGCACTCTTTCCCTTGATGCGGATTTTTTGCAACAGGTGCATCAACGGCTGGCTGAGAAGTGACACTAAAAATGCCAAAATGATATAAACCAGCACGCTGCGAAAATACCAGCACGTCACACATACAATAGCCAGGACTCCGAGAAAAATCAGATATCCAGCTAATTTTTCAACTTTACTTTGATTTTCCATAACTCTTTTTACAAATTTCGATGGTGCAAAGATACACCTTTTCGGTTACGATAGGTCTTTTTTGCAATATTTTTGAAGTTCAGTCGTTAAAACGGCAGTTTTAAACCTTATTAATTCGAAATGAAACATCATTACTTCCGCCGGTGGCTTGTCGTCATCGGCTTGGTGTTGGCGGCGTTGCCAACCTTCGCGCAGCGGCGCACCATCAGTGGCTACGTGATGGACGCCGCCAGCAAGGAAACCCTTATCGGGGCGACCGTCTTCGACAAAAACTCAGGGAAAGGCTGTGCCACAAACAGTTACGGCTTCTACACCTTAACCCTAAACCCAGGTCCTGTGGACCTGCAAGTCTCCTATGTGGGCTACTCCCAACAAACCCAAGTCTTCGATCTGAAGGAAAACCTCAACCTGAACTTCCTGCTTGAGACCAACACCACCTTGGACGAGGTGGTCGTGGAGGCCACACGGGCCACGGTGAGCGCGCGCAGTCCGCAAATGAGCGTGGTGGAGCTGCCTGTGCAGCAAATCCAGTCCGTGCCGACCCTGTTTGGCGAAGCCGACGTGCTGAAAGCCATACAGTTGCTCCCGGGCGTGCAAAACGGCTCGGAAGGCTCGGCGGGCTTGTATGTGCGCGGCGGCGGCCCCGACGAGAACCTCCTGCTCTTGGACGGCGTGCCGGTTTACAACGTCAACCACATGTTCGGCTTCTTCTCCGTCTTCAACCCCGACGCGCTGAAAAACGTCACTTTATATAAAGGTAGCTTCCCCGCGCATTTCGGAGGCCGCCTTTCGTCGGTGCTCGACATCCGCATGAAGGAAGGCGACATGCAACATTATCACGGCAACGTGAGCCTCGGCCTGATTTCGTCGAAGCTCAACTTCGAAGGCCCAATCGTGAAGGACAAGCTGTCGTTCAACCTCTCCTTTCGCCGCACCTACGGCGACCTGCTCATCAAACCTGCGTTGTGGATAGCGCGATTGGCCAACCCGGACATGGGCAAGTTCAACGTGGGTTACTATTTTTATGATTTCAACGCCAAGCTGAACTGGAAGATTTCGGACAAAGACCGCCTTTACCTGAGTTTCTACACCGGCGACGACAACGTCTATTTTGGCGTGAAATACAAGGACTACGCCGAAAGCAACACCCAGTGGAGCAGCGGCATGAATCTCGACTGGAAGTGGGGCAACAAGGTGGCCGCCCTGCGCTGGAACCACGTGATGTCGCAGAAACTCTTCATGGATGCTTCGGTCAACTACACGCAATACCGCCACAACCTTGGCTTGGACCTCACTGAAGAGTACACTTTTCTTGACTACAACGTCACCGCCAAAGACGAGTACAACATGACCTACAAATCAGGCATCAACGACCTGACCGCCAAGGTCGATTTCGACTACACGCCGTTGCCCAACCACGAGATTCGCTTCGGCGGCAGCTACACCTACCACATCTTCCGTCCCGACGTGCAGTCGATAAAGCTGACCACCAACGATGTCAACGAGATGAACATCGACACCACGATGGGCTCACCGAACGTGTATGCCCACGAAACTGCCCTTTACGCCGAGGACAACATGACCTTCGGCGATATCTTCCGCGTCAATGCAGGCTTGCATTATTCGACCTTCACCGTGGAGGGCAAGACCTACCAAAGCCTGCAACCGCGCCTCAGCATGAGCGTGATGCTGGCCTCCAACTTCTCGCTCAAGGCGGGCTATGCCTACATGACACAATACGTGCACCTGCTCAGCAACAGCAGCCTCAGCCTGCCCACCGACCTATGGGTGCCCGTCACGGCGAAAATACCGCCGATGAACGCCAACCAATGGTCAATCGGGGCGTTTTATGAGCTGCCGCGCCTGTTCGACATTTCGATTGAGGGCTATTACAAGACGATGGACAACCTCTTGGAATACAAGGACGGCGCGTCGTTCTTCGGCTCGTCGGAGAACTGGGAGGACAAGGTCTGCATGGGTCGCGGCTGGGCCTACGGCATCGAGTTCCTTGTGCAGCGGTCGTTCGGCAAGACCACGGGCTGGATTGGCTACACCTGGGCGCACTCCAACCGCCAATTTGACCGCGAGGGCCAGATGATTAACAACGGCAAGGTGTTCCCCGCCAAGTACGACCGACGCCACGACATCAGCATCACCGTGAACCACAAGTTCAGCGAAAAGTTCGACATCAGCGGCACTTGGGTCTTCAGCAGCGGCAACTGCGGCACCCTCGGCACACAACTTTATGAGGGCCTGCCCGACGATGGGGGCTACATCCCCACCATTCAGGCCTTTGAGCGCAACAACTTCCGCATGAGCAACTACCACCGTTTGGACATAGGCCTCAACTACCACCACCGACCGTTCAAGCACGGCGAAGGCACGCTCAACTTCAGCGTGTATAACGTCTATTGCCACAACAACCCCTTCCTCGTCTATACTGAATATGATTGGGATGACGTCACCAATACGAAAGTGGAAAAGCTGGTGCAAGTCAGCATCTTCCCGATTATTCCGTCTCTTAGTTACAGTTATAAATTCTAACCGCCATGAAACAGAACCAACAATACAGCCATTTCTTCTGGATCGCTTCGTTCCTTGCGATGACGTTATGCACCATGGTTTCTTGCACCAAGGAAATCGAATTCAAAGGCGAGCAAGTCGACCCGAAACTGGTCATCAACAGCCTTGTGGAGCCTGGACAGCCCGTCGTGGCGCACATCAGCAAAAGCGTGTTTTTCCTTGATCCCATCTATTACTTTGTTGCGCCCGAAGATGTCCACGTTGAGCTTTGGGTGAACGACGCGCTGAAGGATGCCGCACTCACCACCGACACCACCTACATCAACGGCCGCACCATCGTCTGGTGCAAAAGTGACTTTTGTCCTGCCATGGGCGACGTGGTCTCCATCAAGGCCTCGGCCAACGGCTTCGACGACGTTGACGGCACGACGAGTCCTTTGCCGAAATTCGTGGACTGCCAGATGGAAACGGAAATAACAAGTTGGGAATCTTATTATTTTTATCCCTACTTCACCGAGCCTGGCGTGTATGAAGAAGACAGCCTTTTGATGATCACTGGCAGCTTAATACTGACCTTCGACATCAAAGACCCCAATCCCGGCGTATTGGATTATTTCCGTTTGCTCAGTGACACTTGGAACTATGATGGCGAAAACCGTTATTTCATCAGCTATGCTTATGACGATCCGGTTTTCGGAGCCAGTTTAGAGAATGATTATATCGATGCCAGCGACCTTGGCACCCGTCCCGAAGGCGTGTTCACAGACGTGCTCTTCGATGGAAAGTCGTACCAGCTCAAATTGAATGTTTATTTCGAAATGAATGTAGACGAGGTGTTCGACCCTGCGTTTTTCTGTGTCCCGTTCAAGTTGGAGCACCTCTCGAAGGAATACTACAACTACCTCTGCACCTGTAACCAAGACGACGGAATCATGCAGTTCTTCGCCGAGCCGGTGCAGACCTACACCAACGTGAACGGCGGCTACGGCATCGTGGGCGGCTGCGCGGTGGACTCGCTGAAGCTTGAGTTGCCGTTAGAGGAATAAAGCCTTTTCAACCTGTTTTTCGTTGGCTTCAGGCAAAAATATTCACCTTAATGCTGATTTTTTTGCTGAGGTTTCGTTTTTCTTTTTACATTTGCTCCCAACAAATCATTCGATTCACACAACTCAACAATTAACTAAAACGAAACAACATGGACTTAACGAACATCTTGGGCGCTTTGACGGGCAATGATGCCGTCGGTGCCATCTCCGAAAACCTCAAAATCGACTCGAAGCAAGTGTCTTCGGTCATCACCAGCGCTTTGCCGACCCTCCTCGGCGCCATGCAGAAGAACGCCTCCACTGAAGGCGGCGCGGCTTCGTTGGCCAAGGCCCTCGGCGACCATGCCAGCAGCGCAGGCAACATCATCAGCAACCTGAAAACCGGCGACCTCACCGACGGCAACAAGATCCTGAACCACATCTTCGGCGGCAGCCTCGGCAACGTCATCGGTGGCATCTCGAAGAAGAGCGGCGCCAGCACCAGCAATGTGAGCAGCATCCTCGCCCTTCTCGCCCCGAGCCTGCTTGCCCTCCTTGGCAAGAACCAACAAGGCAGTGGCACCAACGCAGCCGGTCTCGCCGGTATGCTCGGGATGATTCTGGGCGGCACGGCTACCAGCGGCAACACCAACAGCGGTGGCGGCCTCGGCAGCATCCTCGGCGGCTTGGGCAGCCTCTTAGGGAAGAAATAACCGTCGAAGCTTATTTGCTTGATTTCTAAATTATTAACCTCTAAAATTTCAAATCATGGAAAAAGGTAAAAAAATCTGGCTCTGCATCGCAGGCGTCCTTCTCATCGCCCTTGGCGTTTACTTCATCATCAACCCCGACGTCACGCTTGTGTCGGCAGCATGGGTTTTGGGTTTTCTGACCCTGTTCACGGGTATTTCCAAATTGGTGTTCACCTTTAGGACACAGGCTTTCATGCCCAACAGCGGCACCCGTATGCTGATCGCTTTGCTCGACATCTTCTTCGGCTGCTTCTTCCTGTTCCACCTGTTTGGTACGGCTGTTTCGCTCCCGTTCGTGTTCGCCCTCTGGGTGATTATCGAGGGTGTTAGCGTTTTTATTGCGAGCTTCGACTACAAGAAAGTGAGCTTCCCCTACTGGTGGGCGCTCATGCTTTTGGGCATCGTCGGTGTCGTTCTCGGCATCCTTGGCCTCAGAAACATGGACATCACTGCCGTCACGCTCTCCGTCCTCATCAGCATCAGTGTCATCCTCTTCGGTGTGGCTCACATCTTGGCCGTTGCTGGTGTGAACCGCTTCGAGAAGAACATCAAAGACACCGTCAAAAACTTTGAGAACCAAATCAAAGGCACAACCACCCAAGGTTAATGGACTAACTTCTTGTTTTTTATAAAGACTTCATCCGCCGAGCCTCCCCATGGAGACCCGGCGGATGCTGTTTTGGAGAGCTATCCTCTGTCTGTTTTTATTCTCTTTTATTCTTTTCGCATTGCAAAGGTACAATTTTTTCATTCCACAAGCCTTTTTCGCGAAAAAAAACCGTTCGAGTCGTCTGAAATCTTTTGATAATTTGTCTATACGTGTGCGCTTAAATTATTTTTTGTACTTTTGCGCCCGTTTTTAAAGACTTGAATATCAAAGTAAAGTATCAATAAACATATCAAATGATGAAAAAAACAGCAATAACCCTCGCCATTGTCCTCGGGATGACCTTCGCGGGCATGGCACAACAGCAAGGCGGCGGCCTCTTTGAGCGCGGCGCCGTTTTGGAAGAAGCCTATAACGACTACAACTACCGCGAAGGCAGTGGCCTGATTCTCCCCAGCGGCCACGGCAGCAACGACGACGCCGATGCTCCTTTGGGCAGCGACCTGCTGCTCCTCGCCGGTATGGGCGCGGCTTACCTATTGAAGAACAAGAAAAAAGACTGAGCCATGAAGAAACGTTTCTACCTATTTCTCGCCCTTTTGGCCGTCGCAACCACGGCTTGGGCACAAAGTCAAATCAATGTCGGTAATGAGAGCGAGTTGCGCTCCTATCTGACAAATCAGCAGTACGACGGTTACACTTTTAACCTGACAAACAACATCACTATCCCAAGTGCAAACGGAGAGCTTGAGGTTCGCTATCGCGCGACCATCAACATGAATGGCAAAACCATCATGCCTGAAAATGCGTCAATCCGTATCTTTCATATTTATCCCCAAGGTGATTCACATTTTACGCCTTCGCTAACCCTTACGGGCAATGGCACACTTAGTGGCGGCAGTGCAGACAACGGAGGCGCCATTTATAATGAAGGTTCGCTGACCATTCAGAATGTCACCATCCAGAATTGCTCAGCCTCGAACCAGGGCGGCGGCATCTATAACGCCAGCACGGGCACCGTCACTATCAGCGGCGGCTCTATTAGTAACAACTCGGCTGCCAACGGCGGTGGCATTCACCTGCAAGGAGGAAACATAACCATAAATGGCGGTACCATAAGCAGTAACACCTCCTCGGGCAACTGCGGCGGCGTGAACATTACCAATGGCGCCAATGCTACCATGAGCGGCGGCAGTATCGCGAATAACACCAGCGGCAATAATGACGCCGGCATCTATATCGGTAGCGGCTCCACTCTCACGATGTCAGGCGGCAGCGTCACAGGCAATATCTCAACCAACGCGGCCCGAGGCGGCGGCATCACCGTGGCTGGCATCCTCAAGATGAGAGGCAACCCCGTTGTTAGTGGCAATACCGCGGGTGGCAACAGCAACAATGTATATCTTCCTACAGGCAAGACCATCACCGTGAACGGAGCCTTCACCGACGGCGCCAATGTTTACGTTAAAATATACAACGATGTCACTGGAGCCTTCACCAGCGGATACTCAACAAACAACGCCTCCATCGACCCGGCCACGGTGTTCAATACCGACAATAACATCTACGGCGTGGGGCTGATTGAGAACGAAGCCCACACCTACCAAAGCCAGTGGACCAGCGGCAGCACCACCTGCACTTTTGTCCTTTCTACAGGTGTCCTCACCGTGAGCGGCAACGGTGCAATGGATAACTATACCTACCAATCACGCCCCGGATGGTATAGTTTAAGTGACTATATCACCCATGTGGTCGTAGAGGAGGGTGTCACCGCCATCGGCCAATACGCTTTTTGTGAGTGTACAGCGGTGGTGACGGTCACCATCCCAAGCACCATGAGGACGATTGGCGACTATGCATTTTATCAATGCATCGGTACGACAGATGTCTATATCCACGAAAACCTCGAAGTGGCCAACCTCACATGGACCTGTATCCTAGAGCCGTTCAAGGTCGACGGAAGCACCCTCTGCCATGTTCATCCCCTCCAGCGTGATGCATACGTAAACAAATTCCCCCAAGCTAATGTCACTTTCGTGGGCGACCAAGGCTATCCTTTCTCATGGCCCAGCGGTGCTGCTATTGCCACACTTACCGTTGATGGCACTTTAACCATTGCCCCCGTCCCCAATCCTGGCGGTGGATGGCATTATGGAGAAATGAGTGGCTATAATAGCAACGATCCTGGCCCATGGGACGACTTTAGAGCTTTGATAACAAGTGTTGTATTTGCAGATGGTGCATACAACGTTGGCTCAAGTGCATTCGAGAATTACACCAATCTTGCCAGCCTCAATCTTGGCACTACAGTACAAAAGATTTACACTTCCTCGTTCGAAGGTACGTCGTTGGCGTCTGTTACCATCCCCAACAGTGTTGTGGAAATCTGGAATGATGCGTTTGGAAATTGCTCAAGTTTGACGACCATACACATTGAATCCGAGTCTATCTCAATCGATGATGAAGCCTTTAGCAGCACCACTAACGTTGACAACATCTACATGTATTCACTTAATCCAGAGAGTATAACCTGGGGCTCAAGTTCAACATGTTTCATGCCCAACCAAGGCACCGTTTGCCATGTCCCAGCCCATCGCTACCAAAGGTATTTCGACAGGTTCAACTACACGAATGGAACCTACTCTCACCTTAACGTCACCTTCCAAGGCGACGTCTACCCCTGCGTGTGGGAGAGTGGCGACATTACCTGCACCCTTGCCAGCGACGGCAGCTTTACCCTCAGCGGCACAGGCGCGATGGCCGATTATGCCAGTGCAGATGCGCAGCCGTGGTATACCGACGGAGTGAGAAATCAGATTGCCAGCATCGTCATCGGTGATAACGTGACAGGCATCGGAGCCTATGCTCTTGCCAACTGCACCACTCCGACCACCCTCACCATCCCTGCCGGCGTGACCAATATCGGTGCCCATGCCTTCGACGGATGCACCAGCATTGCCCAAATCTACTGCCATCCCGACGCAAACGACCTCACTTGGGGTGATGCAACGGCTTCCTTCATGGCCAACCACGCCACCCAATGCCATGTCTATGGCGCACAGTTGGGTGGCTACCATGCCAAATTCTCCACTGTCAATGTAAGTTTTGACGGCATCAACATGGGCTATCCTTACACCTGGGTAACTGGCGACTGCGTCACCATGCTAGCCGCCGCTAATGCCAATGAGTTCACCATCCACAGAATCCCCAACTACGGTACAGGCGCCATGCCCAACTACCTAGAACATAACGACCTGTTTGCCTACGCCGATCAAATCACCACCCTCACGGTGAATGACGGCGTGACCTCCATCGGCACACATGCTTTCGACGATTTCACCCACCTCTCCACCGTGACCCTCGCCAACAGTGTCACCTCTATTGGAGACTACGCTTTCCAAGGATGCAACAGTCTGTCCAACTTGACTTTTGGCAGTGGCCTTACCACAATCGGTGACTATGCCTTCCAGGGTTGTTCTTCTCTTGTAACACTTTCACTGCCGAACAGTTTGACCGCCCTCGGCGAATACACCTTCCAGAGTTGCACCTCGTTGGCCAATATCACCTTTGGATCCGGCCTCACCGCTATCAGTGACTATGCTTTCCAAGGCTGCACCGCTATCGGAGCCGTCTCGTTGCCCAACAACATCGCCACCATCGGCGACTACGTCTTCCAAAGCTGCACCTCTTTGACTGACTTGACCCTGACCGGCGTCACCACGCTTGGCACCAACGCTTTCCAAGACTGCACGGCCTTGGCCAACGTGAATCTCGGTTCCAGCCTCGCCACCATCGGCGACAATGCCTTCAATGGTTGCACAAGCATCGCAACCCTATCGATTCCGAATGCAGTCACCACTATCGGCGACCATGCCTTCGACGGCTGCACCGACCTCGCCACGCTGACCTTCCTCGAGAATGCGACACTCTCCACCATCGGACAGTATGCCTTCTATAACTGTGGATCGTTGACCACCTTCACCATCCCGGGCTCGGTGACCAACATCGGCATCGGTGCTTTCCACGGATGTAGCAGCATAACGGATGTGTATTGCTGGCCAGAGGCCAATAACCTGGAATGGGTAGCCGATGTCGATGCAGCGACTTTCCGTTGGATTGATGTAGATCTTTTCAAACCCGACTTCCAAACCAAATTGCATATCCTTGTAAACCAATATGATGCCTACTTTGATAAGTTCAAGGTGGATCGCTATAACGATGACCGTTCCGTGCTTAACGTGACTTATTCCTCTGATCTTGGCAATTTCCCATACACATGGACCCAAACCCATGTCACCTGCACACTCTATGCTGACGGTTCTTTCACCGTTATTGGCACGGGAGCCATGGATGACCCAGAGTCGCATGAAGCCTCATACGAAGACCCAGGAACTGGAGAGATAATCCATTACACAGCATGGGACCATCAAAAGTGGTACAACTTCAAGCATTATATCCAAACCGTGACCGTGGGCGAGGGTGTAACTTCCATCAGCAAGTTTGCCTTCGAGCAGAGTAATCTGTCGTCTGTCTCACTGCCTTCCACTTTGACGCTGATTGACGACAATGCCTTCAATTACTGTACACAACTGACTGCTATCACCATCCCTGCCGCCGTCACCACCATTGGCAAGGGCGCTTTTGCCACTACCGGCATCGCGAGCGTCGCCATTCCTTCAGGTGTCACTGCCATCGCTGACCAAACGTTCAGCGGCTGCAACTACCTCGCCACCGTCAGCCTCCCCAACACCTTGACTTCCATCGGCATCAGTGCATTTAATGGCTGCGATGCTTTGACCGGTATTGCACTGCCTTCTGGATTGACCTCCATTGGCGACCGTGCCTTCTCCAGCTGCGGCTTTAGCAGCATCAGCCTCCCCAATGGCTTGACCAGCATCGGTGAACAGGCTTTCTCATATAATCCATTTACCAGCATTACCATCCCCGGATCGGTTATTGACATAGGCAGTGGAGCATTTGCAAACTGCACAAGTTTGGCATCGGCCACTTTCGAGGAGGGATGCACCATCGTTGGCGAGAGAATGTTTGAAAGTGTGTATAATATTGAAACTCACACATACAACACAGCCTTGACTGAAGTGAACCTCCCCAATAGCCTGACCACCATTGGGGCGAGTGCCTTTGCTCATTGTTACCTCCTCACGGCCATCACCATCCCTGCCAATGTGACACTGATTGACAGCCATGCCTTTAATGGTTGCACGGGCATGACCAATGTGGTTTGCTATCCCAACCCGGCCAACCTCACCTGGAACAACGGAGCCAATTCGTTCAAGGAAGACCAGACAACAAAAATCCATGTCTTACAGCCCTATCTGAGCGGATACCAAAGCAAATTCGCCTATAATCCTGGAACGGGCCAAGACGACGCGACGGGCGTCCGTGCCACTTTCGTGGGCGACCTCTCCGCAAACATCACTCTATATGCCAACCAAGACAACACCGCCGCCTTGGCCTCATGGAATGGCGTCAACGCCAATGTAACCCTTGAGGGTGTCACCTTCCACAAGAACGGCGAATGGAATGTGTTCACTTTGCCGTTCACTTTGACTGGCGATGCCCTGACTAACAATAGCATTTTCGGTGATGCGACCTACGCTTCTATAATGAGGCTTAATGCGAATACTACAACCTATGATGGAAGCACTGATGCTTTGACCGTAAGTCTTGCCAATGCAACCACTATCACCGCCGGCACACCCTACCTTGTGAAATGGGATTCGGGCGACGACATTGTCAACCCAACCTTCGAGAATGTCGTCATCAGCGCGGCAACTGCCTCAAGTGTCAACAACACTAACAATAACGTTCATTTCCACGGTTCTTTTGCGCCAACCAACCTTACCATCGGCTCAACTCAAAACCTATATGTGGGTACTGACGGCAAGCTTCACCTCCCAGCCCAGGGTTGCAACACCGTCAACGCCTTCGCGGGCTACTTCACGGTGGACGGCGATGTGAGCAGCTACAACTTCGCCGACGAAAGCGGCAATTTCTACATCTTTGAGACCGCAGGCGATTGGAACACGGCCACTAACTGGAGCACAGGCACAGTGCCTCCGGCGGGCAGTGATGTCATTATCAGTGCCAGTGCCACCGTTACGAGCGGTTACACAGCCAATGCGGGTAATATCGCAATCAACGGCGGCAGCCTCACCATCGCCAACGGCGGACAACTGCTGCACAGCAATGCGGGCGTGCAGGCCACGGTAGAGAAGAGCATCACAGGACACGACGGTAACAACAACAGCGGCTGGAACTTCATCGCTTCGCCCATGGTCGAAAGCCTCGCACCCACCAATGTGACCAACATGACCACCGGCTCCTATGACCTTTACTATTACGACGAGCCCTCCAGAAAATGGAGAAACTACAAGCCGGGCACAGGCAACGTAGACCCGGGCTTCAACATCTCGCCGCAGAAAGGCTACCTCTACGCCAACCAAAGCAACACCACGCTCAGCATGACGGGAACCCTCTGCCCGAGCAACACGGCCGTTACCATCAGCGGCTTGAGCCACGAGGCCAGCTCGCACGCGGGCTGGAACCTGGTGGGCAATCCCTTCGCCTGCAACGCCATCGTCAGCCGGCCGTGCTTCACCATCCAGATGGAGAACGACAAGCAGGTCATCAAAGCAGCCGCCAGCAACTTAATCGTTGGCCCCTGCGAGGGCGTGATGGTGAAGGCCGATGCGGAGCATGAGAGCGTCACCTTCACCCGAGTGACTCCCAACTCGCAAGCCAACCAGCCCAACAACAGCAACTTGCAAATCACTTTGGCTCTGGCCAACCAAACTCGCGGCACCTCAGCGGCCTTTATTGACAACGCCATCGTGAGCTTCAATGAGGACAACGAACTGGAGAAGTTCTACTTCGGCGAACAAAGCGCGAACATCTACCTGCCGCAAGGCGGCGAGGAATACGCCATCGCTTTCAGCGACAAGCAAAGCGAAGTGCCCGTCAACTTCAAGGCGAAGGAGAACGGCACCTACACGATTTCGGTGAATCCCGAAGGCGTGGAGCTGGGCTATTTACACCTTATTGATAATAGGACGGGTGCCGATGTGGATTTGCTGACCCATGCGGCTCCTGAGCTTGTCGAAGGACAAGCATGGGACGGCGCTTCGACAGGCTCAGCGACCTCCTACACCTTCACCGCCAAGACGACGGACTACGCCAGCCGTTTCCGCTTGGTGTTCAGCGCGAACGAAGAAGGCGGCGCTTCGACGGGCTCAGCGACCTTTGCCTTTGTCGATGCGAACGGCAACATCGTCATCACGGACGGCCCTTCGACAGGCTCAGGGACCTACACCTTGCAGATTGTCGATGTGATGGGACGCGTGATCGTCAGTAGAGACGCGGCGCGCAACATCTCTATCAGCGGCATTCCTGCGGGCGTGTATGTGCTGCGTTTGATTGATGGTAAAGACGTTAAGACGCAGAAAATCGTCATTCAATAAAACTGTGAAGAATAATTTTGTAATTTTGCAACCGATTTCAAACCTTAAAATAATCAAAAAATGAAGAAAAACTTGATTTGGGCAGCTTGTTTCGCTGCATTGGCATTCACCTCATGCCACAAAGACCCTACTCCAACTCCGACTCCTGAGCCGCAAACCATTACACGCTTGGTCTCGGAAGAACACATCGTTAATTCTGGAGTGATGGAAATGAAGTTGTACACCCTCTACTCTTGGGATGACGAAACCCTGACGCGCTTAGTCGACTCGATTGACTCGCCCATTCTCAATAGCGTGTACCACGAAAGGATGGTTTACGAAAACGGCAACCTCGTGAAAGCTGAAGAGGAAAGCGGCAAATGGCAGTATTGCTTTACCTACGATGCCAACCTCGTGAAGAAGTTCTACAACATCAAAGAGAACGACACATTGGTATGGGGCGAAGTGACGGCCTACACCACCGAAGGCAACGTGGCCGAATTCATGGCCTATGACAATTACAAGACGGCCAAATGGACCCTGACCTGGGAGAACGGCGACGCCGTAAAGGTGGTGGAAGAAATCCTGGAACCCGCTGACCTGGCCGGAACCACGGTCATCAACTACACTTACGATGCCAATCCGTCGGTCTACACGGGCACCCCGATGGCTTATTACCTCGTTGACGGCGACGGCATCCGCTTGGCCCAGCGCCAGTCGAAGCACAACAGAATTGAGGATGGCGTGTCGTACCAATACAACGAAGACGGCTACATGATTTCCGCAGAGTCGGAGACCGAGAAAGCGACTTACGAATACATCAAACATACGATTAAGTAATTCGGCTGTCGAGGGCTGAAAAGCCCTGCTTTATCCGAAATGATTTCCGCCGAGGGCAATGATTGTTGCCTTCGGCGGATTGTTTTTGGGCTTCGCTGGCTCAGGGGATTGGGGCTCGCTTCTATCCGTTGAGCAAAAATGGGTGTTTCAAGACTATAGCAAGGAATAATTTCGTAATTTTGCGGCTTCTTTTGAATCCTCAAATTAAGCTGAAAAATGAAAAAAACCAAATTATTCCTCTTTCTCGCTCTCGGCGTCTTGTTGTTGACTACGGGCTGCCAGAAGGAGCCGATTACCCCAGAGAATAATCGCAACAGCATCGTCATTCTCTTTGAAAACGACGTGCATTGCGCCATTGACGGCTACCCCAAGATAGCCGGACTGCGCGACGCTATAGCAGATACCGCTTGGACGGGTATTGTGTCGAGCGGCGACTTTGTCCAAGGCGATGTTTCTGGTGCATTGTCGCACGGGCAATACATCATCGACATCATGCGCACGGTGGGCTACGATGCCGTCACCTTGGGCAACCACGAGTTCGACTATAAGGTGCCGCGCCAACAGACCCTTTTCTCCGACTTCAACGCGCCCGTGGTGTGCTGCAATTTCTTCGACATGGCTGGCCATCGCATGTATGACGCTTACACCATGCGCACCTACGGCGACCGTCGCGTAGCTTTCGTCGGAGTGTTGACGCCTTACACCGAGATTGAGGACGAGCGTTATGCCTTCTACGACGAGTCGGGCCAACAGCTTTACACTCTGCGCCAAAACGAGTACACGACTTTGGTACAGCAGGCCGTCGATGCGGCGCGCGCCGAAGGTGCCGACTATGTGGTGCTGCTGTCGCACTTAGGCGAGGATGCCTATTCGAACGCCTTTCCCAGCAACGACCTCATTGCCGCCACCCACGGCATCGATGCGGTGTTGGATGCCCACTCGCATAGCGTCATCGACACGGTGCTCACCAACTGTCAGGGAAAGCCCGTGCTGATGGCCAACACTGGCACCCAGTTCGCCAATGTCGGACAACTTTACATCGGCGCCGACGGCCGCATGAACATCAAGCTGATACCGACGGAGCAGATTACAGAGGTGAATCGCACCGTCAAGGCCGCCGTGGAGCGGGTGAATATACAAGTGAACGCCCAAACAAGCGAAGTGGTAGCCTACAGCGAGGTGCCGATTCTCATCACCGACGGCAACGGCAACCGCCTCGTGCGCAAGGCCGAGACCAACGCTGGCGACCTTTCGACTGATGCCATGCGTTGGCAGATGGGTGCCGACATAGGGCTGCTAAATGGTGCCGCCATCCGCGCCGACCTAGCAGCGGGCGACCTGACTTACGGTGACTGCATCTCCCTGTTGCCTTTCGACGACTTGGTATGGAAAATTGAGGCCACTGGAGCCCAAATACTTGAAATGCTTAATTTCGGCATATCCAGCCTGCCTGACGAGAACGGCGACTTCCCGCAAGTGTCGGGGCTGCGGTTCACCGTGACGACAAGCGACCACAGTGTCAGCAACGTCGAAGTGCTGCATGCTGATGGCAGCTATGTGCCACTCGACCCCTCTGCGACTTACACCATAGGCACCATTGGCTATGCCGTCACTGGCGGCGGCTACGGCGGAGTGTTAGCCAACTGCAAAGTGTTAGACAAGACCATCGACCTCTACAGCCAGGTTTTGGTGGATTACATCACCACCGCCCTCGGCGGCACGGTCGGCCAACAATACGCCAATACACAAGGGCGCATTATCATCAACCCGTGATCTGTAAATGGAACTGAAAAGCTAATCAACAAAATTAATGAGATTGCCACGGCCTTCGGCCTCGCAATGACAAACTGAACAACTAAACAACTGAACAACTAATAACTAACGAAAAAATGGAATCAACGAACAAACACTTCAAGCGTTACACGGTAACCACCGCACTTCCTTACGCCAACGGCCCCGTCCATATCGGTCATTTGGCCGGCGTCTATATCCCTGCCGACACCTACGTCCGCTATCTCAGGATGCGCGGCGAGGAAGTCCTGTTTGTCGGGGGTTCCGACGAGCACGGTGTGCCGATTACGATTAAGGCTGAAAAAGAGGGCGTTACGCCTCAAGATATCGTGGACCGCTACCACGAAATCATCAAAAAGTCCTTTGAGGAATTGGGCATTAGCTACGACATTTATTCGCGTACCTCTTCGAAGATGCACCGCGCCACGGCACAAGAGTTTTTCAAGAAACTGTACGATGACGGGAAATTCATCGAGAAGGAAACGGAGCAATACTTCGACCCCGAGCGACAGAAGTTCCTGAGCGACAGATATATAGTCGGCACCTGCCCGAAATGCGGCGCAGATGGCGCTTACGGCGACCAATGCGAGAAATGCGGCAGTTCTTTGAGTCCCGACGAACTGATTAATCCGCACTCGCAACTCAGCGGCGCGGCCTTGGTGAAGAAGCCGACCAAGCACTGGTACCTGCCTTTGGACCAATATGAAACCTGGCTCCGCGAGTGGATTCTCGAAGGCCACAAGGAGTGGAAACCCAACGTTTATGGTCAGGTGAAGAGCTGGTTGGACGGTGGTTTGCAGCCCCGCGCCGTCACCCGCGACTTGGACTGGGGCGTTCCCGTCCCGCTCGAAAATGCGGAAGGCAAGGTGCTGTATGTCTGGTTCGACGCGCCCATCGGCTACATCTCGAACACCAAGGAGATTTGCGAACAACGTGGCGAAAACTGGGAAAAATGGTGGAAAGACCCCGAGACCAAGTTAGTGCACTTCATCGGCAAGGACAACATCGTCTTCCACTGCATCATTTTCCCCTGCATGATGAAGGCCTACGGCGACTACATCATGCCCGAAAACGTGCCCGCCAACGAGTTCCTCAACCTCGAGAACGACAAGATTTCGACCTCGCGCAACTGGGCCGTGTGGCTGCATGAATACCTTGAGGAATTCCCTGGAAAACAGGATGTTCTGCGCTACGTGTTGACTGCCAACGCGCCCGAAACCAAGGACAACAACTTCACTTGGAAGGACTACCAGGACCGCAACAACAACGAACTTTTGGCCATCTTCGGCAACTTCGTGAACCGCACTTTGGTGCTGACGCACAAATATTACGACGGTGTCGTTCCTGCCATGGAAAACCTTAATAACACCGACTTGGCTGCCATCGCGGAGATGAACAGCTATCCCGACAAGATTGGCTACCTCATCCAGAACTTCAAGTTTCGCGAGGCCCTTAATGAGCTGATGAATTTGGCCCGCCTTGGCAACAAATATCTCACCGACAATGAGCCCTGGAAGCAAATCAAGACTGACCCCGAGCGCGTGAAGACCGTGATGGCGGTGAGTTTGCAGATTGTGGCCCATTTGGCCATTTTGAGCGAGCCTTTCCTGCCCTTCAGCGCGAAGAAGTTGCAGAAAATGATTGCTTTGTTCTTCGAGGGTTGGGACGATGCTGAAAAGACCATCCTGTTGCCCGCAGGCCTTGTGATTGGTCAGCCGGAGCTGTTGTTCGAGAAGGTCGAGGACAGCGTGGTGGCGGCGCAGTTGCAGAAGTTGGAAGAAACCAAGAAGGCCAACGAACTCAACGCATGGAAGCCCAACGACATCAAGCCGACAGTCACTTTCGACGACTTCATGAAGGTGGACATCCGCGTGGGCACCATCCTCGAGTGCCAAAAGGTGCCGAAGGCTGACAAACTACTCCAGTTCCTTATCGACGACGGCATGAACAAGCGCACCATCGTGAGCGGCATCGCGAAGTATTACACTGAGCCTGAGAAACTTGTGGGCAAGCAAGTGTGCTTCATCGCCAACTTCGAGCCGCGCAAGCTGAAGGGCGTGGTGAGCGAGGGCATGATTCTCTCCGCTGAAGACAGGGATGGCCGCTTGGTGTTGCTCACGCCGAGCGATTTGGTCACAGCGGGTTGTTCTGTTGGATGATTTCTTTGTACTCTTTAGGGGTGTTTTACAAGTCTGGTGTTTTGTAAAAAGCATCAGGCTTTTTTGGGGTTTCTGTTGCGGTTTGGAGAAAATGTGTACTTTTGCAAACAAAATATGAATTGTCATGTGCGTACTTGAAAAAACACCGAGAAGTATTACTGTCCGTCTAACCAATGCGAGATGGAATCGTTTGATGGAGTTGGAAGCTTTGAAGAAAAATTTCGACAATGGCAATATCAAGGGAAACGGTTGAACAAATTCTGCAAACCGCTCGCATTGAGGAGGTTGTAGGCGAGTTCGTCACGCTGAAAAAGCGCGGGGCGAACCTCATTGGCGTGTGTCCGTTCCACAACGAGAAGACGCCGTCGTTCAACGTGAATCCCGCGCGCAATATTTTCAAGTGCTTCGGCTGCGGCAAGGCCGGCGACTCGGCCAAGTTCCTCATGGAACACGAGCATTTCACCTACCCCGAGGCCCTGCGTTATCTCGCCAAGAAATACAACATCAAAATCGAGGAGAAGGAACAGACCGCAGAGGAAATCATGCTCCAGAGCGTTCGTGAGAAGATGTTCAATATCAACGAGTTCGCGGACAAGTTTTTCGTCGATACGCTTTGGAACACCGAGGAAGGCAAGACCATCGGCCTTGAGTATTTCCGTGAGCGCGGCTATTTCGACCCCATCATTCAAAAGTTCCACCTCGGCTATAGTCCCGCCAAATGGGACGCCTTTACCGAACACGCCAAGAAAAACGGCTATTCTGAGGAACTTTTGGAGCAAGTCGGCTTCTCCATCAGGGGACAAAAAGGCCTGTACGACCGCTACCACGGTCGTGTGATGTTCCCTATCCACAGCCTCACGGGGCGCGTCATCGGCTTTGGCGGACGCATTCTCGTGAACGACCCCGAAAAGAAAAGCCCGAAATACCAAAACTCGCCTGAATCAGAGATTTACGACAAGAAACAGACGCTTTACGGCATCTATTTCGCCAAGAACGCCATCGCCAAACAGGATGAGTGCATCCTCGTGGAAGGTTATTTCGACGTGCTTCGAATGCACCAAATCGGCATTGAGAATGTGGTGGCCAGCAGCGGCACTTCGCTCACAATGGAGCAAATCCGCCTTGTGAAACGCTACACGAAAAACATCACCATGCTTTATGACGGCGACGCGGCGGGCGTTCATGCGGCCTTGCGCGGCACCGACATGATTCTCTCCGAAGGCATGAACGTGCGCGTGGTCGTCCTCCCGCCCGAGCATGACCCCGACACTTTCGGCAAGGAGTTCTCGGTGGAGTATGTCAGCAACTACCTGAAAGACAACGCCAAAGACTTCATCCGTTTCAAGACAGAACTCTTGCTGAAAGACGCGCAAAACGACCCCATCAAGCGCGGGCAGGTCATCCGTGACATCGTGGAAACCATCTCCGTCATCCCCGACAGCATCTTCCGCATCACCTACGTCAAGGAGTGCAGCCGCCTCTTGGACATGCCCGAGCAGACCTTGACCAACGAACTGAACAAGATTCTGCGGGCAAAGCTGAAGAAAACTTTAGGCATTGAGGAGAATGTGGTCACCGAAACCGACACCTCGACGACCACCCCAAAACAAGAGGAAACCGTTGAGGACCAGCTTCCTGCGGGCTATTATCAGGAACGCGAGTTGGTGAAGTTACTGTTGATGTACGGTCGGGAGATGATTACCGACGAGCGCTTTGATGAGGACGGACAATCGGTTTACGAGCAAGTCAGCGTGGCGCAGTTCATCATCGACGACCTGAAAAACGACGAATGCCTCTTCTTAGACCCCGTCAACAAAAAAATCTTCGACCTCTTCGACCACGCCCTCGACGAAGGCCGCATCCCTGACGACCAATTTTTCGTTTCACATGAGGACGAAGCCATTTCCCAATTGGCCGCTGATTTGCTTTCATCGCCCTACAAGCTCGACCAATGGGAAAAATACGGCATCTATGTCAAGCGCGAGGAAAACATGCTGAGAACCACCGTGTTATCTTCGTTATACCGCTACAAGGACTTGATGATTGAAGACCGCCGCAAAGCCATAGAAGAGGAACTGAAAACCACCGAAGATTCCGACGACCAGCTCATTCTGCTCAAGCGCAAAAAAGACCTTGACGACATCCGCAAGCAGATTAATAAAGAATTAGGAATAGTCATTGCCAAATAGCGGGGCCTTCGACAGGCTCAGGCACCCTCTAACTGCCGAAAAACCTAAGGTCCCTGAGCTTGTCGAAGGGCCGTATTCAAAAAAACACTATTTTTGCGGCCTAATTTCAAGCGATATGTTTAACAGGCGTAAGAAGTGGCGTGTCCCGGCCGGACAGGAACCGACAGCATTGGACAAAAAGGTGATGTATTTGGAAAGCAAAGGCGCGATGGTGCCCAAGCGCAGCCTCATCCGTACCCCCGAAGAGATTGAAGGCATCAAAAAGAGCGGTGTCATCACCACAGCCATCCTCGACCTCGTGGGCGAGCGAATCCACGCGGGAATGAGTACTTTGGAAATCAACGAGTTGGTTCATAACTACACCATCGAGCATGGAGCCATTCCGGCACCTTTGGGCTACGAAGGCTTCCCGAAAAGCGTGTGCACCTCGATTAATGAAGTGGTCTGCCACGGCATTCCCTCGGCCAAGGAAATCCTGAAGGAAGGCGACATCATCAACGTGGACGTCACCACCATCTTGAACGGCTACTACTCCGATGCCTCGCGCATGTATGTCATCGGAAAGACCACGACGCGCAAACAAAAACTGGTCGACGTGGCCAAGGAATGCCTCTACATCGGCATGGAGGCCGCCAAGCCTTTCGGCTATGTCGGCGACATCGGCAACGCCATCCAGCAGCACGCCCACAAGAATGGATTCAGCGTGGTGCGCGACCTCTGCGGTCACGGCGTGGGTCTCAAGTTCCACGACGACCCCGAAGTGCTGCACTACGGCAAGAAAGGCACTGGAATGCTTTTAGTGCCGGGCATGGTGTTCACCATCGAACCGATGATTAATACGGGCACGTGGAAGGTCTTTATCGACAGCGCCGACGGCTGGACCGTCATCAGCGAAGACGAGCTGCCCTCCGCGCAATGGGAGCACACCTTCCTCATGACCGAAACCGGCTTGGAAATCCTGACGAAGTGACCCCCTAACCCATGGCGAAGAACAAGTTTTACGTCGTTTGGCAAGGCCGAAACCCAGGCATTTACGACAGATGGGATGCCTGCAAAAAGGAAATCGAAGGCTTTGCCGGTGCCAAATACAAAGGTTTCCCCGACCGCCTGAGTGCCGAAACGGCGTTCAAGGAAGGTCCCGAGAACTATTGGGGCAAGGATGTCGCGCCTGTGATTGACCTTTCGATGGCCAAGGAACAGCCTGTCAGCCCGTGCATTGCCGTGGACGCTGCCTGCTCGGGCAATCCCGGGAAGATGGAATACCAAGGCGTGTTCGTGGATTTCGGCGTGAAACCCGCCAACTCCTACCCGCTGTTCAAGAGTCCTGTCTTCCCCAACGCCACCAACAACATTGGGGAGTTTTTGGCCCTTGTCCATGCGCTTTCCTTGCAGAAAAAAAACGGCTGGAAGTACCCCATCTACAGCGATTCGGTGAACGCGCAGATTTGGGTGCAGCAGAAGAAATGCAAGACCAAACTGCAGCGCAACGCCAAGAACGACTACCTTTTCCAACTCGTCGAGCGCGCCGAAAACTGGCTGAACAACAACCCTATCGAGGTGCCAATTTTAAAATGGAAAACAGAAATTTGGGGCGAAATTCCCGCCGACTATGGGCGGAAATGAATTAATAATTCCGCTGATTATGGGCGGAAATAAAAAATTGTCTTACTTTTACCGCCGCAAAACGTCGAGGAAAGATGCTCAAATTCGACTCATATTACTTCCAATGTCCACATTGCCAAGCCTGGTTAGAAGGCCGCAACCTAAAGGCCGAGTTGGTCAATGAGGCTATCTTGTATTCCGACGGTAAGGTGCTGAATGACAACCTCATCACCACCCCGCAGAAGATGATTATGTGTCCTTCGTGCGCCCACATCTTCTGGGTCGAGAAGCCTGCTAAGCCTTTCATCACCGAGGAAAAGCCCGACGTCGAGGTCTATTCTTGGAACACTTGGCGCTTCTACGGCATCCGCTTCTCCGACAACAAGGGCAAGCTCGCGCTCATCAACCACTACAAGACCTTCCTGAAAAAGAGCCATTACGAGCCGAAAAACGAAATCTATCTGCGGCGCCTCCTTTGGTGGGCCTACAACGACCTGCACCGCAACCACCAACACGTGCGCTTGAAATACCTCCTCAACGGATTCATGAGCTTCGGCGTGTGGCACAACAACCGCCGCATGATTCTCGAAGGCGAAAGGCTGTTCATCAAGAATTACAAGGACTTCACCGACAACCTGAACCGCCTTTTGACCCTGCTCGAAAAACACCCCGACGAGCAAATCGACCTCGAAGTACCCGAGATTTACCGCGAATTGCGTCAGTTCGACAAGGCCAAGGAACTGCTCGACCAAGTGGGCAGCCGCACCCATTTCACCAACGAAATGCTGCGATTCTCTCGGTGGAAGGACAGTCGGGTGTTTATGGTTTCGGGGTGATTGGTGTGCTCCAACGGTTTTGCAAATCCGACCGAACCATGTAATATGTACTTTGAATATATTTGATTTGTATTTTTGCGCCCTCAAAAAACAGAAAGTCTACAGCAAGTAAGAGCAAAACATGAAAAGCCTTGGCGTTTTCCAAACGCCAAGGCTTTGTTTTTAGGTTCTGGACGATGCGTCAGTCCTTGACCTTATCCATCATCAGAAGGTCATTAAGCCAAACCTCGGTGGAGGTATGCCTCTTGCCCTTGTCGTCGGTCCACTCATTGTTGCGCAGGCTGCCTTCGATGGCGATTTGCAAGCCTTTCTTCACGTTACGTTCCACGCGGTCGGCTGTCTTGCCCCAGGCCACGATATTGAACCACTGTGTGTCATTCACCCATTCTTGGTTGGCGTTTTTGCGGCCTTCCGTCACAGCAAGGCGGAAGCGCGCGATTTTCTGGTTGTTGTTCAGGTTTCTCATCTCTGGGTCTGCACCCGGGCGGCCCATCAGCATGACCGAATTTCTCATTGTACTCATAATGTGTGTGTGTTTAAAGTTTGTAATTTGTGATTAACCATGCCGTTCCTTTCGGTTCGACGGTGCAAAGTAACAACCTTTGTCAAGACTAAGCCGTTGATTAAACGTTTGTAGTCGACTGTAGTCGTTTGCTGTCGTTTGCTGTCGGATTTGTTTCTGTTTTTCAGCGGATTAAAAAATCGTCTTTTTCGATGGTAAAAATTTTTCACCGCTGTTTCAGAAAAAAATTGTACTTTTGCTCTTTTGAAACCCTCAAGCGCAACAGAGACAATGGAAAACAAGACAAGAATACTTTTCGTCCACCAGGAAATCACCCCTTATCTTCCGGAGACGCCCCTGAGCCTCGTCGGACGTTATCTGCCCCAAACCACCCAAGAAAGCGGCAAGGAAATCAGGATTTTCATGCCCCGCTACGGCATCATCAACGAGCGCCGCAACCAGCTCCACGAAGTGATACGCCTCTCGGGCATGAACCTCATCATCAACGACACCGACCACCCGCTCATCATCAAGGTGGCCTCCATCCAGAAGGCAAGGATGCAGATTTACTTCATCGACAACGAGGATTTCTTCTCGAGACGGAAAGGCTTGGCTTACGACGAAAACGGTGTCTTCTGTCCCGACAACGACAGCCGCTGCGTGTTCTTCACCCGTGGCGTCATCGAGACAGTGAAAAAGCTCAATTGGTCGCCCGATATCATCCATTGCCACGGCTGGATGTCGGCCTTAATGCCCGTCTATCTGAAACGCGCCATGACCATGAGGGACAACCCCTTGTTCAACGAGTCGAAAATCATCTATTCCATCTACGACGATGCCTTTGAGGAGACCTTCAAGGCCGGCTTCGAGAAGAAGATGAAGCTGCCGGGCATGACGGCCAAGGACCTCAAGTATTTCAAGGAAACCGACTATGTCAGCCTCACGAAGGCCGCCATCGACTATGCCGACGGCATCACCGTGTGCAGCGAGAAAATCCATCCCGAAATCGAGGAATATCTGAAGACCTGCGGCAAGCCCGTCATGCCATTCCAAGGGATGGAACGCCTCCCGCAAGACTGCAACGACTTCTTCGAAACCTTCATCAACAAACAATAAGTGTAGCGGTTTTGAGTTATCCATTCCAAACCAAACAAAGGACCATGAGAACACATCATTCAACAGCGAGAATCGGCTTGGCGTTAATGATTGGCATTCTGGCATTGGCGCTCTTTTCCTGCAAGAAAACGCTCAACACCATCGGCAACAACCTCATCGACGACAATAATTACATCAACTTGTATTATACCGACACCGTGCAGGTGTACAGTCATTCCTACTTCGACTCCATCGGAACGAAAAACGTGAGATTTGCCCTTCTCGGCAGCATCAAAGACCCTGTTTTTGGCAACACCGAGGCGGGTTTCTATACACAGTTCCGTTTCTCCTCGGCGGGACAGAATTTCGGCACCACTCCCGTGTTCGATTCCCTTGTGCTCCAATTGGCCCTTTCCGACACTTACGGCGACACGACCACGCTACAAACCGTGCACGTCTACGAACTCACTGACACGATTTCAGCCTCCGAACCGTATTACAGCTACTCCACCGTCTCCCACAGCGCCATCGACTTGGCCAACGGATACCAATTCAGGCCGCGTCCGCACACGGCAAGCTATGTCGTCGGCAGCGACACCATCTCGCAACCCGTCATCCGCATCCCGCTGAGCCAAGAACTCGGAACCTACCTGATGCAAATCGACAGCTCGGCCTACCAAACTCCTGACGTCTTCAAGAGCTATTTCAAAGGGCTTTATCTTATTTGCGATCCTGTCGGACAAAACGGAGCCGTCAGTTACCTCAACCTGACCAATAATTCCGTGACTTCGTTACAGCTCTATTACCACGATGCCGCCACACCGCAAAATGCCATGCGCTATTATTATTACGTGACTTCGGACGACAACTATTTCAACCACTTCGACCACGACTACACGCAGGGCAACACCGAATTTGTCGAGCAGATGTTGGAAGGCGACACGCTCTTAGGACAGCAAAGGCTTTATCTGCAATCGATGGGCGGCGTCAGGACTCGCATCATGTTCCCTAACCTCACACATTGGGCCGACACCTTGGAACACAGCAAACTCCTCATCAACGAGGCCAAGCTCATCCTGCCTGCCGCACCCGACATTGACACCACCTTCTTTACCGCTCCGACGAAACTCGTGCTCCTCGGTTTCAATGCCGACAACACGACCTACATCCTCCCCGACAACTACGAAGGCGACAGCTATTTTGGCGGCAGCTACAACCCCAATTCAAAGAGTTTTACCTTCCGCGTTTCGGAATATGTCGGACGGCTTATCCTCAACAAGATAGAAAACCACGGCCTCAGTCTTGGTATTGATGGCGCGTCCTATAATGCCTGCCGCTGGGTCATCAACGGACCCGACGCTACCGAAGGCCAGAACTTGAAGCTTGAAATAACCTATTCCTTTGTTAATGAGTGAGGAGTGTGAAGTTAGGAGTTTGCAGTTGTTCAGTTAGGAGTTGATAGTTGATTAAAAGTTTTTTGAATTTTAAATCTTTGAATTTTTGAATCTTTAAATAGCGAAATTATGAAAAAATTAATCTTAGCCGCTTTGGTTCTGGTCGGACTGACCTGCCAAGCACAGAAAACCGAAGAAAAGGAAACCGTCGTCGTCATCAAGACCAGCATGGGGACCATAAAAGCCAAGCTTTACAACGACACCCCGCTGCACCGCGACAACTTTATCAAGTTGGTGAATGAGGGCTGGTATAACGGCTCGCCGTTCCACCGCGTCATCAAGGAGTTCATGATTCAAGGTGGACAGAACGCTGACGGTCGTTTAGACCCGGGCTACACTGTCCCCGCCGAGTTTAAAAGCAACCATTTCCACAAGAAAGGCGCCCTCGCCGCCGCCCGCCAAGGCGACCAAGTGAACCCCAAAAAGGCCTCCAGCGGCTCGCAGTTCTACATCGTGCAAGGCAAGGTGTATGACGACAAGACCTTGGACATGCTTGAAAGCCGCATGGGCAAAGTGTTCTCCGCCAAGGAACGCCAAGCCTACAAGACCGTGGGTGGCACTCCCTTCTTGGACGGCGAATACACCGTTTACGGCGAAGTGACCGAAGGCCTCGAAGTGGTCGACAAGATTGCTGCTGTGAAAACGGGTGCCATGGATGTGCCGGTCGAGCCTGTGACAATTATCTCTGTGACGATTGAAAAATAAGGCTATTGGCTTCTGGCTTCTGGCTCCTGGCATGAACCGCCAAA
Organism: uncultured Bacteroidales bacterium; assembly: GCA_905233685.1. Taxonomy (GTDB): domain Bacteria; phylum Bacteroidota; class Bacteroidia; order Bacteroidales; family F082; genus Limimorpha. The sequence goes on along the minus strand of CAJOEZ010000015.1, from coordinate 4,524 downwards.
GGCCAAAAGCCAGTAGCCAAAGGCCAAAAGCCAAATAAAATGAAAGAAAAAGTAGAAGATATTCTGAGCCAAGTGAAGGGTTTCCAGGCGGATAGCAAAGAGGCCTTGGAGAACTTCCGTATCACTTATTTGAGCAAGAAAGGCGTTATTCCTGCCTTGTTTGCCGACTTCAAAAACGTCGCGCCCGAGCTGCGCAAGGAAATGGGCATGAAGCTGAACGAGCTGAAGAACGTCGTGCAGGAAAAAGTGGAAGAACAGCTGCAAAAATTTGAAAACCAGCACACCAATGATGCAGGTTTCGACATGACCATGCCCGCCAACGAAATGCGTGGCGCAAGGCATCCGCTGTCTATCGTGCGCCGCGACATCAACGAGATTTTCTCCCACCTCGGCTTCACCATCGCCGAAGGTCCGGAAATTGAGGATGACTACCACGTGTTTTCGGCCTTGAACTTCCCGCTCGACCACCCCGCCCGCGATATGCAGGACACTTTCTTTATTAATAAGGAACCTAACGTGAACAAGGTCAGCGATGTGCTGCTGCGCACCCACACCTCGAGCGTGCAGGTCCGCGTGATGGAAAAGAACCAGCCACCTATCCGCATCATCGCCCCAGGCCGTGTGTTCCGAAACGAGGCCATCTCGGCTCGCGCCCACTGCATCTTCCACCAGATTGAGGGTCTTTATATCGATGAAAACGTGTCGTTTGCCGACTTGAAACAGACGCTCTACCACTTCGTGCAGGAGTTCTTTGGCGAGGGTACCAAGGTGCGTTTCCGTCCGTCCTATTTCCCCTTCACCGAGACCTCTGCGGAGATGGACATTTCGTGTAACATTTGTGGCGGCAAGGGCTGCAACATCTGTAAGCACACGGGTTGGGTTGAGATTCTCGGCTGCGGCATGTGCGACCCCAACATCCTCATTGCCAGCGGCATCGACCCGGAGAAATACACAGGATTTGCCTTCGGTATGGGCGTGGAACGCATCGCCATGCTGAAATACGGCATCAACGACCTGAGGCTGTTCTTCGAAAATGACTTACGATTCTTGGAGCAGTTTGAGTTGGCTTAAGTAAGCGTTGCATGAAAAACACGCTTTTTCTGGTCTTGGTAGCTATTTTAATGCTTTTCGGCTCGTGTTCAACGAAAGTGGAACTCTATGCCGACTATAAGGATGTCGCCATCATTTACGCGATGATTGACCCCAAGGTCGACACCAATTTCGTGAAAATTATCCGTGCGTTCTGTGGCACCAACGACGACCCAATCGATGCCGTCGAAGTGGCCTTGATTGCTGACTCAAGCAATTATCCAGGCAAACTTGATGCCCGCATCATCGAGCTGGCAAGCAACAATGGCGGCGCATACGAACCGACAGGCCGCATGTTTGAACTCGACACGATGACCCTTCACAACAAGGAGTATGGCACCTTTTATGCGCCCGACCAAAAAATCTACTTCACCACAAAACACTTCAACGAGGGTGCTAACGGAAAGAAATACAAATACCGCCTTGTTGTGGTCAAGCCGGATGGAGACACCCTCACCGCCCAAACCAGCATGGTAGGTGGTGAAGAATTTGACGTATTATCAGGCGGAACGAGTTTCCAATTAGCCCCCTCCGAAGCCATGGGAAAGGTTTTTTTCAGAGCCGATGGTGCCGCAGTCGTCTACGAATTGAAGATACAGTTCAATTATCGCGAACAACACAGCGGTCAGGCCATGCAGTTGAAAAACGTCAGCCGTTCATTTGGCACAAAACCGCTATCCGCGTATCCGAAGGTTGAAAACACCGAAAACTCGTATTATCAGGAGTATTCTGTCAACTGGTTATTCAACGCCCTCGAAAATGCCATCGGCAACGACACCGTGGTGAACAGTAGCAATCCCAATGTGGTTCGTTATATCGATGATTTTGTCGTGTCCATCAGTGCCGCCGGCCAAGAGCTTTATTACTATTACCTTGCAAATCAGGCACAATCAAACAGTATCGTTCCCCTCGTTTCAAGCTATTCCAACATCGATGGCGGAAGTGGTTTGTTTTCTTCGCGAACCACCATCGAGAAGACGCTGAGGCTCTCCGCTTCCGCAAAAAGAGACCTTTTTTCGGTGTCGGCATGGGGCTTCAAAGAAGAATAATTTGCTTCATGGCTGTTGCATTTAGAAAAAACCTTATCTTTGCAGATTCTAAGCAACAATATTTTACCAATGAAGAAGTTACCGTTTTTCCTTTCGTTGTCTTTGATACTGGGAGTGTTCGCCTCATGCAACTCCAGGTTGGAACTCTATGCTGATTATAAAGACGTTCCCGTGATTTACGGTCTTATAGATGCTACTCAAGACACCAACTACATGAAAATCGTCAGGGCTTTTTCGGGCACCAACGATAACCCCATTGATGCCACACAGGTGGCCTTGATTGCCGACTCGAACAACTATCCGGGCAAATTGGATGCGCGTATTATTGAGTACAAGTCATCAGCTGGCGGTCAATATACTCCAACGGGTCGTGAAATCATGCTCGACACCATAACCATCCATGACAAGCACTACGGCGTGTTTTATGCCCCCAACCAAAAGGTGTATTTCTGCACGCAGCCGTTCTATATGGACAATGTCAGCACGAAATACAAGTACAAATTAGTGGTGGTCACGCCTCACGACACCATTACCTCTGAAACTAACGTGGTGGGTGGCGACAATTTCAAGATTCTCACCACCTCGGTCACCTTTACGCCCGACGGAGAAGACAAGACGGGCAAGATTTCCTTCACGCCCGCCGACAATGCCGTCGTTTATGAAGTGAGTGTGGAATTCAACTATCAGGAGAAGAAGATGTCGGGGCCGTTGGTTGACAAACAAGTTAGCTGGTCGTATGGCGCTATCCATAACGACGACCTCGAATACGAAAGCGGCCATTACGTTGTCAAGTACAACCAAGCCACTTTGTTCAATGCGTTGGCTTCCGCCATTGGAGCCGATACGTTAGGTGTGGAGCGTTATTTTAACAGGAATGACTCTTTCAAAATCCATCTCGCGGCAGGCGGTAGGGAGCTGTACAACTACATCCAAATCAACTCGCCTTCCGAGGGCTTTTCGCAAACCATTCCCGACTACACCAACGTCAACGGTGGCTTCGGCGTGTTTTCGTCAAGAATCAACCTGAATCAAAATGTTGCCCTCAGTGCCAAGACTTGCACCGAGCTCATTGGCATGAAGAGCTGGGGCTTCATTCAACAAGCTAAGGAATAATTTAAACAACAAAATAAGAATATCAATTATTATGGAAGAAAAAAAGAAACTTTTTGAGGAATTTCCACCGGTGACGACCCAGGAATGGGAAGCCGTCATCGAGAAAGACCTCAAAGGCGCCGACTACAACAAAAAGTTGGTTTGGCGCACCGCCGAAGGTTTCCAAGTGCGGCCCTACTACCGCGCCGAGAACCTCGCCGACATCCCTTGGACGGGTCAGAACCCCAACGAGTTCCCCTATGTCCGTGGCAACAAAGCCGAGGGTAACACTTGGCTCGTCCGTCAGGACATCACCGTGAAGGACGTGCATGAGGCCAACAAGATCGCCCTCAACGCCATCAGTCGTGGTGCCAACAGCATCGGCTTCAAGTTGGAGTACGACAAGGCCTACGACACCATTGCCATCTCGACGCTGCTCAACGGCATCGACCAGAAGGCCGTGGAAATCAACTTCTACAACAACAAGTATCACCTGCCATTGTTGGAGATGCTGTCGAAGATTCCAGACATCAAGGGTTCGCTTAATTACGACCCGCTGACCCGTTACCTGCGCCGTGGCGTGTGGTACGTGACCGAAAACACCGACATGGAGCTGGCTTATATCGTGGTGAAAGCCGATATGCCTGGCTTCGACACCATTGGCGTTAACGGCCATGTGTTCACTAACGCTGGTGCCACCATCGTTCAAGAAATGGCTTTTGCCCTTTCCGTGGGTGCTGAGTACTTAGACAAACTCACCGAGAAGAACCTCACCATCGACGAGATTGCTCCGAAGATGCGCTTCAACCTCGCCATCGGACAGAACTACTTCATGGAGATGGCCAAACTGCGTGCCTATCGCCTGCTGTGGGCCAACATCGTGAAGGCTTACGGCGGCAAGGAAGAGAACGCCAAGATGCACATCCACGCTACGAATGCAGAGTTGGGCATGAGCCTCTATGATGCATACGTGAACATGCTGCGCACTACTTCTGGTACGATGTCAGCCGTCCTCGGTGGTGTCGATTCGTTCACAGTGATGCCGTTCGATACGCCGTTTGAAATCCCCACCGACTTCGCCGATCGTATCGCCCGCAACCAGCAGCTCATCCTCAAGGAAGAGGCCCACTTCGACAAGGTGGCCGACCCCGCTGCTGGTTCCTACTACATCGAGAACCTCACCGAGAGCCTCGCCGCTGCCGCTTGGGACCTGTTCAACAAGATCCAGGACGAAGGCGGCTATCTCGAAGCCGTCCGCAAGGGCATGATTCAAGGCCTCATCAAGGAAAGTGCC
>CAJOEZ010000014.1 GCA_905233685.1 uncultured Bacteroidales bacterium | reverse complement strand
CAGCTCTCATCAGTATTGTTGCTTTGATACCTTATTATATAGTACTATACATGAAGCGCAACAAACTAAAGAGGCAGTTTGATTACATCGTGGAGTAAAAAACCGAAAATTTTCCTTTGCCGAAAAAAGGAGTTTCCGTATTTTTGCAGGTTCTAAAATTGAAAACAAACTCAAAATTCTATTCTAATGAGTAACACTTTACTTATTTCCCTTGCGGTTCTCGGAATCTTGGGCGGCATTTTGGCCGTGATTCTGTACTTCGTGGCGCAGAAGTTCAAGGTCGAGGAGAACCCATTGATTGATGAGGCGGAGGCCTGTCTGCCCGGCGCCAACTGCGGCGGCTGCGGCTTCGCAGGCTGCCGAGCCTTGGCCGAGGCTTGCGTGAAACAAGCCGCCGAGAAAGGCAACATCGACGGATTGGCCTGCCCCGGCACCGACATGGGCAAGGTGGCCGCCGTGCTCGGACTCACCGCTGCGGCCTTCGAGCCGAAAATCGCGGTGGTGCGCTGCAACGGCAGTTGCCAAAACTCACCCGCCAAGGTGCATTACGAAGGCGCTGACATCTGCGCTTTCGCCAACACGCTTTACGCTGGCGAAGGCGGCTGCTCCAAAGGCTGCCTCGGACTCGGCGACTGCGTGAAGAAGTGCAACTTCGACGCGCTGCACATCGACAAGGAAACGGGCCTGCCCGTCGTCGATCCCGACAAGTGCGTGGGTTGTGGCGTGTGTGCCAAGAACTGCCCGCGTGGCATCATCGAAGTGCGTCCACGTGGCAAGAAAGACCGCCGCGTTTATGTCTGCTGCTCCAACACCGACAAGGGCGCATTGGTCATCAAAAACTGCTCGGTGGGTTGCATCGGCTGCCAGAAGTGCCTGAAGGAATGTCCCTTCGAGGCTATCGAAATGCGCGGCAATTTGGCCTACATCGACCCGGCCAAGTGCAAGGCCTGCGGCAAGTGCGTCAAGGTGTGCCCGAGAGGCAGCATCCACGCCATCAACTTCCCCGCGCCGAAGCCGGAAACGCCTGCCCTGCAAGGCGCTGAACCCGTCGTGAAGCCACAGCCGAAACCCGAACTGGTTGAGGTGAAAACTGAAGTCAAACCCGAAAATACCGTCACAGCATGAACCCGATAAAGACTTTCCCAAGGGGCGGCGTGCATCCCGAAGAGAATAAACTCTCGGCAAACCAACCCATACAAGACTTCCCGATGCCCAAGCAGATTATTGTCCCGCTCGGACAATGCCTCGGCGCACCGGCTGACTGCATCGTCAAGAAAGGCGACCGTGTGCTGACGGGACAACTCATCGGCACGGCCAAGGGCTTCGTTTCGGCCAACGTCCACTCCCCCGCCACCGGTACTGTTGCCAAGGTGGATGTGGTGATGGACCACACCGGCTACTACAAACCCGCCGTTTTCATCGACAGAGAAGAGCAAGACGAATGGGTCGAGGGCGTCATCCAAACGGATGAACTGCTCACCGAAATCAAACTCGATTCCAAGCAAATCATCGACCGCGTGAAGGACTGCGGCATCGTCGGCATGGGCGGTGCCACCTTCCCCACCCACGTCAAACTGATGGTGCCCGAAGGCAAAAAAGCCGAATACATTATTATTAATGCCGCCGAGTGCGAGCCTTACCTCACCTGCGACTTCCGCCTCCTGTTAGAGAAAACGCAAGAGTTCCTCGTCGGCGTGAAGATCCTGATGAAGGCCGTCAACACCGACAAAGGCATCATCGGTATCGAGGAAAACAAGATGGAAGCCATTGAGTTGCTTGAGAAAACCATCAACGCGCACCGCGACCTCTACAAAGGCATCGAGGTACAGCCCTTGAAGACCAAATACCCTCAAGGCGGCGAAAAGCAAATCATCAAGGCCATCACGGGGCGCGAGGTGCCCTCGGGCAAACTGCCCATCGAGACGGGCTGCGTCGTGGTCAATGTGGCCTCGACATACGCCATTTACGAGGCCGTCCAAAAGAACAAGCCCTTGATTGAGCGCATCGTCACCGTGACGGGCAAATCGGTCAAGAAGCCGTGCAACCTGCGTGTGCGTTTCGGCACACCGGCCAACCTGCTCATCGAAGCCGCTGGCGGTCTGCCCGAAAACATCACCGACGTCATCAACGGCGGCCCGATGATGGGTAAGTCCGTGTCCGTCACCGACTTCCCCTGCATGAAAGGCACTTCCGGCATCCTTTTGATGACCTTAGACGAGGCCCAAGACCGCCGTCAGACCAACTGCATCCGCTGCGGTCGCTGCGCCAAGGCCTGCCCGATGGGATTGCAGCCCTTCCTGCTCCACAAGGTGGCCAAACTGAACGACTTTGACGAGACCGAGGCCAACCACATCATGGACTGCATTGAGTGCGGCTCCTGCGAGTTCACCTGCCCCGCCAATATCCCGCTGTTGGACTACATCCGTTACGGCAAGGCCAAGACGGGGGCGATAATTAGGGCGAGGAATCAAAAGTAGGCTGTTCCATTGGCCGTTAGCTATTAGCTGTTAGCCATTAGCCAACGATCAAGCCAAGCTAACAACTAATGGCTAAAAGCTAACAGCACCTACAACCAACAATTAAACGATTAAACAACCAACAATTAAACAATGAACAAATACACAATATCCGGTTCGCCGCATGTACACTCGACGGAAAACACGCAGAAAATCATGTACCGTGTGCTTCTCGCCTTGGTTCCCGCCTTGCTTGTGGCGATTTATTACTTCGGCTGGTATGCCCTGCGGCTGACCCTCGTTTCGATGGCGGCCTGTATGCTGACCGAATGGCTCATTCAGAAATTCCTCATCAAGGGGCCTTTGACCATCAACGACGGCTCGGCCGCGCTGACAGGTCTGCTCTTGGCCTTCAATGTGCCCGCCAACCTTCCCATTTGGATGGTCATTGTGGGCAGCGTTGTCGCCATCGGCATCGGCAAGATGGCTTTCGGTGGCTTGGGCAAGAACCCCTTCAACCCCGCTTTGGTAGGCCGCGTGTTCATGCTCGTGTCGTTCCCGACCGCCATGACCACTTGGCCGAAAGCCGCGCCCATCTTCGACAAAGGCTTCTTCGCTGACGCCGTCACGGGTCCCACCCCGCTCGGCATCCTAAAAGAGGCTGGCGCAGGTTCGTTGGCCCAAGCCGGCGACATGCAGTTTTTGGACATGGTTCTCGGCAACCGTGGCGGTGCCTTCGGTGAGGTTTGCGCCATCGCCCTGCTGCTTGGCGCGATTTACCTCATCGCCCGCAAGGTCATCGACATTGCCACGCCGCTGAGCATTTTGCTCACCGTGTTCATCTTCACCGGCATTTGCTATCTCATCAATCCGGCCAACTTCATCGCGCCGTGGTACCATCTGATTTACGGCGGTCTCATCCTCGGTGCCTTCTTCATGGCGACCGACATGGTGACCACCCCCATGACCACGCAAGGCAAGATCCTGTTCGGATTCGGCGTGGGCGTGATTACGGTGGTGATCCGTCTTTGGGGTGCCTATCCCGAAGGCGTTTCCTTCGCCATCCTCATTATGAACGCCCTCACGCCGCTCATCAACAAGGCCTTCAAGCCGCAAGTTTTCGGAGTCGTCAAACCTGCTAAAAAGTAAACGCCATGGCAAAGAAACCATCCACCTTAATTAATATGGTCGTCGCCCTGCTCGTCATCACGGCGGTTTCGGGCGGACTTCTCGGCCTCGTCTATGGCATGACCAAAGACACCATTGCCGAAGTGGACCAAAAGAAGAATGCTGCTGCCATCGCGGAAGTGCTTGGCACCGACGAAAACTCGAAATTAGAAACCGTCACCATCGACGACTTGACCTACAACTTGGCCTACGACGCGCAAGGTAATTTCCTAGGCGCCGCCGTGAAGACCTTCTCCAACGCCGGTTTCAGCGGCCGCATCGAACTCATGGTCGGCCTGCTTGCCGACGGCACCATCAACAAGGTTTCGGTGCTTTCGCAAAGCGAGACCCCTGGCTTGGGCGCCAACATGGTGCAGCCCAAGTTCAAGGACCAGTTCAACGGCAAGAACCCCGCCTCGTACAATCTGACCGTCAAGAAGGACGGCGGCGATGTCGATGCCATCACTGCGGCTACTATCAGTTCACGCGCGTTCTGCGAGGCCTTGCGTACCGCTACTGAAGGCTTCGAGGCCAACAAATCCCAATTCATGAAAGGAGGACAACAATGAGTAACCATCTGCAAACCTTTACCAAGGGCCTCGTCAAAGAGAACCCGATTCTCGTGCTGCTGTTGGGCTGCTGCCCGACCTTGGCAACGACCACCAGCGCCATCAACGGCATGTCGATGGGATTGGCCACCACCTTTGTTTTGGTGCTGTCCAACATCTTCATCTCCCTGCTGAAAGGCTTCATCCCCGACAAGGTGCGCATTCCCTGCTTCATCGTCGTGATTGCCTCCTTCGTGACCATCGTGCAACTCGTCATGCAGGCCTATGTGCCCGACATCTACGCCACCCTCGGCCTGTTCATCCCGCTTATCGTGGTGAACTGCATCGTTTTGGGTCGCGCTGAGGCCTTTGCCTCGAAGAACCCCGTGTTCCCGTCGCTTTTGGACGGCCTCGGCATGGGCTTGGGCTTCACCCTCGCCTTGACGCTGCTTGGCTGCATCCGCGAACTCTTGGGCAACGGCACCATCTTCGCCGTGCGCATCCTGCCTGAGACAGCCAACATGCTGCTCTTCATCCTGCCTCCGGGCGCGTTCATCTGCCTCGGACTCGTCATTGCTATCGTCAACAAGTTCAAAAAAGAAAGTCACTAAGCCATGAAATACCTTATCATCATCCTTTCGACCATCTTGGTCAACAACGTGATCTTCAGCCAGTTCTTGGGCATTTGCCCCTTCCTTGGCACCTCGAAGAAAACCTCAACCGCATTGGGTATGGGCGCCGCCGTCATTTTCGTGATGACCCTCGCCACCCTCGTGACTTGGCTGACGAACCAGTACATCCTGATTCCCTTGAACCTGACGTTCTTGCAGACCATTGCCTTCATCCTCATCATCGCCGCCTTGGTGCAGATGGTGGAGATTATCTTGAAGAAAATCAGCCCGTCGCTGTACACCGCCTTGGGCGTGTTCTTGCCGCTGATTACGACCAACTGCGCTGTCCTCGGCGTGGCCTTGACCGTGGTCACCAAGCCGTTCAACTATGGCGGCGTGCCTCATCTGCTGAGCCTCGGTGAGTCCATCATCTATGCCGTGGGCATCGCGCTTGGTTTTGCCATGGCGTTGGTCATCTTCGCCGGCATCCGCGAGCACATCGACCTGATGGAGCCGCCCAAGGGCATGAAGGGCACCCCGATTGCCTTGATAACCGCTGGCATTTTGGCTATGGCGTTCATGGGATTTACGGGGGTGGTTTAATCCCCCAAAAGGCAGGGTTGCGCTTCGCTTCACTGCCTGCCTGACTTTCGCCGTCCCTACGGGACTGGCCTCAACTAAAAGGAACCACTTCGGTTCCTTTTTTTGTTGATTTGCTGCGTTTTTTCAATAATTTTGCCATTCTTGCGTTATTATTGTAGTTTTTTTTCTATATTTGTCGCTTGATTTTCAAGTGATTTTTGTCAATTTTTTGACAGCTTTACTTGATAAGATATTAAAATACAGATAATTAAATAAAACCTAACACACCATGAAAAAATTCGCCAAGACAATTGTGTTTGCTCTTCTGTTGACGGTAATCCCTGCAAGGGTTTGGGCACAGGATTACATGTCAAATCAGACCAATACGACTCAAAACTACCAAATCAGGGATTATGAAAATGGAATCCTTTTCAACGTTTTTACGATTGATAATGTGGAGGAACGTATTCAGTTAGCGTCAGCTCTTGCCACAAGCGACATGTGGATTTGTAACCCGACCGATAATCCTGGTGAATTGTTCATCAGACCCAACAGCTACTACGCTGATATCCCGATTTATGCCGAATTTGATTATCTGAGAATGACCCTCAGAGAAGAATACGAACAAGTATCATCGCTGCCGAAAGATGAATTTGGCGAAATCTTTAATTCATGGGCACACAACATAAGCAATGACTACTATAACTTTCTGATTTCCGACCATTTAGATCGTGCCAATCATTGCATGGATGCAGAACCTTTCTGTACTTCTGACGTTTATAATTTTCCGGCTAACAATAGCGGTTATTCCTGGTCAGGGCCCAACTACGGATGCTTAAACTCCTCTCCCACAAACAAGCACTCTTTCTGGTATTATATGAGAATTGGCGTGGCAGGCAACATCACCATCAAGATTGAAGCCTCTTTTGACGTTGACTTCGCCCTTTGGGGACCTTTCGCCAACGAGACCGACCCCTGTCCGACATCAGCGGGGCAAGCAGGTATGTTGACTGCAAACTGTACCAGTTGTCCTAACAACACGACAAACCCCAATTTCTATCCTTCCGGCAACCTTCATGATTGTAGTTTTAGTGCTCAATCCTACGAGTATGCTCACGTGGTGAACGGACAAGTAGGACAATACTTCATCCTTCTTATCACCAATTACAGCGGTAGTAGCGGTAACATCACTTTCCAAAAATACGCAGGTGATGGCGAAACCGACTGCGGCATCATGCCAGGTGTAGCCAACAATGACGGTCCCTATTGCGTGGGTCAGACCATCCATCTGACAGTCAACTATCAAGACGGCGCTACCTATAGCTGGACAGGCCCCGGCGGGTTCACCTCCTCACTCCAGAACCCCACCCGTCCGAACTGCACTTTGAACATGGCCGGCACATACACCTGCGTCACCACCGTCGGCAACCAAACTACCTCTGCCACCACTGAGGTCGTCATCTATCCTCAACCCACCGCCAACTTCACCTTTACCAATGTTTGCGTAGGCGAAGCCACACAATTCACCAGCAACTGTTCGACCAATCCCCCAGGACAGCAAATCAACAGCTACCAATGGAACTTTGGCGACGGGCAGACCTCGACCATGAATAGCCCTTCGCACACCTACGCCAGTCCAGGCACCTATCAAGTGACCCTCACTGTAGGTTGCGGTAATGGCCTTTGCACCAGTGAAATTACTAAGGCCGTCACTGTCAGTGCGTTGCCAACCGTGAGCTTTGATGCTACCACCGTTTGCCAAGGGAGTCCCACCCAATTTACAGGCCAGGTCACGGGAGGACAAAACATCACCAACTACCAATGGAACTTCGGCGACGGGCAAACAGGCACTGGCCAAAGTACAAGCCACACATACGCCCAAGCCGGCACCTACCAAGTGACGCTCACCGCCACTTCAGCCAGTGGCTCATGCCCTGGTGAAGTCACGCAAACCGTCACCGTTATTGCTTTGCCTGCAGCCGATGCCGGTCCTGACCAAACCATTCCTTATGGTAGCACAACCCAGCTGAGCGGTTCGGGCGGCGCTGGCACCTTCAACTTCCACTGGGAACCTGCCAACATGGTGACCAACCCCAACGCCCAAAACACGCAAACCGTGGTTCTCACAGAAGACCAGACCTATACCCTTACCGTCACCAACCCGCAGGGCAACTGCACCGAGACCGACGAAGTGACCATCCACATTAGCGGCAATGCAATGACTGTAACGGCCAACGCCTTCCCAGGCAGCATCTGCGAAGGCGAAAGCACACAATTGGAAGCCAACGCCGGCGGCGGAACAGGTAACTTCACCTACTCGTGGACACCCACTACCGGCCTCAGCAACCCCAACATCTACAACCCGATAGCCACTCCGACACAGACCACCACCTATACCTGCACCGTTGGCGACGGCCAAACCACGCAAAACGTGAACGTTACCGTAACCGTCAACTACCCTGAATTTGAAGAGGAACACTATTACATCTGCCCTGACGAAACTTACATCTGGAACGGACTGACCTGTAGTGCGGAGGGCGACTACGAATATCACACCACCACAGCGCAAGGCTGCGAAAAAACCATCACACTGCATCTGCACCACTACCCCACCTACGACGAGACCACCATCAACGAATACATCTGCTCTGGCGATAGCTACAACTTTTTCGGCACAAACTACACTGTTAGCGGGCAATATTCGCACATGCTGCAAAGCGTGCACGGCTGCGACAGCATCGTCAGGCTCAACCTCACCGTTTGGCCCGAAAACGATGTGACCATCAGAGATGTGAGCCTCTGCCCTGAGCAACTGCCTTACAACTTCTATGGTGTAGATTATTACAGCGCCACCGACGTGACCGTTTGGGACACCGACATCCACGGATGCGACAGCGCAGTAAGGCTTGTACTAAGCATCAACGACTACTACATTCCGCCTACTGATGTGGTGTACTCCTGCGACGAGTCCTACACTTGGAACCCCGTCGGCAACTACCAATTCACTTTCACCGAGACTGGCTTCTACATAGACACGCTGCCCACATCAGCCTGTGACGGCATCTTTAAGCTCGACCTGCACTTCCAGCAAGTTCCCGATGTGAATGTTGAAGAGGTGGTTACTTGCGATAGCTACACTTGGCCGATGACGGGTCAAACCTTCACCCAATCAGGAACTTATTACCATTCCGTCCCCTTGACTCCCTATCCCTGCGAACAGCTCTATCAACTGAATCTGACCATTAACACACAGTCGCTACTGCCCGACATGCATGTCCGCGACTCGTGTGACCGCGCCCATATCCCATGGTTCGAGCAAGACACCACCTTCACCGCGAACACGGTTTATACCTTTAAGGGCGAGACCGATGAAGGCTGCTATCGCGAGCAGACCTACTACATCGAGAACATGAAATACACGCCCAATCCGAGCAAAATCCAATGCTCGGACAATTCTGCGGTCGTGTTTGGCGACACTATTGCCGTGGTCACCAACACCGAGTTCTTCTCGTTCCAGTACTCCTTCTTCGTCGAGGAAGACAAGCGCGAATGTGTTTGGGATCAATGCACATGGGAAATCAGCAAGCCCTCGTGGGCCATTGAATTTAACCCTGTTCCCCAAACCTCGTCCGAAGGAAAGTCCTACGGCCAGTGCACCGTATTTGTGGCCGACCGCCAAAATGAATTCGTCGTGCTTACGGCCACCATCAGCAACGACTGCGGCACGAAGGAGCGCAAATTCTACCTCAAGTCCTCCTTCTTGGATGTTGAGGAGAACGAGATTAATCCAGCCAACGTCACCATCATTCCCAACCCCAACAGCGGAAAGATGCAGCTCGACTTCGAAAACATGGAGGGTCGCACGGCCGTCAAGGTGTTCGACATGACCGGCAACCAGATTGACGCCTTCGAGACCACCATCAACACCAGCCACTACAGCTACGACTACAATATGAAGCGCTATGCTGAGGGCATCTACTTCTTCGTTATCGCCAACGATAACCGCGTGTTCACCAAGAAAGTTGTCATCATACACTAAAAACACAAGCCATGCAATCACAATTCGCAAAAACCACTTTGCTTTTTCTGGCCTTAGTCGCCCTGCCTTGGGTTTCACAAGCCCAGCAGCCAAGGCAAATCAAGGTTTCGGAGTTCAACGTCACTGACGCAAGAACCCTCGAAGAGAGGGTCTTCATCCTCCACACCGTCCTCAACCAAGGCTATTACTGCTACAAGAGCGAGACACTGCCCCAAGTGGTTGAAGTATACGTCAACAGCGAAGCCGACGACGAGCTTTCAGACTTCGACTTCTTCTATGACCATACACTTTATGAGCTGCGCAACGAGTTTAGCCTCTATAGCAAGGAGGAGCGCGGCATTTTGTTTGTGGAATGGCGTCAAGAAATTGACGACGAATTGTATGCGATGCTTTACGAGGACTTCACGAAAGGCGTCGCCTCCGATAACTCCACTTGCGAAACGGCCTTCCCCTTCTGCACCGACAACGGCCTCTATCAGTTTCCCGCTGGCGTGGACTCAGGCTCGCCCTGCGGCCCCACCACTAGCTCTCCATGCTCGGATCCTTACGCCTGCACAGGCACTCCCGGTCAGTCGTCGAACTGCCTCAGCACCGCACCTAATCCGGCCTTCTATTACATGAGAATCGATGAGCCTGGCGACCTCAATATCTTCATGCACAGCACTCCTCAGGTTGATATCGATTTCGACTGCTGGGGACCTTTCTCTGATATCACCACCGCCTGCGATGCGTTGGCCTGTAGCAACATCGTGGACTGCGGCTATAGTACGTCGGCCAACGAATATTGCCACATCAACAACGCCCAGCATGGACAATACTACATCCTGCTCATCACCAACTACTCCAACGATCCATGCAACATCTCGTTCGAGAACATCGGCACCGGCACCACCGACTGCGACATTTTGCCTCCGTTGGTGGCCAATGACGGTCCCTATTGCGAAGGCGAGACCATCCACCTGACTGCCAACGGCTTGCCTGGAGCATCCTACAGCTGGACAGGACCGAACGGTTTTATTTCCAACGAGCAAAACCCCATCATCCCCAACTGTACCCTCGCCATGGCTGGTGACTATGTGTGCACTATTACCGTGGGCTCTCAGACAAACAATGCCACCACCGTAGTGGAGGTATACCAGCAGGCTGTACCGAGTTTCACGGCCACAGAAGTCTGTCAAGGCGAACTCACCCAGTTCAACGGTATTTCCGGAGGCCCGAACGTGGCCAACTATGACTGGGACTTCGGCGACGGACAGACAGGAAGCGGTCAAGATGTGAGCCACCTCTATGCCCAAGCCGGCAACTACCAAGTGACACTCACCGTTACGGCAGAAGACGGCTCCTGCCCGGGCGAAATTACGCAAACTGTAATCGTTTACGTCATGCCAGAGCCTACGGCAAGTGCCAACCCCACCGTCGTTATCTATGACGGCACCTCCACGCTGACTGGCAACGCGGGCGCACCTGGCTCGTTTATCTACCATTGGGAGCCAGCCAACATGGTCACCAACCCCGATAGTCCAACCACCCAAACCGTGCCGTTGCAAGCGTCACAGGTCTATACCCTCACCGTCACCAACACGGAAGGCGGCTGCACCAGCACCATACAGGTGATTGTGAACATGGAAGGCTCCAACCTGACCGCCACGGCCTACGCCGAACAAAACCAACTATGCGAGGACGAATCGACCACGCTCCATGCCGTCCCGATGGGCGGAACGGGCAACTACACCTTTAGCTGGAACGGGCCTAACGGCTTCAATTCCACGCAACAGAACCCTGTTGTCATGCCACCTGTTGGCACAAGCACATACACCTGTTTAGTGGGCGACGGTATCGTCATGCAAGAGACCAGCGTCAGCATAACAGTGTTTGCCAAAGACGAGACAGACTTCCAAGAGACCGCGTGCGACTATTACATCTGGGATCCACAAGGCCATACCTATACTGAATACGGCCACCAAGGCATCAGTTATGATGCTTCGGGCCTCTACCAAAGAACCTACACCAACCTGAATGGCTGCGACAGCACCGTCAGGCTGAACCTCACCGTGAACTACCAGCACCTCGACGCCCATGAGTCTTACACCAGCAAGTGCGATGCCATCCCCTTCCAGTGGTTCGACTCTATCTATTATTTAGAGGAAAACGGCACCTACCCCTTCTTCAAGGAAGGCGGAACCGCCCATGGCTGCGACAGTGCCATATTGGTTACCGTTGAGAATATGCATTACTCGCCCCAACCCAGCAATATCCAGTGCACCGACGAGAACGCCGTCGTGTTTGGTCCCAACTTCGACACCATTGCTGTGGTGACCAATACGGAGTTCTTCTCGTTTCAATACCACTTCAAGGTGTATGAAACAGTACATCCCGAGAGCGAGTGGCAAACCTGTGTTTGGACTATTAGCAAGCCGTCATGGAACATCAGTTTCGACTCCATCCCAACGAAAAACGAGTATGGACTTTATGAGAGCTATTGCACCGTATTTGTGGCTGACCGCGACGACCATATCGTTGTACTGACGGCTACCACGAATAACGACTGCGACAGCCAGACGAAGCAGTTCTACCTCAAATCGTCGTTCTTGGACATTGACGAACATGATGAAGCCGAAGCCAACGTGAGCATCGCGCCAAATCCTAACAATGGCATGATGCGCATCCAATTTGAGAATATGGAAGGCCGTACCGCCGTCCGCGTGTTCGACATGACGGGAAACCAAATCGATGCTTTTGAGACTTACGACAATGCAAGCCTATACAACTATGACTATGCCATGAAGCCCAACGCCCAAGGCATATACTATTTCATTTTTTCAAACGACAACCGACTGATTACCCGAAAAGTTGTCATCATCTACTAACTAACAAAAAACGTTTTTTAACTCATGAGCAAAATCACTCGATTCCTGCTGATTTCCGGTCTCGCAGTCCTCTTGTTCGCCTCGTGCAGCAAGAAGGAGCAGCCCTCCGACAAGTTCACCGTAATAGCCAATCCGTCTGCTGGGGCAAGTCAATTCACCCTTCAGCGATTGATAACCATTGGCGACACGATTCACCAGGCCATACCCATCCCCATGCCCGAAAGCTTGACTGTGGGCGACTCGCTCATCTTGACTGCCACAGTCACCAACGGATACACCTTTATTAATTGGCTGCAAAACGGCAAAGAGGTCTCCACGAATCCTTCCTACAAGTTCGTAGTAAGGGATGGGATGCAAACCTGTCGTTTCGAGGCTCGCTTCGGCTTAGATTACGCCATTCAGGTAATCCCTCCCATCGACGAAGTGATGCCTGCCGACCTGATTGCCGCCATGGGGCCTTACCTCCACTTCGGCGACAACCCGCCCAGAATCGACACTTGCTTCAGCGCTGACAGTCTCCGGTTGGCGCGGTTCGTCCACAACCTCGATGACACCACGACCACCTATTACCTCTTGGACTCGCAGTATTTCTCCAATAAGTTCTCCTACCACTTCTTTGGACAACACCGAGGAATAGCCGACTCTTGCCAATATGAGCGTGCCTACGGCGACATCTCATACGGATTGGGCTATTTCATGTTTGAGAACGCATCTGCAAGAGATAGCATTTACATCATGGGCAACGGGGACGCATTCACCGTCTATTACCACCAAACTTGCAAAAAACGTATGGAGCCTGACGAATCCTTAGCAAGCTACATCAGTGACTATTACGTGCAAAGAAGAGAGAGCATCATCATGACGGGAAGGGTTACACCGCAAGGCATCGCCGACTTCCACTTAGGAATGCGCGTCGAAGGTTACAGCGAGGATTCACCTCGTATCGGCCAACTCTACTACCTGCCTGCCATCCACGACATATTTATCTATGATTTCCCCAATGGCAGTTTTTATTACGACACATCATTCTAACCGTCAGAAATACAATTCTTTTCAAAAATATTCTTTAGATTCATAAGCCAATGAGACACCATTCATCCATAACAGCAAGATTCTTGTTCGTTTCGGCATTTGCCCTTTTCACCCTTACCGCTACGGCCCAACAGTTCAAGAAGCCCATCATTTCGCCACGAGACCGCAACCAAGCGAGCGATGCGCGTTGGAACGTCGGCCTTGTGGGCGGAAGTAACTTTACCACTTGGCTCCACATCCACAGTGCCGAGGCCTCCAACTGGAGCCTGAAGAACTACTCGCCAGTCCTTTTCGACACCCTTGGCAGTAGCTTAGGCTATTTCGGCGGCGTTGCCGTAGAGTACATGTTAAAAAACAACGTGTCGGTCGGACTTAATGTCATTTACGCCCAGCACAACATGATGTTGGGCTTCGTTGATGACCATTTCCCATACGGTTGGACGGGCGATAACATCAACTTCATCAAGCGTGAGAAATACTTCTCAGCCCGCTACCGTGCCATTGAGGCTTACATTCCCGTCACCTACTACATGTCCCTCGCCGGCTCGAAGAACGTCAAGCCTTACGCTTACGTGGCACCCCGTGTCTCCTACATCATCCCTAATGATTCGTTAGCCTCGATGACCCACAAGACGGTGTATATGCAAGACTCCACCATCATCTCGTCGAGTACCAACTCGGTGGAATTCAATTCGTCCACCTACCGCAACCTTAACGTGGGCCTCACCCTCGGTGTAGGTTCCTTGTTCAGAATCAACGCGGGCAACTATTATTTCCTTGTCAAATTTGACATTTCGGCCAACATGAACGGCATACCGACCTTCACGAAAGGTGAAGTGGCCAACAACGAGTTCAACCACCTGCGTTATAGCGCCGATGCCCATGCTTCGCTCACCATCATGCTGCCCCTCAAGAAACAGTTGCAGGGAGCTTGCATGAAGTGGGGTGAATATGATTGAGTTGACAGTTGACAGTTATCAGTTGTCAGTTGTTTGTTGTAGGGATGCTTTGTATGTGTCCCCATTACCATAAAATCTACCACCATGAAAAAAGTTCGAGTCTTATTGTTATTGCTTCTCTCCTGTTGCGCCATCTTGCCCTCGGCGTTCTCGCAGGATGTCTCGACGCAAGGCACCGAGTTTTGGGTGTCGTTCATGGGCAACGGTTACAAAACCAACGATGGCAACTGGGTGCTGA
This sequence comes from uncultured Bacteroidales bacterium, assembly GCA_905233685.1. GTDB lineage: Bacteria > Bacteroidota > Bacteroidia > Bacteroidales > F082 > Limimorpha. Next base: position 39,999 of record CAJOEZ010000014.1, on the reverse strand, counting down.
CGCAAGTGTTGGTCAGCGGCGAGCGCGACTGCACAGGTATCATCGAGAACCCAAACACGGGCTGGTCGCAGACGTTTTCCGTCAGAGCCAACAACATCACCACCATCAGCGACCTTGAGGCACAGTCGTATATGGAGACCAGCGATAACGAGCAAGTTTTAGGCCGAGGACTGCGCATCATCACCACCGACACCGTGTCGGTGTTTTGCACCAACATCGCCAACGTGTCGTTCGATGCCTCATACGTTCTTCCCATCCAAGCCTTGGCCGACGACTACATGATCCAAAGCTACGACCAATCCACCTACATCGGCTGGAGTTACGAATTTGAACAATTCCTCACCAGCGCATTCCTGATTGTGGCTACCGAAGACGAGACCACCGTGGACATCACGCCCACAGCCAACTCATTCACTGGACTGCATCCTGAAGGACAAGAGTTCAGCATCACGCTCAACGCAGGCGAGGTCTATCAGTTCCGTTCCACTTATACCAACGAAAACCGTGACTTGAGCGGCACTCGTGTGACAGCCCGCGATTGCAAGAAAATCGCCGTCTTCAATGGCAACACGCTGACCGCCATACCCAACAGCCGCAGCAGCCGCGACCATGTGTTTGAGCAAGCCATGCCCATGCAGTCGTGGGGAAAGAACTTCGTCGTCACTGGCTCCTTCGGGCGAAACGACGACTACGTGAAAATCACCTCGTCGGCCAACAACAACGTCATTCGCAAAAACGGCGAACTGCTTACCATACTTGGAGCCGGACAATCGTACATCTTCTTGTTGAGTAGTAGCGAGCCCTCATGCTTCCTCGAATCGAGCTATCCTTCCGCCGTTTTCCTATACAACACTTCTTACGACAGCTACGACGAGTCGGGCGACCCATCGATGGTATGGATTGCACCCGTCGAGCAACGCATCGACGAAATCACTTTCACGACCTTCAACGCCAACAATGTCTCGCTTGACAACCACTACGTGAACATTGTGGTCCGCACAGAAGACATCGGTGGCGTCTATCTTGACAGCGAGCATCTCTCGCCCTTGGCGTTCACCCGCGTGGAGGGCGCCTCTGACTACAGCTACACCCGAAAGCTCATCGAACACGGCGTACACCACTTGCAGTGCGCCAACGGCTTCAACGCCCATGTGTACGGTTTCGGCCACGCCAAAGGATACGCCTTCCTCGTAGGCTCCAAAGCCACCAACCTTGTGGCCACCATCAGCGTCAACGACCAACCGATGCTCTCCAATGAAGTGTATCAATACTGCGTTGAGGAGCCTGTCACTTTCACCGCTGACATCAATTTCCAGAATTACCAGTTGCAATGGGATTTCGGTGACGGCCAAACCAGCACGGATAACCCCGTGACGCACATCTATCACGAGCGCAGGATTTACCACCCTACGCTTGTCATCAATTCCGAGTCCGGCGGCTGCGCCACCTCCACAAGTGACACACTGGGCTTGTATGTCGATGTCAGACAGCAATATATCATCGAGAGCGATGAAAGCTGCTTCGGCGCTTATTATTCGGGCAACGGCTTCGACAGCATCCTGATTACCAATGACACCCTTCTTTCCCGCTTGCAGCCCAATCCCGACTTTCCCGAATGCTACGACAGTCTCCTGGTCTATATCACAGCTTGGCCCACCTTCAACACGTCCCTCTCCGACAGCCGCTGCTGGACGGGACAACCTGCCATTTACAACGACAACGGCTTTAGCTTTGAATACACCGAGCCTGGCACCTATGTCAGACAGCGCGACCTCGAGTCAGTCAATGGCTGCGACAGCATCATCACCTTGACGCTCACCGTCGCCGACCAAATTACGCACGAGTTCAGCGAACACACCTGCGAACCCGTATACATTTGGGACGGCCGAACCTACGACCATTCCGGCGACTTTGTGTGGCCATACACCGCCCCGGGCGGCTGCGACAGCATCGTCACCTTGCACCTTACTATGGGCTCAAACAAATACCATGAGTTCGACACCATCACCTGCGGCCCATTTGAATGGAACGGAGAAGTCTATACCCTTTCAGGCAACTACACGCAGCACTTCGACACTCCCGACGGCTGCGACAGCACCGTGGTGTGCCACCTCATCAAGTCGGGCACCATTGACGGGCCTTGGGAAAACCAAACCGAGTGCAACCAATACGATTGGAATGGCACAACATACCTTGTTTCAGGAATTTACAGTCAAACTTTCACCACATCTTTGGGCTGCGACAGCATCGCTCACCTCGATCTGACGATAGAACACACACCCACGCCCATCATTGCTTACACCGAGGACCCCTTCTACCAAGACGGCGATACTCTCGCAGTCATCACCAACACTGAGTTTTTCTCCTTCCAATACGACTTTTTCGTGGAGGACTCTCTCGGCCATTACAACGAATGGGATTCGTGCGTTTGGCATATCTCGAAGGAATCGTGGTTGATTGACACTATTCTCCCTGAATATCACAATGAAAAAACCAGACACTATTGCAGGGTATACGTAGCCGACCGTGTTGAAGACCCCGTGGAGTTGAGTTGCACCATTTACAACCACCGTTGCGAGCCTCTCAGTATCAAACGGAAATTCTACCTCAAGTCGTCGTTCTTCGATATTGACGAACAAGAAACAGGCAAATCCCAACTCAGCGTCGTGCCCAACCCAAACAGCGGCCAGATGGAACTTCGCTTCGAACGCCTGACCGGAAAAGTGGAAGTCAAGGTGTATGACATGCGAGGCTCACTCATTGACCAATTTGAAATCTACAACCCCTTAGAAAACAGCACTTTGTCATACCGATTACAACATCCGTCGGCGGGCATTTACTTCTTCGTCGCCACGGCAAGAGAAGGCACGCTGGCCAAGAAGGTTGTCATCGAATAGAAATAGTAATTAAACAAATTCAAAAATATTTAATCAATGAAAAAAACACTACTTAGCATTTCCATCGTCGTGGCGTTGGCATTCATGACCAACCTGACGATGGCGCAAACCTTCAGTTATCCTGTCAACGGGAAACCAGGTTTCAACCTGAACGAGAAAACGAGAGACGGGCTGCACATCAGCTACAACTTGGGTCAGATGAGCCTCAACTCACTTAACTACCGTGGCGAGGACATGACCGAAATCAGCATTTCGGCCATCACGCTGCCCAACGCCGCCGGTTGCCCTAACCTGCCAGTGGAGAGCCGCATGATGGCCATCCCGCAAGGCGCGACTGCCACTTTGAGAGTGGTCAACGTGGAGAGCGAGACGCTCCACAACGTGAACATTGCCCCTGCCCTCCGCATCCAGTCAGAGAACGAGGAGCCCGACATGAACTATGTGAAAGACATGTCCGTTTACGGCAAAAACGCCCTCTACCCCGTCGAGCCTTTTGAGATGGGTTCTTCGTACATCCGTGGTGTTGAAGCCGTTACGGTGTCCATCACGCCTTTCCAGTACAACCCTGTCACCAAAGACTTGGTGGTTTACACCCACATCGAGTTAGCCGTGGACTTTGAGGGCGGCAACGGCCATTTCGGCGACGACCGCCTGCGCTCGCCCTATTGGGACCCCATCCTTGCGGCAGAGTTGATGAATTACGACCAACTGCCCGTCATCGACTACGAGGCCCGTATGCAACAATGGCTGCGCGGCGAAGAGGATGGTGCTGAGTACCTTATCATCACGCCCAACAACGACGCATGGGCTGAGTACGCTAACCAACTGCGCGACTTCCGTATGCGCCAAGGCATCATCACCAAGGTCTATCGCCTTGACGAGATGCCTGCCAACAGCACGAACCAAATGAAGGCTTGGTTCCATAACGCCTACAACACTTGGGAAATCGCGCCCGTGGCTGTATGCCTCTTGGGCGACCACGGCACCAACATGGGCCAGTACATCCCTGCTGAGACCGTCAGCCACCCGTCAAGCGGAAGCTGCATCACCGACAACCAATACGCCGACGTGAACGGCGACAAGTTGCCCGACATGGTCTTCTCACGCCTCATCGCGCAAAACGCCAATGAGTTGCCCGTCTTTGTCGGCAAGCAAATTGAGTATGAATACACCAACCCCAACCTCGACCCGGACTTCTACACCCGTCCCATCACGGCTTTGGGTTGGCAAACGGAACGCTGGTTCCAGCTGTGCTCTGAAATCTTCGGCGGCTATATGCGCAACCACGGCTACGATCCCAACCGCATCAACTGCATCTACCAGGGTCAGCCGGGCAACATCTGGTCGAGCAACCAAAACACCAACATGGTGGTCAACTACTTCGGTCCCAACGGTTTGGGTTATATCCCCCAAAGTCCGAGCGAACTTGGCGGCTGGACTGGTGGAACGCCCGAGCAAGTGGTTCAGGCCGTCAACCAAGGCTCTTTCTGGCTCCAGCACCGCGACCACGGTTTGGAGACCGGCTGGGGCGAACCCGCAGTGCGCAACACTCATGTCGCGCAGATGAACAATGTCGGCAAACTGCCTTTCGTGATGTCCATCAACTGCCTCACGGGTAAGTTCAACTACAGCAGCGACTGCTTCTGCGAGGCTTGGATGCGCCGCACCTACAATGGCGAAAACGCCGGTGCCGTGGGTCTGCTCTGCCCGACCGAGACTTCCTATTCATTCGTCAACGATGCCTACGTTTGGGGCGTTTACGACCTCTTCGACGGTGACTTCATGCCCACTTATGGCCCTTACGCTGACCACACGGGCAACTGGATGCCCGCCTTTGGCAACGTGGCCGGAAAATACTTCCTCGCCCAAAGCAACTGGCCATATAACACTGATAACAAGAACATTACCTACATCATGTTCACCGCCCACTGCGATGCTTTCCTGCGCGTCTACACCCAAGTGCCTCAGGAGATGGAAGTCACACATCCTGAAGTCGTTCTCGCCGGATTGGGCGAAGTGAGCATCAGCGCACCTGAAGGCTGCATGATCAGCTTGGTGAGAGAGAATTCCGAGGGCGGCTGGAACATCCTTGCCGTAGCCGAAGCCACCGGCGACTCACAAACCATCGAATTTGAACCGCAGCTGCCTCCGACTGAAATCCACCTCATCATCACGGGACAGAACTACCTGCGCTACGAAGCCATCATGGAAGTCATTCCCGCCAATGGGCCTTATATCGTCTATGACGACAAGGTCATCCACGACAGTAATGGAAACGGTCAGCTCGACTTCGGCGAAGCCATCGACCTCGACATCACCTTGAAAAACGTCGGCAGTGACGCGATAGAGCCTTTCGAAGCGGTTTTGGAGACTGAGTCTGAATACATCACCATCACCAACGGCACGGCCCAATACGAAGCACTCAATCCTAATGCCGTGCAATCCGTGGCCCACGCCTTCTCGTTCACCGTGGCCGATAACGTGCCCGACAACACAAACAACCGTTTCTCCATCACGGTAACTCACGGCGACCAAGTTTTTGTCAGCAACATCGCTATGAAAGCCTACGCTCCCGTATTGGAACTCGGTTATATGAGCATCACCGAAATCGATGGCAACGGCAACGGCCGCTTGGATGCCGGCGAGACCGCACAACTCAACTTCCCCGTAAAGAACGACGGCCACAGCGATGCTGCCACCACCCTCGTCGATATGCAAATGCTTTCGCCTTACATCACCGTTGAAGAAAATCATGTCGGTTTTGAAAGCCTGAACGCTGGCGAGACCTTAACCGCCAGTTTCAACATCAGCGTCGCCGAAGAAACACCTACAGGCTATAGTTGTCCGTTCGTACTCAGCGTGACTTCAGGCCAATATGTGGAACAGAAAGAATATGCTGCCAAGGTCGGCCTCATCGTTGAGGACTTCGAGAGCGGCGAGTTCCCCGGAAACTGGAACAATGATGCGTCTCATCCGTGGCGCATTGTCAGCGCAGACCCCTACGAAGGCCAATACTGCTTGAAGTCGGGCGGCATCAGCCACAACGGCAATACCTCTATCTACTTCCAGCACGAAGCCGGCTCAAACGACAGCATCTCGTTCTATTACAAGGTGTCGTCGGAAGCAGGCTACGACAAATTGCATTTCTACATCGACAACCAAGAGCAGGGCAACTGGTCGGGCAACGTGGGCTGGACCAAAGCCGCCTATGCCGTCAGTGCAGGTACGCACACCTACAAATGGTCATACACTAAGGACAACTATTCCACCAGCGGCAGCGACTGCGCTTGGATTGACTTCGTCAGCCTGCCCGCCGCCCGCGTGATGGCTGGCACCGCCGGTAACGACGTGACCGTTTGCGAAGGCGATGATGCGCAAATCATCGGTTACGGTATGAACTACGAGACCCTGCTGTGGACCACCTCAGGCGACGGCACTTTCAACGACGCCACCATCGCCACACCGATTTACACGCCTGGCACTCAGGATATTGAAAATCACCAAGCCACGCTGACCCTCACCCTCAATAGTGACGGCGAGACTATGACCGACGACATGACCGTGTTTGTTATACAAAACGTGGAGATTGAAAACGCCCTTGTTGACGTCCACTATTGCGCCACTGATGAACCTCAACCCATTGCCGTGAGAGTTACGGGCGACTATATCTCCTTCCAATGGCTGACCGAAGGCGACGGCACCTTTGAGGATGCCTCCGCCTTGGAGACCACTTACACGCCTGGTTTGCAAGATATTGTCAACGGTGTCACACTGACTGCCTTTGCTGTGTCGCCTGGCTGCGGCTCATACACCTACGACTATCCGTTTGAGATGAGCCCGATGCCGGAGATGACCCTTGTGACCGAGGCCATCACCCTTTGCGAAGGCGAAAGCGCCATAATGAGCTTCAGCATTTCTGGCGTCGATGACGGCGGCATCGTCATCATCAACGGCGAAAGCTATGAAGTCGTCGAAGGCGACAACTCCATCGAGTTTGGCCCTCTTCCAACTGGCGAAAGTGTCTTCAATATCACTGAAATTGCCGCCGCTTGCACCACCACCTTCGAGGAAGGCGAACTTACCTTCACCGTCACGGTGAACGCTGCACCTACGATGACCTTCACAGAAGCACCTGAAAGCATTTGCGAAGGCGAGGAAGTGACTATCGATTTCACCTTCACTGGCATGCCTCCTTTCCATGTTGACCTTTCCAATGCCGATAGTTTCACGACCGACGAATACGCATACACGCTAAGTTTAACTCCAACAGAGAGTGTAATCGTTGTCGTGACCGATGTCTATGATGCTACGGGATGCACTAATTTTTACGTCAGGCCCATCAACATCAATGTGACGCCGCGTGTGGCCCAGCCCGAAATCAGCGGCGACGCCAATTTGGACGTGCGCCTCACCCCGACGACGACGTACACTATTACCAATGATGTGTTTGTCACCTACGTCCTCGAACCCGAAGAGGCTGGCACCATCACGGGCGACTACGACGACGGCAAAACCATTGACATCGAATGGAGCGACACCTACAAGGGCGAGGCCATATTGACCGCCTCACCTATTGCGGAATGCAACAACGGCCCCAGCTCCTTTGCCATCACCGTGAAGAACTCCACCGACGTGGCTGAGTTCGGCGTGAAGGCCAACCTCTACCCCAACCCGACCAACGGCAACGTCACCGTCCAAGCGGAAGGGATGCAACGCCTCATGGTGTTGAACGAACTCGGCCAAGTGGTTTACGACACCGAAACAGGCACCGACACCGAGACGCTCAACCTGAGCCAGTTCGGTACGGGCATTTTCATGGTTCGTATTTACACTGAAAACGGCATCGGCGTCAAGCGCGTCACCGTTATTAGGTAAATCCGTTTGTAGAGACGTGGTACGCCGCGTCTGTACATCATCCAGCTAAGAAAGGCAATCCTTCGGGGTCGCCTTTCTGTTTTTTTTTGTTATCTTTGCAGCCAAAAGAATCGACAATGATTGACTTATTGAAAGATTTGAACGAGCCTCAAAGAGAGGCCGTTACCACCATAGAAGGCCCCGTGATGGTCATCGCGGGAGCCGGTTCGGGGAAAACCCGCGCCCTAACCTACCGCGTCGCCTACATGATTCAAGAAGGCGTGGACCCGTTCAGCATCATGGCCCTGACCTTCACCAACAAGGCCGCCCGCGAGATGAAGGAACGCATCATGCAACTCGTGAACGCCAGCGACGCGCGCAATGTTTGGATGGGCACCTTCCACTCCATTTTCGCCCGAATCTTGCGCATCGAAGCGGAAAAAATCGGCTTCACGGCCAATTTCTCCATTTACGACACAGATGACTCGAAAGCACTCATCACTCAGATACTCAAAGACTTGAGTTTAGATACAAAGATGTATCCGCCCAAGCAGGTGCTATCGCGCATTTCGGCAGCCAAGTCGAGCCTATATTCGCCCGAGGATTATGCCCAAGATGCTGAAATTCAGGAAACCGACCGCAAGTCGAACAAGCCGCTGATGGCGCAGTTGTTCAAGCTCTACAACGACCGACTGCACCGCGCCAACGCCATGGATTTCGATGATATTCTGTATTTTACGAACATCCTCCTGCGCGACAATCCCGATGTGCTCTACAAATACCAGAACCACTTCAAGTTCATCCTCGTCGACGAGTATCAGGACACCAATTTCGCCCAATACCTCATCGTGAAGCGCATCGCGGCCCTGTTTGAGAACATCTGCGTGGTCGGCGACGACGCCCAAAGCATCTACGCCTTCCGTGGCGCGAACATCCAGAATATCCTCAATTTTAAGAACGATTACCCTGATTATAAGTTGATTAGGTTGGAGCAGAACTACCGTTCCACCCAAAACATCGTCAATGCCTCGAACAGCGTCATCGCACACAACAAGGACCAAATCAAGAAAAAGGTGTGGAGCGACAAGGAAAAAGGCGAACTCATCGGCCTGATTCACGCCAACAGCGACACCGAGGAAGGCACGATGGTGGCCAACAGCATTTTCGGCTACAAGATGACGCGCCACCTTGCCAACAAGGACTTCGCCATCCTCTACCGCACCAACGCCCAAAGTCGCTCGATGGAAGAGGCGCTGCGCAAGCAGAACATACCTTATAAAATATACGGTGGCCTATCGTTCTACGACCGCAAGGAAATCAAGGACTTACTGGCCTATTTCCGCGTCGTCATCAACCCCGAGGACGAGCAGGCACTCTTGCGCATCATCAACTACCCCACCCGAGGCATCGGCAAAACCAGCATCGAGCGCATGATGGTAACCGCCAACGAACACCGCACGAGCATCTGGAAGTGCATGGAAAACAATGTGTTCCCACAAGACTTCAACATGGGCACGCTCAACCGTTTCCGCGACTTCATGGTGATGATCAAGAGTTTCCAGAGCCTGCAAGCCAAGATGAACGCATTTGAGTTGGCCAAGCACATCACCAACACGATTGGATTAATCAAGGTGCTGAAGGAAGACGACTCGCCCGAGGGCGTTGCGCGTGTCGAGAATGTGGAGGAACTGCTCAACGCCATCATGGAGTTCAGCGACCGCCAAGTAGATGAAACCACCGGCGAGACCGCCCGCGTAGATTTGGTGCAGTTCATGGAAGACGTGGCCCTGCTCACCGACAGCGAGATGAAGAAAGACGACCCCAACGATGACTACGTCAGCCTAATGACCATCCACAGCGCTAAGGGATTGGAGTTCCCGTATGTGTACGTCGTTGGCATGGAAGAAAACCTTTTCCCGGGCATTTTGAGCCTCAGTACGAGAGAGGAATTGGAAGAAGAACGCCGCCTGTTCTACGTGGCCATCACCCGCGCCATGACCAAACTCACTTTGAGTTACGCCGAGCAACGCTACCGTTACGGCAATCTCACCCTGAGTGAGCGTTCGCGATTCGTGGATGAAATCGATTCTAACCTTATCGAGCAGACGCAAAAGGCCTCGTTCAGAGGCACTTCCCCGATGGGCGGCAAACCTTTCGGCAGGTTCAGCGAGCATGGTTTCCGCAAGATAGAGAACACGCCATCGGCAAGGCCCAATTTCAGTCAACCCACTGTGCCGCAAAACTTTGAGCCTTCCAATCCCGACCTTTTGCAGGAAGGAATGAGGGTCATGCACGCCAAATTCGGCGCAGGCACCATCCTCAGCATCGAGGGCGCAGGGGCGAACAAGAAAGCCTCGGTCAATTTTGATGCAGGCGGCGTTAAGATGCTGATGCTGAAATTTGCAAAATTAGGTATAATTCATTAAAATCGAAACTATTATGTTCAAAAAAACTTTACTCATCATGCTGCTGATGGCGTTCTTCGCCCCTCTTGCAGCAACTGCACAAGAAAAAGCCACCACGGATATGTGGGACTTCGTGAATTCATTCTCATGCTCCACGGGCCGTCAGCACGGCGTGGTCTATGACGGTGAGTTTATCTACACCAGTGCTTGGGGGAAATCCTCGACAGTGCTTTCCATGTTCTACAAATACGACCTCGAAGGCAACCTCATCGAGGAGTTTGACATCCCCGAAATCGCCAATTCCGACAACTACATGCGCGACATGACCTACGATGGGCAATATGTCTACGGTTGCGACGCCCACTCCGGCATTATTTGGTGCGTCGACCTGCGCAACAAGAGTTTCATTGGCCAAATCAACACAGCCTTCAACGAGTTAGGCACCTGTAGCTATGACCCCGTTTACGACGGTTTCTGGGTCGGTGAGAGAGCCACTGGAAACAGTCCCAATCTTCACCTCGACCTTAAGCTCGTCAGCCGCAGCGGCAATGTCATCAAGACCGCAACGGCACACAACCTCGGCGGGCACACGGTTCATGGTACGGGTTACTTCACCGACGAGGACGGCATCGCCCATCTTTACCTGTTTGCCGTGGAAGGTTTCACCGCCCATGTGTTTGACTATGCCATCGAGGACGACTACCTGAACCCCGAAATGCTATTTGACTTCTCCGTCACCCCCGGTTGGGGTTATGCCTGTAGCGCGGGCGGTGCCTTCATTGGCGAGTGCAACAACTCGATTTATTTCTTCGGTGACGTCGACAAAAGCCCCAACCTTATTGGCATCTACGCCTTGGGCGACTACACCCCCGTCGACCCTCCCATACCCGAAGGCAACCTCTTTTTCGACTTCAATGACGGAATCATGCATTGGACTACTATCGATGCCGACGGAGATGGCTACAACTGGCAGATGCGCCAAAACTGGGGCAACCCCGAGAACCTTTACTGCGTGACCTCTGCCTCATACGATGGCTTGACAGAAACGCCACTGTTCCCTGAAAACTATCTCGTTTCGCCTTACAAACTAGATTGCGAAGAAATCACTTTCCTCGCCTGCGCACAAGACAACACCATGCCTGCCGAGCACTTCGGCGTGGCCGTCTCAACAACGGGCAACACCGACGCGAGCGACTTCACCATGGTTTGGGAAGGCGACATGACCGCCAAAGCCGCCGGCAACTGGTATTACTATTCCGTCGACCTTAGGGATTATGTCGGGCAGGACATTTACGTGGCCATCGTCCACTTCAACTGCACCAACCAATTCATGCTGAATGTTGACGACATCATGCTCTACAGAACCTACGACAACGTGACCGAGAACAGTGCCTCACGTATTTCGGTCTATCCCAACCCTACTCCTGACATGGTAAGAGTTGAGAACGAGCAAAGCATTGACAGCTACGAAGTGTACAACATGGCAGGCGCATTGGTGCTCCGCAACAACGTGAAGGCCAAAAATTTCGGCCTCGACCTGCGCGAGCTGCCCGCAGGCACCTATCTCCTCAAGATGAATGCCAACGGCAAAGTGCAGACACAACGTGTTGTGAAGGAATAATTGACAATATCCGAAAAAAGCGTACCTTTGCACGCAAAACGAATCACTATGGACAGAATCGGATTAACCTACAATACAGAAAAAGAACCCGTCGTCATTTCCGAATACGGACGCAACATCCAGGAAATGATTAAGAAACTGCCTGAGATTGAAGACCGTAAGGTGCGCACCGAAGCAGCCAAACATATCATCGCCATCATGGCGCAGATGACCCCTCAAGCCAAAGACTCGCCCGACTTCCAGCACAAGCTTTGGGACCTGCTCTACATCATCTCCGACTTCAAGCTCGACGTGGATAGCCCCTTCACCCCCCCGGTCATCGAAGCGCAAAAGAAACCTCATCATATTGATTATCAAAATAATAACATCAAATATGGTCATTACGGGCATTATCTGATCAAGATGATTGAGGCCGCCGCCGAAGAGGAGAACGAGGAGATTAGGCAGGCCTTGGCCACCTCACTCGCCGCTCAGATGAAACGCAACTACTTGGAATGGAACAAGAACACCGTCAACGACCAGACCATCATCGACGACTTGAAAACTATCAGTGGCGGACGTTTGGTCGTATCTGAAGAGTCGCGCTTGGACGTGAAGGGCAACAATAAACAGCCTCAGCAACAGCAACAAGGCAAGAAAAAGAAAAAGAAGGTGCCGAACCTGAAGGCCAACATGAACAACCCGAATAATCCCGCCTATAAATTGAGGATGCAACAATTGGGAAAAGCATAATCAGTGTGGAGTGAGAAGTGTGAAGTGTGGAGTGTGAAGTAATTCAACCCCTAACTCCAAACTCCTAACTCCAAACTCCTAACTAAAGGAATATGGCTTCATTAAAGATAAAAGGCGGAAACACGCTTCATGGTGAAATCATCCCGCAAGGCGCGAAGAACGAGGCTATGCAGATTCTCTGTGCCTGCCTGCTGACCGATGAGAAAGTCACCATCCACAACCTACCCGACATTCTGGATATCAACAACTTGATTACCCTTTTGGAAGGCATGGGCGTGACGGTGGAACGCATGACGCGACACGACATCACCCTGCAAGCCCAAAGCCTCAGTTTCGAGTATTTCAAGGGCGCGGACTACCAAAGCACGGCCTCGAAGCTGCGTGGCAGCGTGATGATGACCGGCCCGATGCTGGCCCGCTTCGGCAAGGCTCACATGCCCAAGCCCGGCGGCGATAAAATTGGTCGAAGAAGGTTAGATACCCACGTCATCGGTTTGCAGAAACTCGGCGCTATCTTCGATTTCGACAGCTATGAAGTCGGAGTGCAAAAAGGAGGCTTGAAAGGCTGCTATATGCTCCTTGACGAAGCCTCGGTCACGGGCACGGCCAACATCGTCATGGCCGCTGTGATGGCTCAAGGCACGACCACGATTTTCAACGCCGCTTGTGAACCCTATTTGGTGCAACTCTGCACCATGCTCAACCAAATGGGCGCCGACATCAAGGGCGTTGGCTCCAACCTCTTGACCATCAATGGCGTAAACAAGCTGCATGGCACGGAGCACACGCTTTTGGCCGACATGATTGAGGTGGGCAGCTTCATCGGCATGGCCGCCATGACGGGCAGCGAAATCACCATCAAGAATGCTGGCATACAGCAACTTGGCATCATCCCCGATGTTTTCCGCCGACTCGGCATCCAGATGGAATACCGTGACGACGACATCTTCATCCCCGCGCAGGAGCATTATGAGGTGCAGACCTTCATGGACGGCAGTATCCTCACCGTCGCCGACGCGCCTTGGCCTGGCTTCACACCTGACTTGATTAGTATCGTACTCGTGGTGGCCACGCAAGCCAAAGGCACCGTACTCATCCACCAGAAGATGTTCGAGAGCCGTCTGTTCTTCGTCGATAAGCTCATCGACATGGGTGCGCAAATCATCCTCTGCGACCCGCACCGCGCCAATGTCATCGGCCTCGACCACAGCCACGCCCTTCGCGGCATCCGCATGGCCTCGCCCGACATCCGCGCCGGCGTCGCCCTGCTCATCGCAGCCCTTTCCGCCGACGGCACGAGCATCATCGACAACAGCGACCAAATTGAACGCGGCTATCAATATATTGACAAGCGTTTGAATGCTTTGGGGGCAAAGATTGAGCGGTTGTAAGCCCTACCTCTCACTTATGCACAAACGGCACATCGCACATGTTCAAGATTTCCATCACGAAAGCCCGTTCGCGAGGGCCGAAGTGGTTGTCGGAACGGGAGAGGCGCGTCATCATGCGTGAGAAGATGCGTTTTTTCTCTTTTGACATGCGTTTCAGAATCTCGTAAGCCTGTTTTTGGAGTTCGTTTTTCTGAATCGGGACGAAGCCTTTGGCATCAAACTCCAGTTCCTCCAGACAAGCGGCGAGGCATTCGCGCTCCGATTCATGGTTTTGGAAATCGGCATCGGCCAGATTAAAAAGCACACTTGCAACGGCTTTTTGCTCTTCCAAAGTGAATTTTTCTCCCATAACGACAAATTTTGCTGCAAAGAAACGATTTTTTCTAATTTTGCAGCATCAATCATCACAAAAATCATCACAAGATGAAAAAGCTTTCTTTACTTTTCATAACCTTGGCGGCTTTTGTAACGCTGCAAGCCCAATGGACCAACGACGCCATGACCAACACTTTCATAGCCAATTGTCCTAACAGTACGGCAGAGATACGGGTGGCCATATCATCTGATGGCGGCACTTTCGTACAATGGTTGAGCATGTCGGCTAATGGATGGTCGCCAAAGTTGCAATACCTTGACGCAGAGGGCGTACCGCAATGGGGTCCTGATGGCATCAGCATCACCACGGCCAATATCGCCACATGGTCGCCCGGCTATGCCATAGCAGCCACTACCGAAGACGCTGTCATAAGCATGTTCCGCACCGCTGACGCTCGTCACTGGGTAGTAAAAATCAACGCCGATGGCAGCACGCCCTGGGGCACTGATGGCATGGTCCTTTTCGACGGCGAAGGCGGTGGACGTTCCGAATTGCTCGCCGGTGACGATGGCGGCTTTTGGGCTTTAGGTACCGATATGGACAACTCTTTCCTGTGTTATGTCAATGCCGACGGCAGCGTAGAACCAACGGTAACCATCAGTGACCCAACGAAAAAATGCAGCAATGGGGTGATGGTGCCCGCCGAAGATGGTGTCTTTGTGGTGTATTCAAAGCATACCCTCCAAGGTTACACCAGTTATAACAAGGAAATTTACCTCGCGGGGTACAACAAAAACGGCGAGATGATTCACCCTGAAACCCTGCTATTTGGATTACAGACTGTAGGCGCAAGCTACATCCACTATGCCATTCCCGACGGCATGGGTGGAGGCTATGTGTTTCAGTGGCATTCTGGCATGGGTGCTTACAACACCTACGTCACCCATTTCGATGCCAATGGCATTTCTACCATCTCCGACCCTAACGGAGTACCTGTTCATTCCATTGATCCAAGCAATTTCTATATCAACGCATACCCCACCATCGACCCAGTCACCCATGATTTGCTTTTGGTGTATCGTCAAACGGACTCCGGTTCACAGTCACAATACAAAATCATTGTCAACCGTATCACCTCAAATGGTGAGAAGCCGTGGGGGGATGGCATCCTCATCCTTGACAACGGAACCAATCACCTCTATGATCTTCGTATCGATGCCTTTGAGCCCCAATACAGCGACGGATTCTCTGTGATATTCCACAAAGACGTCCCTGGCGCAAATGCACAGACCGTTGAGGCACTCGGCTTCGACATGGACGGCAATGCGATTTGGAGCACGCAGATGTGCAGCAACCCCTACCCTAAAACCGGCGACGAGAACACTACCGGATTTCATTTTGGACAAAACATCGTCACGTGGGTCAACGCACAAGACGGCGGCGTCTACGGCCAAAACATCGGCACCGACGGCTCCATGGGACCTATCGAGCCCATCATCATCACCTGCTACCCGCCTGAAAACCTTGAAGGCGAATACATTTACGACATGGACGAAGAGGAATTCGGCACGATGCTCACCTGGGTGGCACCCGAAACCCTACCTTTGCATTACAACTTATACCGCTCCGATGTAAACAACAAGGAAAGCATCGTAATTGAAATCGACGGTACTGAGACCTCCTATTACGATGGCTGCGGATTAGGCCACTTCAAGTACCAACTTACCGCTGTTTACGAGGATTGTGAGTCCGACTTCGCCCTCACTCCCAACGGAGAAGACTATGTCGTCGTCAACGTGACCGGCATCGCAGACAACACAGATGAGTCAATCATCAGTGTGGTTAAGATTTACACCCTAAACGGGCAATGCCTCAAGCACAATAATGTCAATGAGTTAACTAACGGCATCTACATCCTTCAAGGACTGACCGAAGACGGACGATGGGTGAACCGAAAAGTAGTAATCAACAATTAAAAGAACATAACAAACATTTATTCATCATGAAAAAACTATTAATTCTGTCGATGGCTTTGGCCTCTTTCGTGACGCTGAAAGCCCAGTGGACCGACGACCCAATGAACAACAACCATCTTGCCAACTGTTCGAGCGACGCCGGTGAGGTTTATACTGCAACCGTCCCCAGCACGGGCGACACCTATATCCAATGGTGCGCATTTGGATCCAACGGCTGGTCGCCTTTTCTGCAACGCCTTACCTACGATGGCACCCCGCAATGGGGCAACAACGGCATTCATATCAGCGGGCATCAGTTCTCGTCGATGTCGGAAGGCCTTGCCATGACCGCCACTTCCGACGGTTGCGTGGTGAGTTGTTTCGCCAACTACGACGGCTTCACCTATGCCGTGAAAATTGATCCCGAAGGCAATTTCGTTTGGGGAGAGCAAGGCTTGCAACTCTTTGGTGGCCTTGGTTTCTCGCGTACCGAGCTGACTGCCAGCAATGATGGCGGCTTTTGGGCTTTGGGCTTCGACTACAACAATCTTTATCTGCAATACATTGGTGCGGATGGCACTATGGGCCCCACCACCACAATCAGCGATAACGGCGGTTACAAGTGCATGTTCGGCCAACTTACGTTGAGCATCGACAACAACGTGCTGCTCACCTACGAAAAAGTGGGTTCCGGTTTTTATACCGACAAGGAACTTTACGTCATCGGCGTCACACCTCAGGGTGGCATCATCAGCCCTACCCAGCTCCTCATGTCGTCCCAAACTTTCCAATCCACCTACATCCACTACGCCGTGCCCGACGGGATGGGCGGCGGCTATGCCTACATCTGGCATCCAGGCATTGGATCGGCTTTTAACACTTACGTGTTCCATTTCAACGAATTGGCTCTTTCCACCATCAACGACTTGAACGGCATTCCTGTGCATTCCACCGACCCTTCGAACTTCTACACTGGTGCTTACGGCACCGTTGACCCCATCAGCCACGACCTCATCATCGCCTACGAGCAGACCGATGCCAGCACGCAGTCGCAAAGCCGTGTCTACATGAACCGCATCACCTCGACGGGCGAAAGGCTGTGGGGCGAAGGCATTCTGGTGGCCGACAATGGTCCTGATCCATACGGCGACATCCTGGTTGACGCCTTCGAAGACGGCAGCGGGTTCTCCGTCATCTATAGCAAAGGCAACTACAACCGCACCGTTGAGGCCAAAGGCTACGATATGGAAGGCAACCTGTTGTGGACCAAACAGATAAGTTCAGGCTTTTACGCCAGAGCCATGTGCCAAAACAGCACAGGTTTCCACTTAGGACAGAATGTGGTAGCCTGGGTCCACTCGGCCAATGGTGGTATTTACGGCCAAAACATCGGCCCTGACGGCACCATGGGTCCCATTGAGCCTCCCGTTATCACCTGCCTCGCTCCTGAGAACTTGGAAGGCGACTATTTCTACGACGAAGAGACCGGCGCTTTCGGAGCCTTGCTCACCTGGGATGCGCCCGAAACCTTGCCCTTGCACTACAATCTCTACCGTACAGAGCCCCTCAACGGGGCCAGAGTGCTCATCGAAGTCAGCCCCGATGCCACTTCCTACTTCGACGAAGCGGAAATTGGCTCCCATTACTACCAACTGACTGCCGTTTACGAAGACTGCGAGTCGGACTTCGCCCTCACACCCGACGGTGAAGACCATGTTTATATTTATGTGACTGGAATCCAAGAAAATACATCTGAAGAAATCGTCACCTTGATGCGCGTCTATAACATGAACGGCCAAGTGCTGAAATGCAGCGACACCAACACGCTGACCAACGGCGTCTACATCCTCCAAGGTCTGACCAAGGAAGGAAAATTAGTGAGCCGGAAAGTGGTGGTGAACCAATAAGAAATTGACCTCATAAAAACATTGTAGAGACGCGCCGAGGCACGTCTCTACTGTTTTTGTGGGAACTGTTGGACTCGAACCAACGACCCCCGCCTTGTAAGGGCGATGCTCTAAACCAACTGAGCTAAGCTCCCAAACACCCCCAGAAGGAGGAAAAAATCTACTTCGAGGCCGCAAAAATAATACATTTTTCTCTTTTTTCGGCCACAAATATGTTTTTTTCAAAGTTTTTCCTAATTTTGTACGTTTATAACAACGAGGATAGCAAAAGCATAGTGAAATGAAAAAACACAATTTCAACAAGTTAAGAAAATATCTGCCGTTTGTTTTGGTGTTGGTTGCCATTGTCTGCTGTATCCCCGCCATCGCTGACGTGGGCAACCAAAACCGCTACAACTCTGGCGGTGGTGGTTTCGATGGTGGTGATTTCGACATCGGCCTGCTCATCGGCTGGCTTATCAACTTGTTCATCGAAAGCCCCGTCTTGGGTCTGATTGTGGTGGTCATTATCATTATTGCCTATCGCATCATGAAGAAGAAATCCAACGACCCGACCATAATCAACCAAAACGTGAACCGTCAAGCCGAAACTGAGGTCACGCCAGACTTCACGGCATCGGTGGCAGCTGAAATTCAAGGCATTGACCCCAACTTCTCGTCCGACAAGTTTATCGGATTCGCTCGCGAGGTGTTCATGAAGATTCAAGAGGCATGGACCACCAAGGACTGGAAGCCCATCCGCCCGTTTGAGAGTGAGACTTTGTTTAACCAACACAAACAACAATTGGACGAATACATCCGTCTTGGCAAGACCAACGTGGTGGAGAAAATCGGCATCAAGCACTGCTCGTTGCATGAGTTCAGGCAAGACGGCGACAAGGAAGTGCTCGTCGTGTGGCTCAACGCCATCATGCGCGACTATGTCATCAACGACGCCACGAAGGAGGTTTTGGAAAGCGACCCGAACCCCGACTGGTATATGAAATACGTGATGGTTTTCAACCGCAAGGCCGGCCTCAAGACCGAAGCAGGCAAGAAGGGTACCTCCATCACCAATTGCCCCAACTGCGGCGCCCCGACCGAGGTAACATCGTCAGGACAATGCACCTATTGCGGCAGTATCATCACCAACGGCGAACATGATTGGGTGTTGACGGATATACATTCAAGAAGTTAGAAGTGTGGAGTTAGGAGTTAGATTAGAAATGTGGAGTTTTGAATCTTTAAATCTTTGAATCTTTAAATTTTAAATCTTGAAATAAAAAACTAAACAAACAACACTATGGGACTTATTAAAGCTATTACAGGCTCCATCGGCGGCACCTTGCGCGACCAATGGTTAGACCTCATCAAATGTGACAACATGGACATGGACACCCTGATGGTGAAACAGACCACCAAATCGGGGCAAATCTCAAAGAGCAGCCGCATCCTCGTGGCTCCCGGCCAAGTCGCCGTCATCTACGACAGCGGTGCCGTGCTTGACGCTACCGCCGAAGAAGGCATCTACAACTTCGACCAAAGCTCGTCGCCGTCGTTCTTCGCGGGCGAGTTCGGCCCTGTCTTCAAGGAAATGTGGCAGCGTTTCACCTACGGCGGCACGCCCGCCAAGGAACAGGCCGTGTTCTATTTCAACATTAAGGAAATCCTTGACAACAAGTTCGGTACCGCTACGCCCATCCCGTTCCAGGACTGGTCTCACGCCATCCCGAATCAAATGACCGGCTCGCTCAGCCCGATGGGCGTCAACGTGCGCTGCTACGGCAAATACACCTTCAAGCTCGACGACGTGGCCGTCTTCATGCGCATCCATGCCGGTACGGCCAACGTGGTGAAGAAACAAGATATTACCGAGCAGATGCGCAGCGAAGTGATTGCCTCGTTCCAGAATGTGCTCAACGAGATGGGCAACAGAAACCACCGCGTGCCCGTGCTTGAGCTGCCCAGCTACACCGACGAGATGAAGCAGGTGATGGACGAGCGCGTGTTCGACGAGCCTATCCGTGCCCGTGGCATCAAGCTGGTGAGCTTCACCGTGGAGTCTGTGTCGCTCGACGACGCCAGCCAAGCCAAGATCGACCGCTACGAATACAGCTCCAACGCGATGATGCAGCAAGGCAAGATCATCGACGTGATGGGCGACGCGGCCAACAACCCAAGTGGTGCGGGCAATGCCTTCATCGGCCTCGGCATGATGAACGCGGGCACTGGCGGAATGACCGGCAGCGTGATGCAAAACGCTTGGAACGGTCAAGGCCAACAACAGAATTACGACCCGTATAACCAAGGCGCTCCTAAAGGCGTTCCCTGCCCGAAGTGCGGCACGCCCATCACGGGCAAGTTCTGCCCCGAATGCGGCACACCCGCTCCGACGCCCAAGCCGATGATGAAATGCCCGAAGTGCGGCACCGAGAGCAACGGCAAGTTCTGCCCTGAGTGCGGCACGCCCATGGCGGCAGTAGGCCCGAAACGTTGCCCGAAATGCGGCACCGAGGTGACAGGTAAGTTCTGCCCTGAGTGCGGCACGGCTGTGGAATAAACGCATAAAAAACGCAGGGATGCGCTAAGCGCGTCCCTGCGTTTTGAGCGAATAACGGGGTTCGAACCCGCGACCCTCAGCTTGGGAAGCTGATGCTCTACCAACTGAGCTACATTCGCATCTATCGGCTGCAAAAATACAGAAAATTGTCATACGCCACACAAAGAAACACTTTTTTTAACTGCAAACTGACAACTGCAAACTTAACAACTGAACAAAATGCCCATAACTGAAAAAGAAGAACAAATCATCCACGACAGCTTCCATCCCAAATCGTGGAACGACATCAAAAGCCATGACTCATGGTCGGTGTTCAAAATTATGGCCGAGTTTGTGCAAGGCATGGAAAAGATGGCAAGGAACGGTCCGTGCGTGGCCATTTTCGGCTCGGCGCGCACCCAGCCCGACGACAAATACTACCAAATGGCCGTTGAGATTGCCGAAAAGCTCACCGACTACGGTTTCGGCATCATCACCGGTGGCGGTCCCGGCATCATGGAGGCCGGCAACAAGGGCGCCAAAAAAGGCGGTGGCACCAGCATCGGTCTGAACATTCGCCTGCCGTTTGAGCAGCATTTCAACCCATATATCGACAGCGACAAGAACATCGAATTCGAATATTTCTTCGTCCGCAAGACCATCTTCATGCGCTATGCGCAGGGTTATATCGCCATGCCTGGCGGCTTTGGCACTTTGGACGAACTGTCGGAGGCCATCACACTTGTCCAAACCAACAAGATGGTGAAATTCCCCATCGTGCTCGTTGGAAAGGAGTATTGGAAGGGTCTCATCGACTGGTTCAAGAAGACGATGCTCAAAAATGCGATGATTAAAGAAGAAGACTTCGAGATTTTCCAAATCGTCGACACTGCCGATGAAGCCGTGAGAATCATCAAGGATTTCTATAAGAAATACGCTATCAAACCGAACTTCTAATATGCGACGCTATATTGAAGTTCCGCTGCAACTGCTTGACATCGAGGGAGAAGGCTTCCATATCATGGTTAAAGGCTTGATTCATAGTAAGGAAGCCTCTTTCCTTATCGATACGGGCGCGTCGCGCTCCGTTTTCGACCCCAAGACCATCGCCACCTTCATCGACGACCTGACTTTCGAAAAGAAGGAAGGCCTGACCGCCGGCGTAGGCAGCTCCGATTTGGAAAGCGCGACTTTTCTGATTGATTCACTCGCTATAGGCAAATTGGAAATTCATGATTATGAGGCTGTTGCCTTGGATTTGGAAAACATCCACGAGATGTACAGCAAACTGGGCCTACCCCATATCGACGGCATCATCGGCGGAGATTTGCTCAAGAGGCATAAGGCCATTATCAACTATAAAGCTAAGAAAATGAGGGTTTTGCCGTGATTATTCCACAACAACCTTTTGCACACTTCCGTTTAGTTTCACGAAATACACTCCTCGCGGCAATTCAATCGTTTCCATGCCGTTAATGTCCTTGGTCAAAACCATCTGCCCGAGAAGGTTTGTGATAGTCAAGCGGCCCGTGCCTTCAATGGTGACGCAGCCCCGTGAAGGATTAGGATAAACGCGAAAACCAGCGTTTCTATCCTCTTCAATGCCTTGATTCACAGCGATATTTCCGTTCTGCAACTCCAAGCCGCCGCTGAAATTCCCGACGACCATTTCAAGGTTGCCGTCGCTGTTGAGGTCAGCCAAAGCGGAGGAGCATCGCAGACCGAAACTATTCTCAAAGTCGCAAACATAGTCGCTCCAGCGGTCAGAAATGTCAGTGAAGGCCGAGCCGAAGCTCAAGCTCAAATCCTTGAACAAGAACATCTTTCCTTGTTCCGAGCCGACCGCGAGCAAAACCTCTCCCCCAACCTTGAACATCGTCGGGACGCTGTAGCCAAAATACGAAGCCGCATGGTCGCAAACATCCACCTGTCCCCAAAAGTCGGTGATTGACTGGAAGCTTGTGTTGTTTCCTTGCTTAAAGCCTTGATAATAAGTCAGTTTACCGATCGCATCGCCGACGACCAAATCCAACACGCCGTCGGCATCGACATCGAAGAGGCAAGGCGCGGACCATGCGTTCCCGAAGTGCAAAAAGTCGTCGTCCAAAAGGTTGAAATCAGTATCAAAGAGCAACAGATGTCCTTCCGCCGTGCCGACGAGCATTTCCTTGTGCCCGTCGCCATTCAAGTCGCCGAAAGTAGGTACCAAGCCCGTTTGCTTCAAGGCTGTCAATTCGCCGAAGTCGTTGTCAAAAAGCTGAAAAACAGGATTTTGTGTCGTTCCAACATTCTTATAAAGATGTAATTGCGCAGAGCGGTGGGTTTGGAGACTGCCATATATATAATAGGTGGAGCCCAAATCGCCGACACTGCCGACCACCAAATCCGTGAGGCCGTCGCTATCCACATCGGTGAAAACAGGGTAGGCACCCGTACCTACGTCAAGCATTTGGCCTTGCAAAAACAATTTCGTTTTAAGCTGAAAATCAGGTTGTTGATTCGTTCCTTTGTTTAAATACAGCCACACCGAGTTTTGTCCTTCGCTTGACATAGGATTCGGGTCGAAAGGTGAGACAAGCAGGTCGTCCACGCCGTCATTGTCAATGTCGGTGAAAAAGGGTACGGGCATGGAAAACAGGTGAACTAGCTCGTTTTCAGGAAATTCGGTTTCCTGGCTGACCATTAGCGCGTTTTCTGGCGTACCACCATTTTTCAAGAAAACAAGGTTCGGGTAATCAACATCGGCAAGGAGCAGGTCGGGCAGACCGTTTCCCGTCAAATCACGGACAGCAAAGGTCGCGCCTCGGTGACGAAAGTCGTCTTCATTGACAATCAGCGACTTGCCAAACAAGCAGGTGTCCAAATACATCTCGTTGTTTTCCTCGCTCTCGGCCACGCGCCCCCAGCAGTGCTCAGTCTTCTCGAACACCAAGGAATCGCGCATGCCATAACGCTCCACCGACAAATTGCAGTGCTTCTCGATGAACGTGCCCAACACGCCAAAGGTCAGGATGTCCAAATCGCCGTCGCCGTCCAAGTCGGTGATAGCAGGATAGTCGGCGTTGGTGGCGATGAGGTTCACCTCTCCCCCGCCCTGCCACGAGGTCAGATAGGGATATACAACCAACTCAAAACCAATCTGTTCCGAAGAAATATTGCGATACACCTTCATTCCCGCCCAGCCTTGGGAATAGGTAAAAATGTCCTCGCGCCCGTCGCCGTCGTAGTCGGCGAAGATGGCCCAATCGGTCAGTTTCGGGAAACGCTTGGCGTATTCCGGCGCATAAGCATAGTTGATTTCGCCCGTCGCGCCACGATTGAGGAAGGTCAGCAGGCGGTTGCCGTGGCGGTCGAAGACGAGCAAATCCTTTTTGCCGTCGCCGTCCATGTCCATGCGGCCGAACTGGCAGGCGTTCAGGCCGCCAGCCCAGGGAAACGCCAAGGTGTTTTCGGCTGTTTTTACCTGGATGTCAATGTTTTGCTGCGCATTTCCCCAAAAAGAAAGCAGCAGAAAAACCGTCATTATGCCGATTCGGGCCTTCATTGCGCTTTGGCTTCGGGCGTTTCTTCCTTCACGTATTTGGCATCCAAGCAAAGCCGGAAGCCGCCGAAAGAGTTTTGTAGGTCGGGCAGGCGTTTTCCTCGCCACGCCACGCGACACGAGGTCTCAGGCAGTTGCCACGCCCCGCCCCGGATGATGTACATGTCGCCTTCCTTGCCAAGTCGCGCGTTGCGTTGCTTGTCGTAGTAGCGGTACTTCGTCGCGCACCATTCCCACACGTTGCCCGACATGTCGTAGATGCCCAGTTCGTTGGGCCGTTTTTTACCGCATTTATGCAGCTTGCTTGTGTTGCCGTAGTGCCAAGCCACCTTTTTCGTTTCGTTGCCGCCGCTGTAAACGTAGTTTTTGGAGAGGTTGCCACCCCGTGCCGCAAACTCCCATTCCTCTTCGGTGGGAAGGCGGAACTTCATCCCGGTGAGGCTGTCCAATATCGTCATAAATTCCTGAATTTCAATGAACGAAACATTGGTAACAGGAAGCTTGTCGCAGCACTTTTTCTTGCTTGGATTGTAACCCATCACTGCCTTCCATAGCTTTTGCGTCACCTCGGTTTGGCCGATGTAAAAGTCCTCTACAATGGAAACGTGATGCACGGGCATCTCATCGTCTTGCGAATAGCGGTCATAGTTGAATTCGGCGGTGTCCTTATGTTGCGCGCCCATCCAAAATTCGCCCTTCTCGACGCGCACCATCTTGAATGTCACTCCGTTGACACGGTATGATGTCGGCGCGGGGATGGAGTCTTGGGCAAATGACATCGTCCCCATTAGTGCAAACAGACTGAAAAACAGGTAAATCTTCTTCATTTTTATTCTTTTGAGAGGCAAAAATAAAGAAATTAGCCGAAAAGTCGCTATCTTTGCGCAAAATTAACTGCAATGCCCAGAATACTCATCATCGACGACGAGGCGCCCATCCGCCGTGTGCTACGCGATATCCTCGAAAACGAAAGCTATC
The DNA here is from genome assembly GCA_905233685.1 of uncultured Bacteroidales bacterium. Lineage (GTDB taxonomy): Bacteria > Bacteroidota > Bacteroidia > Bacteroidales > F082 > Limimorpha. Next base: position 14,884 of record CAJOEZ010000014.1, on the reverse strand, counting down.
AAGTGGACGATGCCGCCACGGGAATGGATGCCCTGCAAATCATTAAGGAACAAGACTTTGACGCCATTTTCTGCGACATCAAAATGCCTGAAATGGACGGCATTGAAGTGCTCGCCGCCATCCGCGAAAGCTGCGACACGCCCGTCATCATGCTCTCGGGCCATGGCACCATTGAAACTGCCGTTGAAGCCATCAAGAAAGGCGCTTTCGACTTCATCCCCAAGCCACCCGACTTGAACCGACTGCTCATCACCTTGCGCAATGCATTGGACAAGAAGAACTTAGCTACCGAGAACAAGGTTCTGAAAAAAGCAGTAAAACTCCAAAACCAGATGATTGGCGAGTCTGATCCCATGCTCGGAGTGAAGGACATGATCGAGAAAGTTGCGCCCACCAACGCCCGCGTGCTCATCACGGGCGAAAACGGCACGGGCAAGGAACTCGTCGCCCGCCAGCTGCATGAACTCAGCACACGCAGCAGCGGTCCGTTCATCGAGGTGAATTGCGCCGCTATTCCTTCAGAATTAATTGAAAGTCAATTATTTGGTCATGAGAAAGGAGCTTTCACTTCCGCCATCAAACAGCGCAAGGGCGACTTCGAGCTCGCTGACGGCGGTACCCTCTTCTTGGACGAAATCGGCGACATGAGCCTTTCGGCTCAAGCCAAGGTTTTGAGGGCTTTGCAGGAAAACAAAATCACCCGCGTGGGCGGCGAGAAGGAAATTCCCGTGAACGTGCGCATTTTGGCCGCCACCAACAAGAACCTGAAGGCCGAAATCGAAAAAGGCAACTTCCGCGAGGACCTCTACCACCGTTTGAGCGTCATCGTCATCCAAGTGCCACCGTTGCGCGAGCGCAAGGACGACATTCCGCTGTTGGTCGGCAACTTCCTGGAAAACATCGCACAAGACATGGGTAAGCCCGTCCCGAGCTTCGAGCCGGAGGCTATGGAAACCCTGAAACAGTACCAATGGACCGGCAACATACGCGAGCTGCGCAACATCGTGGAACGCCTTGTCATTCTTTGCGGAGGCGAAATCACGAAAGACGATGTAGAGCGTTTTGGCAATCCGTTGAATTAATAGTTCGACCTTCTATGTCATTCCAGCAGAGGCTTGTGCGTAGAATGGAATCTATAGAAGGTCGGGCATTGAGCTTTTGAACGCATAGATCCCATGCCACCGCACTATCCCGCGTAGGGATGACATGCCTTCAAAAGCCTGCATAACGAAAAACTTTGTTCTAACCTCTTGCAGGGTATTGAAATTTACTGTACTTTTGCCGCCCGTTCTTTGAGGATGACAAACTAACTGTCAATGGGGAGGGATGACATGCAGGTCAGCTCTAAACTCTCAACTATCAACTCTAAACTGAAAAAGGGGATGTATGGTTTTGACAGCAAGATGAATTGTCATGTAAGCATGTCGAGCCTCGCAGTGACGCTCGTTAATCTTGACTGCAAAAAAGTAATTGGCGAAAACAACTACGCTCTCGCTGGGACGAGACATCCCGCAGGTGGAGATTCCTGATTCCGGCCTGAGCACGGGGTGCTAAGCAATTTCGGGATAGCCTTGTCGGCGCTCCGACAGCAAGGCGAAACTTAGGAGATAAGGTCGTGTTTAGGGCGTTCGCTCCCTTGCACGGCACGAAAAACAACAGCGGAATAAGCATGTAGAAACCATGGGGGTTCCTTGTTTGGACGAGGGTTCGACTCCCTCCATCTCCACGGAATAGTCGGTGTAACAAAGTGATAAACACTGCGTTATGCCGACTTTCTTTTACCCGTTTACCCAATAGTTTACCCATTTTGTACGTCAACTGAATCGTATCAACGGTATTGCTGTTGACCTGCCAATAGCTGCTGGCGCAATCACCGCAGATAAGCACGGATAATTCGGACATCTTCAATAGGCCGGTCGTTGGTGTCAGTTGGTACTTGCTGAATGGCATCTACTACATCAAGCCCGGAAACGACTTCGCCAAAGACAGAATATTGACCGTCCAAGTGTGGCGCTCCTCCGACTGTTTTATACACTTCGCGCATTTCAGGAGTGAGTTTTACCCGACCATTTGTATAGTTGTCAATTCGTTTCTGAACATTATCCAACCCCTCATCGTCAAAGGTTTTTCCCCATACAATATAGAATTGCATTGCGGAACTGCGCTGCTCTGGATTCACATCATCACCTTCCCGTGCCGCTGCCAACACTCCACGACGATGGAAAATCCCTTCATCGAGCCTGAATTCGGCTGGTATCGTGTATGGTCTGTCACCCTCACCGAGCAACTGGCCTTTTTCAGCATGTTTCGAATCTGGGTCGCCGCCTTGAATCATGAAGTCGCAAATCACACGATGGAAGAGCAGCGAATCATAGGCCCCTTCCTCCACCAGCATCTTGAAGTTATCACGATGCAAAGGCGTGGCATCGTATAGTTTCAGTTCAATGTCGCCTTTTGTGGTTTCCATTACCACATGGACTTCCTTTTTCTTGCAGGAGATCAGCAGGGTTATCATAGCTGCAAACGCAATAACCGTTACAATCCTTTTCATATTATGCTTTAATAATTGGCACAAAAGTATAAAAACCAGGGGGGGTGTGTTAATTCAACACCGCCAAAACCGTTTCCTTGCCCGTGGTCATTTGGTTAATCTTCACCTTGACTTCGGCATCCAAAGGCAAAAACACATCCACACGCGAGCCGAAACGAATCATGCCCAACTCCTCGCCAGCAATGGCCTTGTCGCCCGGCTCCAAGTCGCAGACGATGCGCCGCGCCACGAAACCAGCAATCTGGCGCACGAGGATTTCTCGGCCCTTATCGTCCTTCATGACAATCGTATTGTGCTCATTGTCAGTCGATGACTTCGGCTTGAAGGCCAGCAAAAACTTCCCGGAATGATATTTGTAATAAGTGACCTTGCCATTGAACGGGAAGAAATTGACATGCACGTCGTAAATCGACATGAAAATGGAAATCTGGCGACGCTTGTCGTGGAAATACTCGTCCTCTATCACCACTTCGTTGGCCGCCACGATGCCGTCAGCGGGCGACAAAACCGCGTTTTCGGCCACCGTTGTCTTGCGCCAAATCGGGACGCGGAAGAAGCGGATGGTGATAATAAGTACCAGAAACTCAAAGGCATAAAAAAGACCATGCCATATCGTTTGTATCGGCCAAATCCAATTGACCAGCACCACAATCGCCGTAATCACCGCGACCGTAATCAAGATGGCCTTCGTGCCTTCTTCATGTAACCTTTTATTGATTCTCATAGCAGCAGCAAATAAACGAAAATAAACGGTACGCTGAACATCACCGAGTCAAAACGATCCAAAATTCCGCCGTGACCCGGAATCAACTTACCCGAGTCTTTCACGCCCGCCTGACGCTTTAGCATAGACTCACACAAGTCGCCTAAAGTTCCGAAAATCACCGCGATAGTTGCCATCCCGACTGCCGCCGGTATGGGCAACCACGAGGCGTAATGGCAGAAAACGACCATCGCAATCACGGTGAAAACCAAGCCGCCCAAACTGCCTTCGATGGTCTTGCCGGGCGAAATACGGGAAAAGAGTTTGTGCTTGCCCAAAAGTCTTCCCGTCAGGTATGCGAAGATGTCGTTCACCCACAACAATCCGAAAACCAATAAGATAAGATGTGCACCCGCCAATGAGCCAAACAAATCGGAGCGATACATGAACAACATCAAAGCGCAGGGCAAACTCAGGAAAAACAAGGAACCGTAAAGGCTCGAAAACAGCGTATTATGGTCGTATTTCGTTGAAAACAAGGCAACTAGAAACGGTAACACCAAGAAAAGCAATTCCAACACGAGCCACTTCATCGGGAGAAAATGCAAGGCCACCAAAGCCGCCAAAACATACGCTGCCAATGAGAGCAACTCACTCAAAATAAGATATTTGGTTCCCATAACTCCATGCAGCCGACACATCTCAAATGTTCCGATGCCGACTACCACCAAAAGCAAGGCCGCACAAGTCCAAGGACCAAGCAACACGCTTGCGATGACCAATGCCACGAAGACAACTCCTGAAACCGTTCTTGTTAGTAATTCATTCATAATCAACTATTTTATCCTTCTTCCTTCACAGAATCATGGCTTTCATCCGTCATCATGCGGAGGTAATTCACATAGCGCCAGTCGGCGATGTCGCCGTTTTCAACCGCCGCCTTCACCGCGCAACCAGGTTCATGAGTGTGGGTGCAGTTGGCGAAACGGCACTCGCTCATCAGGTCACGCATCTCAGGGAAACGCTGCGCAAGGGTCTCTTTTTCAAGGTCGTAGAGCACAAATTCCTTGATACCGGGCGTATCAACAATCCATGCGCCAAAGTTCAGATGGTGCATTTCAGCGAAGGTGGTCGTATGCTTGCCTTTTTCGTGATAGTCGGAAATCGCGCCAATACGGACGTTCAAAGATGGATCAAGTGCCTTCACTAACGCCGACTTGCCCACACCAGAATGTCCCGAAAACAGGCATATCTTGCCTTGCATCAGGGTTTTAAGCTCATCGATTTGGAAACCTGTCTTCGCAGAAACGCCAAACGAGGTATAGCCCAAACTTTGATAATATTCCATCAACACACACATCTCCCCTATCTGATCGTCGGTGTAAAGGTCGCATTTGTTGAAGATGACGGCAGCGGGGATATGGTAGGCCTCGGCAGTAACCAAAAAACGGTCGATGAAGCCCGTAGAGGTACGCGGCTGCGCGATGGTCGCCACGACGATGGCCAAATCCACATTTGCGGCGATGATATGCGAGGCTTTGCTCAGGTTAACTGACTGACGTACAATGAGATTGTCGCGGGTTTCAATCTTGTTGATGACTCCTGTTCCCTTGCCAGGTTCCTGCTCGAAATGCACGTTGTCGCCAACCGCCACAGGGTTGGTGGAACGTAGCCCGTCCAAGCGGATTTTCCCGCGTAGGCGACATTCCCATTGCCGCCCCGACTCGTCCAAGACGATGTACCAACTGCCCGTGGATTTGATGACTTTGCCTAACATTTTTGGTAACGTTTTCCGGGCAATGCCATCAGCACGCCGTCAAATTCGAGATTGAGCAGCAAAGCCGCGATTTTCGTGGTCGGCAGCTCAGTTTTCACAATGATGTCGTCCAAATTGACCACTGCGCTCGCGCCAAAACAGTCCATAATCAGTTTTTCCTCATCGGTAAACTCGCGAAACATCGCGGTTTGCTTTTCCACCTTATTCTCTGAATCCCAACGCATTATATAGCGCAGATTCAATACGCTTTCCATCAGGTGGGCGCGATTGGTACGAATGAGGTAGTTGCAGCCTTGGCTGTAGAGGTCCATTACGCGACCGGGATAGGCAAACACGTCACGATTATATGAATTGGCGATGTCGGCGGTAATCAGCGAACCGCCTTTCAGCGCTGATTCTATGACAATTACGGCATCCGCCATGCCCGCGATGATGCGGTTGCGGCGCGGGAAGTTTTCACGGTCTGGTTGGGTTCCACTCATACATTCGGTGAGGATGCCTCCACCTTGCGCTATCATTTCCGAAGCTAATTTCTTGTTCGGCGCAGGATAGATTTGCTGCATTCCGCAGCCCATCACGCCAACCGTCGGGATGTTGTTTTTCAGCGAAGCCTTGTGCGCACAGGTATCCACGCCGTAGGCTAAACCACTTACAATCAACACATTGTCCTCCTTTAAATCCTCTACCAACTGATTACAGTTGTTTTGCCCGTAGTCAGTGATGTTGCGCGTCCCGACGATAGCTACCACACGGCTGGCGTTCAAGTTGGCCGCACCTTTATAATATAGCATCATCGGGCCGTCTTCACACTGTAAAAGTCGGCGCGGATAGTTGGAATCAAGGAAGAAGATGGGCTGGATGCCGTTTTTCTCAATGAAATCAATTTCCTCGTCAGCGCGTTTGAGGTATTCCTTGGGGTTGCAAATCGCGTCAATCGAGGCCTCTCGCATCCCCGAAATTTTCTCTAACGACTTTCGTGTTTCGCTGAAAATGGCTTCCGCGCTGCCGCAATAATGCACGAATTTCTTGCCGCTGATATCACCGATACCAGGGAGCAAGGTCAATGCTATTTGATATTGTAAGGAAGTCATTTAGTTGTCAGTTGTTCAGTTATTCAGTTAAGCAGGTTGCTGAGCCTGTCGAAGCACCGTCTTATATGTCGGCCCTTCGACAAGCTCAGGGGCCTGGATTAATCCAATTTCAACACAGCCAAGAACGCCGATTGCGGCACTTCGACATTGCCGACCTGACGCATTCGTTTCTTGCCAGCCTTCTGTTTTTCAAGCAGTTTACGCTTACGCGAAACGTCGCCGCCGTAGCACTTTGCCGTCACGTCCTTGCGCACTTGGCGTACCGTTTCGCGGGCGATAATCTTCGCCCCAATGGCCGCTTGGATGGCGATATCGAACTGGTGGCGAGGAATCAGTTCCTTCAGTTTCTCGCACATGCGCCGACCGAAGTCGTAGGCATGGGCACGGTGTATCAAAGTCGAGAGGGCATCCACCGATTCGCCGTTGAGCATGATGTCCAACTTCACTAAATCAGCGTCCTGATAACCAGCAATATGGTAGTCGAACGAGGCGTAGCCCTTCGAAATGGATTTCAGCTTGTCATAGAAGTCAAACACGATTTCCGAGAGCGGCATTTGGAAAGTCAGTTCCACGCGATCGGTGGAAAGATAGACTTGGTTTTTCAGTATGCCGCGCCTGTCGATACAAAGCGTCATAATCGGGCCAGTGAAATCGTTCTTCGAGATGATTTGTGCAAGGATGTACGGCTCCTCGATGTGGTCGATTTTGGTCACTTCGGGCAAGCCGCTCGGGTTGTGCACCTCAATCATCTCGCCGTCGGTTTTGAAACACTTGAACGACACATTCGGCACCGTCGTAATGACGTCCATGTCGAACTCGCGGTCAAGGCGTTCCTGCACGATTTCCATGTGCAAGAGGCCCAAGAAGCCGCAGCGGAAGCCGAAGCCCAAAGCTGCCGACGATTCAGGTTCCCAAACCAAGCTGGCGTCGTTAAGTTGCAACTTCTCCAACGAAGCCCTAAGTTCCTCATAATCATCAGCATCCACGGGATAGATACCTGCAAACAGCATGGGTTTCACGTTCTCGAAGCCCGAAACCGGCTCGGAGCAAGGCCTTTCGACGTGCGTGATGGTGTCACCCACCTTCACCTCCTTCGAGGTTTTGATGCCCGATATGATATACCCCACGTCACCCGCAGAGAGCTCATCCTTAGGCACTTGCTTTAGTTGCAGTACACCAATCTCGTCTGCGTGATATTCCTTGCCTGTGGCGTAAAACTTCACAAGGTCGTTGGTATGCAAAGTGCCGTTCATGATGCGGAAATAGGCAATGATGCCACGGAACGAGTTGAACACCGAGTCGAAAATCAGGGCTTGGAGCGGTGCGTTGGGGTCGCCTTTCGGGCAGGGAATGCGCTCGACGATGGCATCCAATACCGCTGGAACACCCTCGCCCGTCCTTGCGCTGACCTTCAGAATTTCGCTCGGGTCGCAGCCCAAAAGGTCCACCATCTGATCTTCCACGATGTCAATCATCGCGCTGTCCATGTCGATTTTGTTCATCACAGGGATGATTTCGAGGTCATGTTCAAGAGCAGAGTAAAGATTAGCAATCGTCTGAGCCTGAATACCTTGCGTGGCATCCACAACGAGCAAAGCCCCTTCGCAAGCCGCGATGCTACGCGACACCTCATATGAAAAATCGACGTGGCCAGGAGTGTCAATGAGGTTGAGTGTAAACTCCTCGCCTTTATAGTTATACTTCATCTGAATGGCGTGGCTCTTGATGGTGATGCCGCGCTCGCGCTCAAGATCCATGTCGTCGAGCACCTGATCAACTAACTCTTTGTCATTCAGCGTGTGAGTTATCTCCAAAAGCCTATCGGCCAAGGTCGATTTGCCGTGGTCAATGTGGGCTATGATGCAAAAATTTCTGATGTTTTTCATTGTGGGCGCAAAAATAGGAAAAAAATCGCTTGCAAAAGCAGAATCAGTCGCAGATTATCCCTACTTTTGCAGTCTGAAAAAGAACAAAGCCTATGACACCTGCTTTACCCGACACTTATTCAAAGGAAGAACAAGAAGAAATCGAGCGACGACATCAGCAGTTGATTGACGCTTGGCAGACCCGAAAAGAAGCCCAAGACCTTGCTGAAGTCGACAAGGCCTTTTATTTCGCTGTCGAAGCACACAAAGACCAACGCCGACGCTCGGGCGAGCCTTACATTTACCATCCTATCGCGGTCGCAACCATTGCCGCGCACGACATCGGATTAGGTCGCACGTCCATCATCTGCGCCCTGCTGCACGATGTGGTGGAAGACACGAAATACACCTTGGACGACATCAGCACGATGTTCGGTGAGAAGGTGGCGAAGGTCGTGGACGGCCTCACCAAGTTCGACGCGATGGACAATGCCGAAAGCCTGCAGGCCGAGAACTTCAAGAAAATCATCAGTTCGCTGTCGTATGACGTCCGCGTGGTGCTCATCAAGCTCAGCGACCGCCTCCACAACATGCGCACCTTGGACTCGATGCCCAAGCACAAGCAGCTGAAAATCGCTTCCGAAACGGCCTACCTCTACGCGCCTTTGGCCTACCGCCTCGGCCTCCACTCCATCAAAATCGAGTTGGAGGATTTGGCGCTAAAATACACCAATCCAACCATTTACGAGAACATCCGCAAACGCAAGGACGAGGTGCGCGAGCAACGCTTGCATGAGCTTCACGACTTCGCCGCACCCGTCATGGAGGCCCTAGAAAAGGCTGGCGTGAAAGCGCGCTGCGTCATCAAGGAACGCTCGGTTAACTCGATTTGGAAACGCATGATGGACAAGGAATTACCTTTCGAGGAGCTGTATGGCTCGTTCATCGTGCGCTTTGTGACCGACTGCCCCGAAGACCAGGAACGCATCGAATGCTGGAAGATTTACGCCATCCTGACAGGTTGCTACCGCCCCATCACGGCCAAGCTGAAGGACTGGATCTCATTCCCCAAGACCAACGGCTACGAGAGCCTTCACGCCGTGGTGATGGGCCCGACCGGCAACTGGGTGGAGGTACAAATCCGCAGCGAGCGCATGGATGAAATCGCTGAAAAGGGTTTTGCAGCTTATTACAAATATAAGACTGACAACCAGACAGAAAGCGGCTTTGATGAATGGCTCAAAAAGGCGCAAAACCTTGTGGGAGCCGAGTCGGTGAACGCCATCGAGTTTGTCGACAACTTCAAGCTCGACCTTTTCGCTGACGAGATTTTCGTGTTCACGCCCAAAGGCAAGATGATTTCGCTGCCCAAAGGCTCCACCGTGCTTGATTTCGCCTATTACATCCACTCTGAAATTGGCGACCACAGCATCGCCGCCAACGTGAATAGCCGTCTCACCCAGCTCGACCAAGTTTTGCGGACCGGCGACCGTGTGGAAGTCATTACCAGCGAAGCCCAGCATCCACAAGAGAAATGGTTTGAATTCTTAGTTACAGCTACCGCCAAATCGCGCCTCAAGAACGGCATCAAGGAATACCGCCGCACCTTCCGCGAGGAGGGCGAGAAAAAATACGAGGAAATCATGCGCAAGCTCGACCTCGAAGCCTCGAAAGCCAACCGTAACTTGGTGATGGCCAATGAGAAACTCACCAGCTCCGTTGACTTTTACTACCAAGTGGCCACCGGCAAAATTGATGAGCGCCTGATTCGCGAAGTATTGAAACCGCAATCGGGCAGCAGCAATTTTGTGCGTTACATCACCTATAGGCTTTTGGGTGGTGGCAACAAGGCCAAGATGGAGGAAGGCACCATTTCCTCGTCGGGCGAGTTCGACTTCAACGTCTCCACCTGTTGCAATCCCATTCCGGGCGACGACGTCATCGCATTCAGCTTCCCAGGCGAGCCGCTGCAAATCCACCGCAGCGACTGTCCGAGGGCCATCCAGCTCTCGGCACGCCACGGCAACAACATCGTGAAGGCCAAATGGCAGCCCAAGAGCGAAATCTCCTTCCTTTCGGAACTGAAAATCACCGCTTTGGACACCGCTGGATTGCTCAACCGCATGACCAACCTGCTTTCCAATGAGATGAAGCTCAACCTGCACTCGCTCCACATGGAAGCCAAAAAAGACCTTGTGGAAGCCACACTGTCACTTTATGTCCACAATACCAAGGAATTGGACGACCTCATCGACAAGTTGAACCAGATGAAGGACGTGCAAAAGGTAATCAGAAAAAGCAGCTCGGAAGGAAGAAATCGAGACAAATAAAAGAATTATTCTTACTTTTGCACCAATTTCAGGACTGAAGCAATGAAAGACTCGTTTGACAACTCTTATCTGGCCGTCAAAAACATTTTCATCGACCATTTGCAGCGAAGAAAACTCAGGAAAACTCCCGAGCGCTTCGCCATCCTCAAGGAAATTTACTCCACCAACGGGCATTTCGATATTGATGCGCTCTATAACCAGATGAAAGACAACAAGTACCTCGTCAGTCGCGCCACCTTATATAATACCATCGACCTGCTGTTGGACTGTGGGCTGGTCATCAAGCACCAGTTTGGGCACAATTGCGCCCAGTACGAACGCGCCTACAAGTTCCGCCAGCACGACCATTTCATCGATGTGGAGACGGAGCAAGTGATGGAATTCTGCGACCCGAGGCTGCTTGAAATCCAACGGTCGATTGAGGAACAATTGGGTGTTGAGATTACGCATCATTCACTTATTTTTTATGGACGGAAGAAGAGTTAGGAGTGTGGAGTTAGGAGTGTGGAGTTAGAAGTGTGGAGTTAGGAGTGTGCAATTATCAATTTTGAATTTTGAATTTTTAAATCTTTAAATTTTTGAATCAATATATGAACAAAATAGACATACTTTTAGGTCTCCAATGGGGCGACGAAGGCAAGGGCAAAGTCGTTGATGCTCTCACCCCGAACTATGACATCGTGGCCCGTTTCCAAGGCGGTCCCAACGCCGGACACACCATCGAGTTTGATGGACGCAAGTTCGTGCTGCACAACATCCCCTCGGGCGTGCTCACTCCAAGCTGCGTCAACGTGATTGGCAACGGCGTCATTATTGACCCATTTATATTAAAAGGTGAAATCGAGAGCCTGCGTGAAGCCGGCTTCGACCTGCGCCAAACGCTGAAAATCGCCAACCGCGCCCATTTGATTCTCCCGACGCACCGCGCCATGGATGCCGCCAACGAGAAGGCTCTCGGAAAGATGAAAGTCGGCACCACGCTGAAAGGCATCGGCCCGACCTACACCGACAAAACCGCGCGCAAAGGCTTGCGCATCGGCGACATCGGCTTGGCTGACTTCCATGAGAAATACAACCGCCTGAAAGAAAGCCATTTGCAGCAAATCAAGAACCTCGATTTCGATATGAACGAGCTGCGTTTGGACGGCATGACCTTCGCCGACTACGAAAAGGTGTGGTTTGAGGGCGTGGAATACCTGAAACAATACGAGTTCATAGACAGCGAATACTACCTCAATGAGGCCTTTGACGCGGGCAAGAAAGTCCTCGCCGAAGGTGCCCAAGGCTCCATGCTTGACGTGGACTTCGGCAGCTATCCTTTCGTCACCTCATCGAACGTGATTGCGGCTGGCGTGTGCTCCGGCTTGGGCATCGCACCGAGCCGCATCGGCAAGGTGTATGGCATTTTCAAGGCCTACTGCACCCGTGTGGGCACGGGTCCCTTCCCCACCGAGCTGTTTGACGCAACGGGCGAGACGCTCCGCCAGAACGGACATGAGTTTGGCGCCACCACGGGCCGTCCGCGACGCTGCGGCTGGCTCGACCTGCCCGCGCTGAAGTATGCCGTCATGCTCAGCGGTGTCACCGACCTGATGATGATGAAATCCGACGTGATGGACGACTTCAAGACTTTGAAAGTCGCCACGGCCTATCGCTACAATGGCGTGGAAACCAAACATTTGCCCTTTGCTGCCTGCACCGAAACAATGGAACCCGTCTATACCGAAATTCCGGGCTGGCAACAGAAAATTGAAGGCTCGATTCCGCAGAAGCTGGAAGACTACATCAAGTTTATTGAAAACTACGTCGGCGTGCCCATCAAGTTCGTTTCCTACGGGCCTGATAGGACGCAGAATGTTTGGAGATAAAACCATTTCTTTAAAAAATCAATAATTTAAAATGAAAAAATTATTTTCCATTATTCTGCTTTTGTGTTTCAGCGGAATAATGTTCGGCCAATCTAATGGCCTCCAACATGTCATTGTGATGATGTCAGAACGCTACGATGACACCCAACTTTCACAAAAAACCGCTTTCATGGACAAAGAGCAACGTCGCGATTTCGTCATCGCCGAAAGAAAAGCGTTTTGCCAAGCATCGCAAGCCCAAGTGCTTGATTTTCTAGAAGGTTACAAAAATGACAACTTGGTCAGCGATTTGAAAACCTTCTGGTCGTTCAACGGCTTCAGTTGCTCGGCCAATGCCGAAGTCATTGCACAACTTGCCCAACGTAAGGACGTTGCCATGATTATCCCTGACGAAATGCGCCCGATGATTCCCCAAAACGAGAAGATTGGCCCTGCCACAAGAGACAATGCCTGGCATGTGGACAAAATCAACGCGCCTTCGGTTTGGAACTACGGCGGCACAGGCTACACAGGCAACGGCATCATCATCGGCCTCATCGACACGGGCGTCAACTACAACCACATCGACATTGCCAACAGCATGTGGGACGGTGGCAGCGAGTTCCCACACCACGGCTATGATGTTTTCTATCAAGACCTTGACCCCATGGACGACCAAGGTCACGGCACCCATACCGCTGGTATTTTGGCGGGTCAAGGCACGGCTGGCACCCAAACGGGTATCGCTCCGGGAGCCAAAATCATGTCCATCAAGGTTTTGGGTGAAGATGGCGAAGGCGAAGCCACCCACCTCATCCAAGGCGTTGAGTTTGCTTTGGAACACGGTGCCCACCTCCTCAGCATCTCGCTCAGCGATGTCGGGGCTGGTCCCTGCTACTACTACCGCGACGTTTTCGCCACCTGTTTGGACGCGGGCGTGACGGCTGCCGTGGCTTGCGGCAACGAAGGCCAAACGCAATACACCTACCCTATTCCTTTCAACATCAGTGCCCCGAGCAACTGTCCTCCGGCCTGGCTCCACCCCGACCAAAGGAACCTCATTGAAGGCGGCCTGACCTCCGTCATCAGCGTGGGTGCCACCGACTCCAACGACGAACATTGCGGTTTCTCTTCTGTCGGTCCAACGACTTGGGCTTCAGGCGTGAATGTCGGCAACTACAACGACTATCCTTACGAAAACGGCGATGTCAACCAGCCCGGATTGATTCGTCCCGACATTTCGGCTCCGGGTGCCAACATCACCTCGTTGAACTACCAGACCACCAACAACTACATTGAGATGGACGGCACTTCGATGGCTACGCCTTGCGTGGCTGGCGTGTTGGCCATGCTGCTTGAGGCCAATCCCGACTTGAGTCCCGCCGAATTGGACTCCATCATCGAACTCACCTCCGTTAGGGTCGGCAACACCATGAAAACCAACCGCGTAGGCTCTGGCCGCATTGACGCCTTGGCCGCCATCAACGCCTTGTTCCATCATGGTCCCACCAACCTCACCGCCGAGTTCGACGGCGAGCAAGTCATCCTCAACTGGACCGCCGCTCCCGAAGGCATTTCTTATGACGTTTATCGTGACGGTATGCGCATCGCCAACAGCCTGACGGCGACCACCTATACCGACCACATCAACTATGCGGGTTCTTACACCTATTATATTATTGCCCACTTGGAGAACGACCTGACCTCGCTCCCCTCCAATTACCTCACTCTGACGAAAGCGGTCGAGATTGATGCCGAAGTCATCAATAATATGCGTGTGTCGCTATCGTGGAACCTGCCTGCGGGCGTTTACGACGGCTTCGAGTCGGGCGACTTCTACCAAAACATGTGGATCAACGACGCCACCAGCCCTTGGGTCATCACCACCGAGCAACCCAACGAGGGCACTTATTGCGCCAAGTCGACCAACATGGGAATGTTCTCAAACAGCAAGATTTCATTGGCGGTCAATCTGCCTACTTCGAGCGTTGTAAGTTACTATGCCAGAGTCAGTTGCTTCCCGCTCAACGGCTGCGGCTTCTTCATCGATAATGTGCAATATGGCGAGACCTTGAAGGACGAAGTGCCGTGGACGCGCTACTCCGTCGCCATTGGTCCCGGCAATCGAGGGCGAATACGATAACGCTTTCTACATCGACGACATCACCGTGGGAACGCCTTTCGAGGTCTATCGCGCCAACTGCGACGGCAGCAACAGCATCCTGATTGCCTCCAATGTGGCCCAGCCGAATTATGTAGATTACGGTTGGGATGCCCTGCCGATTGGACAATACAAATACGGCATCAGCACCGATGGCGGAAACAACATTTGGTGGTCGGAGTGCCTGGAGAAGGATGTACTGGGGGTGAATGAACTGGATGGATTGGAAGCCAATGTTTATCCCAATCCCGCCAATGACCAACTGACCGTGGAATGTGTTGGTGCAAAGCGTGTTGCCCTCGTTTCCATGACGGGAGAAACGCTTTATGAGGCTGAAATTGGTGCCAACAAAGTTGTCTTGTCGCTCAGCGAGTATCCTTCTGGAATGTATTTCGTTAGGATTCAGAGCGATGAAGGTTGTTTCATAAAGAAATTCTGTATTGTTAGATAAATTCCGCACGCAGAATACGCAGAACTATGGGAATCGCGATGCGACGATCAATCCGCGTCCGATAGGCTTCTGCGTATTCTGCGATTTCTGCGTGAGACATCAATCCGT
>CAJOEZ010000013.1:12196-54384 GCA_905233685.1 uncultured Bacteroidales bacterium | reverse complement strand
GAGCGGCGACATGCTGAAGTCGCAGAACAACGGCTATGCGACCTATCTCGCGGGCTACGGCTGGTACGGCTCGCTGACCACGCTCAACCCAGGCATGGGTCTGATGTACAAGTCGAACAACAACAGTTCCGTCACCTTGACCTACCCCAACGGCGGCTCGAAGGAAGACCTGAAGGCCAACCAGACCACCGAGAACAACCACTGGCAGCCCAACCTGAGCGCCTATCCCGACAACATGAGCGTGATGGCCGTCGTCGAGCTTGACGGTGAAGAACTGCGAGGCGAGCAATATGAGCTGGCCGCCTTCGCCAACGGCGAGGTGCGCGGCAGTGCGAGACTGCTCTATGTGGAGCCGCTCAACCGCTACATGGCCTTCCTGACCGTAGCGGGAGACGAGGCCGCTGAGCTTCGCTTCGGCCTTTACAACGCCGAGACGGGCGAGGTAGAAACACAATGCGTTGCCTCTCTGCAATACGAGACCAACGCCGTCGTCGGCAGCTTCGACGAGCCTTACGTTGTCAGCTTCCCTCTATCCCAATCCTGCCAAGGACGCCATCCGCATCGCCGGCCTTGAGGCCAACAGCGAAGTGCTGATTTTCAACAGCCTCGGCGACTTGGTGAAGGTCGCGACGGCCAGTTCCGACAGCGAAATCGGCATCGGCGAATTGGCCAACGGATCGTACCTGATTCGTTGTGGCAACGTTTCGATGAGGTTTGTCAAGACCAGATAATAAGTACCGATGAAAAACCTATTATCGGTCATACTGTTGCTTTGGACTATGGCGCTGTCGGCGCAGACCAGCGAAGAGCTGCTGCAACTCGTCGATAGCGCCTATGCCGAGGCCATGTCGGGTCGCTTGCCCGAAGCCATCCGCATCAACGAGAAAGGGCTGGCCCTTGTTCCGTCCGACTCCGTGGGACTGCAATGCGAGTTCTATTCCTGCTTGCTCTATTGCTACCACCGTCTCGGCGACTACGAACAGGCCTTGCACTATGGTGAGCTTTGCCTAAGCTACGACGAGGCACAGGATGACAAAAGCAACCTTTCCGCCTCGTTGGGCAACCTCGCTGGCATCTATTCTTCCGCTGGCAAGCATGATGTAGCCATCAGCTACCTCAACCGCGCCATCCGCATCGAGGAGGAACTGCTGAAAGAAGACCCCGAACACACCGAAAAGTCGTTGGCCATCCGCAAAGCCATGCTTGGCGAGACGCTTGTTGCCAAGGCTCAAACCTTGCCCGAATCGGAGCGTCCTCCCCTGCTGACACAAGCCCTGCAACTCACCAAAGAAGCTTACCTCATCGACTCCGAGGCAGAACGAAAGCCTCAGGTGGGAATGCGACTCTCGCAGTTGGGCAACATCTACCTGCACCTCGGCGACACAGTCCAGGCCCGCGAGTGCAACGAACAAGCTTTGGCTATTGCACAAGAAACCGGCAACCGCGCCACCGAAGTCATCACTTTGCTGCAACTCCAACGTTACCGCGAAGCCGCTGACCTTGCCCGCGCTTTGGGCATGAAGCGCCAAGAATTGGAAGCCTGCCGAAACCTTGCCGCAAAGGAAAAAGAAGCCAAAAATTTCGAGGAGGCCACTACCCTATTGGAACGCGCCGACGAACTCCGTGATGCTATCGCCACCGAGGAATCGGAGCGGCAACTTACGCTATGGCAAGTGCGCTACGACACCCAGCAAAAAGAACAGCAACTTCAATTGCAAGAACAAACCATCCAAAGCCAAAAAATGCGCACTCGCTGGCTTATTGCACTGACAATCATGACCTTGATTGCCTTCGTGCTGATGGTGCTTTATGCTCGTCTGCAAGTGCGCCGCAAGCGTGAAGTGGAAGAGATGGCACGCACCAAAGACCGTTACTACACCATCCTCAGCCATGATCTGCGCAACCCCATGATGGCACAACAACAAGTGCTTCAGATGCTTTACAAAACCACATCTGGAGAAACACACAATTCCATTGGAAAACTCATCGCAAGCAGTGGTTCCCAACTTGAGCTGTTGGGGAATCTTCAGGAGTTAGCCAAGCTCCAATTGGGCAAACGCAAACTGCAACCCACGCGCTTGGATTTGGGCGCTTTGGTCAGCGAAACGGTAGTCACCATGCGTGGCATCAGCGACTTGAAGACCATTACCATTGAGATGCAAGCCACACGGACACTCGTCAACGCCGACCGCGAAACTATCCGCGTCGTCCTGCGCAATCTAATCAGCAATGCCATCAAATTCTCTTACGAAGGCGGTACCATTGAAGTTGGCACTTGTTCCAATAGTTTCTATGTGCGTGACCATGGTGTCGGCATGAGTGCTGAACGTGTCAATGAATTACGATCCGCCATACCAAAGCAAACACACCGCATCCTTTCGGAGTTGGGGACTTCTGGAGAAAACGGTAACGGCATCGGTTTGCCACTTTGCTTCGAGTTAGTCAAGCTGAACAACGGAAATTTGGAGATAGAAAGCACCTCCGGAGAAGGCACAACTGTCACTATAACCTTACCCAAAGCAGAATAATCATGAACATCGCGTTATTAGACGACCACGACCTCATTCGTTTAGGCCTGCGCAGCATCTTATCCGACACCCCGCATAAAGTAAGCATTGATGTAGCCACTGCCGATGCGCTTTTCGATCAACTCGAACAAGGTACACCCTGCGACCTAGTTTTGTTGGACATTCTGCTGCCCGGAACAAATGGCATTGAAGTGGCACAACGGCTTCGCGCCGAATATCCTAACATCAAGATTATCGTCGTTTCGATGGAGACCAAGGAATACACCCTCATCCAGCTCATGCAAATCGGCATCGACGGTTTTGTCAGCAAAAACGGGCCTATGGAGGAAGTGAGGGCAGCCGTCAACTCGGTGGAGGAAGGCGTGCCTTACTATGGCCGCGACCTCGCCTTGTTGGTGCGCGACATTGTTGATGCCCGCTTAGACAAGAAGTCCTCTGCCCTGCTCACTAAGCGTGAGTTGGAAATCATCGAAGCCTGTTGCAGCGGCCTGTTGGGCAAGGAGATTGCCGAAAAATTCCACATTAGCTTACGGGCAGTCAATTCTCACAAAACTAACATTTTCAATAAACTCGGCTTGTCATCGTCAGTGGAAATGGTGCGTTTTGCTCTTGAGCACGGCATCATATAAAAAAAGCCCCGCTTTCGCGAGGCTTTCTCATTTTGTCTTGTTGATTATTCGGCGTCCAAAGCTTTGGCTTCGTCAAACATCTTGAGTTGCACGTACATGGTCTTCAAGACTTGCTTCACTTCAGGCGTAGGCTGGGCTTCATAGGCTTGCTTCACATAAGGCAGACCCGTGCGCACCAGTTCTTCAGCTTGCTCGACCAGTTCGTTGTACCTGGCCGTCTCATTCAGCGGCAGGTCGTTGGCTTCGGTCTTCAGCTTGTTCGACAGCGTGATGTACATGGCGCCCAAGTTGTAGATGGCATCGTAATAGTTGGGGTTAAGCTTGATAGCCTCTTCATAATACTCAATGGCCTTGTCGCTGTTGTAGACATCGTTGTTCTCATCGCCATAGATGGTGCCAAGGATAAACAGGATAGAAGCGTTGTTCGGGTCAAGGTTGTGCAATTCAACGAGGTCGTTGATGGCTTCCTCGCCCTTGCCTTGCTTCAGGTAGACATTCACCTTTTCAATGATCATGGCAGCGTCGCCAGGATACTTTTCCAAGCCTTCGTTGATCATCTCGAAAGCCTTTTCCTCGTTGCCAAGGCCGTGGTAAGCAGCGGCTAAGTGCTTGTAAATGTTCACGTCATCCACACCATTGTTCTTCATTTCGGTGAAGTAATCCAAAGCGGTTTGGTAGTCTTCGGCACGAAGGCTCGAAGTGGCGGCCAAGTTCAGCATGTCGTTGGCATCGTTGCTGCCGAGCGACTTGGCGATGTCGTAAGCCTTCTTGAACATCGGGGCGGCGGCGGCGAAATCGCCAGCGTTGTAATAGTCAGCGCCCTTCGTGTAGTAAGTGTTCATGACGGCACTCACGCGCTGATAGATTTCCTGCTTGTTGTCGTTCATGAAGGACGGGTTTTCCATGCACTTCATCAGCGACTCGTACACCTTTTCCAAAGCATCGGGAGCCAAGTTTCTGACGGCTTCGTCCGGTGACTGGAGGATGTTCTGGTAGATGGAGGCACGATACAGCCAGGCTTGCGACTGGTCGTTGGGCTTCATTCCCAAGAATTGCTCATGGTTGACGCACTTCTCGATGGAAATCATGGCCTTTTCGTATTGGCCGTTCTTGTTGTACATGTAGGCGTCGGTTCTGTCTTTCTTCTGGGCCATCATCACGTTCGCAGTGAGCACTATGGCCAGCAAAATCATTACTTTTTTCATTTTTTGATTATTTAAAGTTTGACAATTTCGTTCGTTATCTCTTTTTCCATACAATTATTGTTCCAAAGTGGTTTCAGTAGAATTTTCCACATCAGGAGTGGTCGTTGAGTCTGTCGAAACGACTTCTTCGGTCGACCCTTCGACAACATCAGAGGCCTCTTCTTCGTCCTCATGTTCGGTCTTGGTCACAGCAGCGATTTCGTCATTGCCACGTAGGTCGATGAGTTTCACGCCTTGTGTGGCACGACCCATCACACGCAACTTGCTGACTGCCATTCTAATAACGATGCCCGACTTGTTGATGATCATGAGGTCATCGTCATCGGTCACACCCTTGATAGCAATCAAGTCGCCGGTCTTTTCGGTGATGTTCAAGGTCTTCACGCCCTTCGCGCCACGATTGGTGATGCGGTAATCTTCGATGTCGGATCGTTTGCCAAAGCCCTTTTCGGAAACGACGAGCACAGTTTGTTGCGGGTCGTTGATGCACACCATGCCGATGACTTCATCCTCAGGTGAGCCTAACGTGATGGCTTTCACACCTGTAGCGGTGCGGCCCATCGGGCGGACGGTCTGCTCGTTGAAGCGCACGGCCTTGCCCGAGCGAACGGCCATCAGCACCTCGTCATTGCCTGAAGTCAGGCAGGCTTCAAGGAGTTGGTCGTCCTCGCGGATGTTGACCGCGATGATACCGTTTTGGCGCACGTTCTTGTATGCCGCCAGCGTGGTCTTCTTGATGATGCCCTTCTTGGTGCAAAGGATGATATAGTTGTTTTCAAGGTAGTCCTCGTCGCTCATGCTCTTCACGTTGAGGTAGGCCATCACCTTATCCTTGTCGAGCGGAATCAGGTTCTGGATGGCGCGACCCTTGCTGTTCTTGCCCTCTTCGGGAATCTCGAAGGCCCTGAGTTTGTAGCACTTACCTTGCTCGGTGAAGAACAGCAGGTGGTTATGGTTGGTGGCCGTGAAGATATGCTCGATGAAGTCGGAATCGCGGGTGGCCGAGCCTTTGGAACCCTTGCCTCCCCTACTCTGCACACGGTATTCGCTCAGCGGAGTGCGCTTCACATAGCCGAGGTGTGAGATGGTGATGACTACAGCATCGTCGGCGATGATGTCTTCCATGCGGAACTCGCCGGCTGCAGGCACGATTTGTGTACGGCGCGCGTCACCATATTTTTCCTTGATCACCAAAAGTTCGTCCTTGATAATCTGGAATTGCAATTCCTCATTTTGTAGAATTTCGTGGAAATGCTTGATGCGCTCGTGGATTTCGTCCAACTCGTCCATGATCTTCTTGATCTCAAGGCCGGCCAACTGACCGAGGCGGTAGGCCACGATGGCGCTGGCTTGCGGGTCGTCGAAGCCGAACTTGTCCATAATGGCTTGCTTGGCTTCAGGAGTGCCGCCCTTACAAGCGCGGATGGTGGCGATGATTTCATCGACGATGTCGATGGCGCGGGCCAGACCTTCCAAGATATGAGCTCGGTCTTCGGCTTTCTTCAGTTCGAAACGCGTGCGACGCAGGATGATTTCGTGACGGTGGGCCACGAAATGCTCAATCAGTTGCTTGAGGTTCAAGGTATATGGACGGCCGTTCACCAAAGCCACGTTGTTCACGTTGAATGAGCTTTGGAGCGGGGTCATCAGGAACAATTTGTTCAAAACCACGTCGGGGTTGGCGTCGCGTTTCAACTCATACACCACACGGATACCCTTGCGGTCGCTCTCGTCGCGGATGTCGGCAAGGCCTTCCAACTTCTTCTCGTTCACGAGGTCGGCGGTCTTTTTGATCATCTCGGCTTTATTGACTTGATAAGGTATCGAGGTGGCAATGATGCGCTCGTGGCCGTTGTGTTCCTCGAAGTGGGTCTCGCCGCGCAGGACGATGCGTCCCCTACCCGTCTCAAATGCCTCGCGCACGCCCTCGTAGCCGTAAATCACGCCGGCGGTCGGGAAATCGGGGGCCTTGATGTGTTGCATCAGTCCCGCCGTGTCGATGTCACGATTGTCGATATAGGCAATGATGCCGTCGATGCACTCGCTGAGGTTGTGCGGGGCCATGTTGGTCGCCATACCCACAGCGATGCCGTTGGTGCCATTTACTAATAAGGTGGGAATTTGCGTCGGCAGCACGGTAGGCTCTTGCAGCGAGTCATCGAAGTTATTCTGGAAATCTACGGTGTCTTTGTCGAGATCGTCGAGCATTTCCTCCGAAATCTTCTGCAAGCGCGCCTCGGTGTAACGCATGGCGGCGGGACTGTCGCCATCGACGGAACCGAAGTTGCCTTGGCCATCGACCAAAGGATAGCGCAACGACCAGCTTTGGGCCATGCGCACCATGGCGTCATACACCGACGAGTCGCCGTGAGGGTGGTACTTACCGAGCACCTCACCGACGATACGGGCCGATTTCTTGTAGCCGCTGCGTGAGCTGACGCCCAATTCCTTCATGCCATAAAGCACGCGACGGTGCACGGGTTTCAGGCCGTCACGCACATCGGGCAAAGCACGTGAAATGATGACCGACATCGAATAGTCGATGTAGGCCGTCTTCATTTGGTTCTCAAGGTTGACCTTGATAATCTTTTCCCCAGAGAGTTCTTCGGGGTTTTCTTCCTGATTTTCAGGGTTGATGATATTGTTTTCGTCCATTTTTGGTGTTGTTTTCGCTTTTGTGAATAGAGGTGCAAAGATAGGGAATTTTTGGATTGGTTTTGCAAAAACAATAAGAAAAAAAGCCGACATCGCTGCCGGCTTTTCATGTACAGTCAAGGTCAATCCTTGTTATCTCACCACGATTTTTTGCGTTCTGACATCATTGCCGTTGATGAGGCGCAAGACATAGATACCAGGTGTCATTCCGCTTGTAGAGACGCGATTCATCGCGTCTCCTTGAACGATGACGCGCCCCATCACATCCACCACCTGCAAGGTCTCTAAGACTGTCGAAGAGCCGCCGTTGACGATAATGTTTCCTGCCGCGTCGACGTAGGCAAACGGTTCATTGTCGCTGTTTGCGTCCCCGCAAACGGAAAACACAAGGCGGAAACGGCTGGCGTAGTCGGTCGTTTTGGCGTGGAAGGTGTAGGATGCTGTCCCCTGGATTGCTTCGTTCCTCGCAATGACGGGGGCCAGCAAGTCCACGTCCGTGCCAGTAAGGTTGTCAATCAGATGCAGATAACCAAAATCTGTGTTTTCAAGGTTCACAGAAATGGTGTAAGTGCCGTTTTTCGCGGCCTTGAAATTAACGGGGATTTCTGTCTGGTTTGCTTCGCTGTCGCTTGAAATGACAGTGACCACCGCATAATCCTTGCCGCCTTCGGTGGCATAGATTCTCGTGCCGTTCTCGCGCAGGGTGAATTTCTCCAAGGGTTCGCCTTCGTGCTTCACAACAAGGCGGTCGATGAGCTTGCCGTTCTCGCGGAGTTCAAGGTTGATGCGGCCTGTTTTTGCCGTTTCGCCTTTCGCGCCGCTGTTGAAGGTGATGGAGGCGTTTTCAGCCGTGGCTTTCACAAAAAAGCCATCGCCGGGTTTCAGCGGATTGGCTGCGCTGATCTCGCTTACGGTGAGGTCGTCTTTCGTTTCGTTCATCACATAACAGCCTTCGGCCACGTTGGTGCCCGTATAGGTAGTTACATTATGCGCGAAAGGATTGCCCACAAGGTTAAAGCCCGCCAAATCGATGCCGTCGGTGTAGTTCAGAGGCACATTCACCGTGGCGTTGGCCGTGTTCAGCGTTCCTTTCAGGCCTATGGTTTGGGCTTGGCTGTTGGCATAGAGATAGCCTTTTGCGGCCTTCAACTCGGTGAAGTTGTTGGCGGTGTTCTTGTAGTTCTTCCAATAGTGCGTCGGCTCGTTGTAATAATAAAGGTCGTAGTCGTTGGCCGTGAGGTTGTCCATTTCGTCGATGGTGCCGTTGTCAGCGAAGGAATGGCCGATGAGGTGCCAGCCGTTGTTCACGCCCGTTTCGGTGCTGTAGGCCGTGATGTTTTTCTTTATGGTGGCCGTCACGCCGTCGTTGTTGTGGTAGAGTTGTCCGCCGTCGGCGATGGTTAGTGTACCGTAGAGATCGATGTTGTCAGCGTTGACCGTGGTGCCACTCGGAATGGTGGCGTTGGCCACGATGGCCACATCACTACCATCGGCGGGCACAACATTGCCGCTCCAGTTGGCGGCCACATCCCAGTTGCCGTCGGTGGTGAAGACATCGATGTTTTCCACGTTCCAGCCTTCGGGGATGCCGTCTTCGCCCGTAGTCCAGTCTTCTATGCCAGCGGCTTTGACAAAAGTTCCCGTGGGGGCAACATTCCACATCCAACTCGTGGTACAGAAGTCAGCCGAAATATCCGTAGCGAGACATTTCACATAATTAAGAGAAGTGCAACCTGCAAACATCGAGGAATAGCAGCCTTCTGCCAAAACGGTAGCGGGCAGTTCGGGAGCAGTCGTCAGATTCGTGCAATTCATGAACATGTCGCTATAGCAGGCATCTGCCAAGGTCGATGCCGGCAAGGCAGGCGCGGTGGTGATACCTGTACCCGAAAACATCTCGCTATAGCACCATTCGGCCAAAGTGGTTGCCGGCAGTTCGGGGGCTCTCGTTATGTTCGGAGCATCGGCAAACAGACCGTCATAACAATAAGGAGTCAAAGTGGTGGCGGGCAGCACAATGTCCTTGGAAGGATGGTTCAAAATGTTGTTGTCAGGTTCATAGTCGCTGGTTTGGAAAAGGTGGAAGAATGTAAAAGGCTCGGTGAGCGTGGTGTTCGTGGCAAAGCCGTCCTCGTCGATGAGGCTCATCATGTTGCCATACACATAGCATGGGTTGGAGCACTCGAAATGGAAGCCCGCCCAAATCCCCAAGTCATCATCGTTGACATAGCAGGTACCGTTGTCGCCACGGAATCTGATGACATCGTTGGCGGCAAGGCTGATGGCTTCGCCCCAAGTCACATCCGTCCATTCGGCGTCATTCAGTTTGTATTGGATGGCCTCAAGCGTTGCGCCCTCATCCAAATTCACGGTGATTGTCCCCGCCTCCACCGCCTCAAATGTCAGCGGCGTTTCCGTCATCAGCGTTTCAAGTTCGACCTTCGTGTAAATCACCGTGGTCGCTTCCGAACTATACGTGATATAAGTATCAACATGTTTAATAATCAGGCCGTTCTCGACAGTATAATATACGTTGTCATAAGAATCTACACCGAGATGGGACACGATACACTTTGGCTCGTCGATAGGATTATCGATGTCCTCTATTCTTTGTGCGATTTTTGCGTCAAGGACTGCCTTGAAGCCCTCGTCGAGGTCATACAGGTTGGCATTGATTTCAGACATGACCAATTTGTCGGCATAATACAGCGTTCCCACATACAGTGCGCTGCTCCAGCTTGAGTCCATAGCCGCTATGAGGTCGGAATTAGAGCAAAGAGCCAATCTTTGTTCCGGCAAAACAATATAACCATAAGATTCATACGCTGCGAGCAGGGTAGCATAATCGCCATCGGCCATGCCGTTAAGGCCGTCAAGCAGGTGTTGTAATAGAACAGTACTTAAAGTAATATCATCCGAATACAGGTATTTGATTTCCGACACGCCATCAACGACGACCTCACCGACATAAACGGTGGAGGATTTGGTTAGTTCCTCGCTTGAAATAACGGTATTGATGGTTTCTGCCCTTGCCGTCATCGGCATTAAGGCCATCATGCACAACAATGCCGCGAGTGTCGCGAGTGTCCGTTTCCTTAAGAGAGGCAGGTGATTTTTACCCCCCCCCCATTTGTAAAAATCTTTTCATTTTTTTGTTTTTATTGGTTATTTTGTTAATTATATTTTTCAACTTTAATGGCGGAATCCCTTGCCGTTGCAGTTTTCAGGCCAAGTCGGTTTCGCGCCGTAATGGGTGGCAAAATTAGGGAAAAAAGGAATAGGTGACAATGTTTTTTCAGATTTTCATTATTTAATTGACAAAAATTATATACTTTTGCACCGACAAGTGCCGAAAAGTGTATGAAAGTTACATTAATCGGCAGTTATTAGTGTAAAAGCCATGATTATCAAAAGAGACATTATCGACATTTTCAAGCGATGGAAAGATGACCCGCATCGCAAACCCATCCTTTTGGAAGGTGCCCGGCAAATCGGGAAGACCTGGGCCATGGAGACCTTTGGAAAGGAATGTTTCGAGCATTGCGCCAAGTTCGACTTCGACCGCCAGCCGGAGGTCAAGGCCGCATTTCAGGTGTCGAAAGACCCGCGACGTATCCTCAAGGAACTGTCCATGTATAGTGACGTGCCGCTTGTCGCTGGCCAAACCCTGATAGTTTTCGATGAGATACAGGAATGTGAGGAAGCGTTCAACAGCTTGAAGTATTTCTACGAGGAAGCACCTGATTTCCATATCATTGCAGCTGGCTCGATGCTCGGCGTGGCCGTCAAGAAGCGGCATATGACGGTGCCCGTCGGCAAGGTGGAAATCGTCAGGATGTTCCCTGTTTCGTTCAAGGAATTCTTGCGTGCCAGCGACGAGAAAACTTTTGCTTTTGTGGAAGAGCTCGACACTCCGAGGCATCTTCCCGAAATCGTCTTGAACAAGCTGAAGACAGAATACCGTCGCTATATGGTCAGCGGCGGTATGCCTGACGCTGCGGTGGCCATGTTGGAAAACCGTGGAATGTCGGCCTTGGATCGCATCTTGCAAGGCATTCTCGACCTTTACGAACTTGACTTTGCCAAGTACGCCGAGCCTCGCGAGATTCCGCGCATCCATGCCATTTGGCACTCGCTTCCCTCGCAGTTAGGCAAGCAAAACAGGAAATTCATCTATAAGGTGGTAAAAACGGGCGCACGGTCAAAGGATTATGAGGACGCGCTGCTCTGGCTTGAGGATGCAGGCATGATTTACCGCATCAACAACGTGAGCAAGCCCAGAATGCCGCTCAAGGCATACGAGGATCCGGATGCTTTTAAGGTCTACGCCTGCGACTGCGGCCTGTTGCGACGTTTGGCCAACCTCCCTGCCGGCATCATTACCGACACGGCGGCCAACTACACGGAGTTTAAGGGTGCAATGGCCGAGAATGCCGTATTGCAGTCGTTGTTGGCCTTGACGGAAGGGCAGACTCCTTTTTATTGGTCTCCCGACAGCAAGGCAGAAATCGAGTTCCTTATGCAATGGAAGGAGGAAATCATCCCTATGGAGGTCAAAGCGGAAAACTGCGTCAGCGGGCGAAGCATCACCGTTTATGACCAAGAATACCACCCGCGAAACCGTGTCCGCTTTTCATTCCTCAATCTTCAATACAATGGCAACCTGCTGAGCTGCCCGTCGCCGTTGGCTGAGTGGTTTTGGAAATGGATACAATGAAAAAAGTGGCGCGGCTCGGTTTTTGTTCGTAACTTTGCGCCGCCGGAAATGCTGGCGTAGCGAAATCTTGGTTTTTACATAAATTATTGAAAAACAAAGGAATAAAAGAATATGGACGCAAAATTTTCACCCCGTGTTCGTGACATTTTGTCACTCAGCCACGAGGAAGCGAAACGACTTGGCAACGCATACGTCGGATTGGAACACCTTTTTTTGGGCATGTTGCTCGAAGGCGGCAGTGCGGCCATCAAGATGCTGGAAAACCTGAACCTCAACATGGAAGTCTTCACCAAGAAGCTCGAAGCCTCGGTGAAAACGGCCAACCCCTACCCTAACAACAACCTCGCCCTGCCGCTCACCAAGCAGGCTGAGCGCGTGCTGAAGTTCACCTACATTATCGCCAAGGAGTTCCGCTCCGACATCGTGCGCTCCGAACACCTCATGTTGGCCATCTTGCACGAAAAGAACAACATCATCTCCCAAAACCTTGAGTTTGAGGGAATCAGCTACGACAATTTCAAGGCCGAACTGATTCGCTACAACGCCGAGATGGGCAAAAACAACCCCGCCGAACCGAAGGAGGACCTGAATGCGCCGCAGGGCAGCGTTTACGACGACGAGAACGACGACAACCTCTTGGACGACATCCGTATGCAGGAAAAGCCCAAGAAAACCAGCAACATAAAGAGCAAGACACCTGTTTTGGACAATTTCGGGCGCGACCTCACCAAGGCCGCCGAAGAGAACCGCTTGGACCCCATCGTAGGCCGCGAGCGCGAGCTGGAACGCATCGCCCAAATCCTCAGCCGCCGAAAGAAGAACAACCCTATATTAATAGGTGAACCCGGCGTGGGCAAGTCGGCTATCGCCGAGGGCTTGGCCATCCGCATCGTGCAGCACCGCGTGCCGCGCACCTTGTTCAACAAGCGTGTCGTCATGCTCGACATCGGATCCATTGTGGCGGGCACGAAGTATCGCGGCCAGTTTGAGGAACGCATCAAGGCCATCCTCAAGGAATTGGAAAACAACCGCGACATCATCCTCTTCGTCGACGAAATCCACACGCTCGTCGGCGCGGGCAACGCCAACGGCTCATTGGATGCCAGCAACATGTTCAAGCCCGCCCTGGCACGGGGCGAGCTGCAATGCATCGGCTCCACCACGCTCGACGAATACCGCCAATACATCGAGAAAGACGGCGCACTGGAACGCCGCTTCCAGAAAATCCTCGTCGAGCCGACCACGCCCGAGGAAACCGTTGAAATACTGAACAATATCCGTCCGCGCTATGAGGATCACCACCTTGTGCGATATACGCCCGAGGCCATCGAGGCCTGCGTGAAGCTCACCGACCGTTACCTCACCGACCGCCACCTGCCCGACAAGGCCATCGATGCCTTGGACGAGGCCGGTGCGCGTGTCCACATCAAGAACATCGACGTGCCGAGCGAAATCACCGAGCTGGAAAGCCGCCTTGAGGAAGTGCGCAAGGACAAGAAAGCCGCCGTCGCTGAACAAAAATTCGAGGAAGCGGGAATGTATCGCGACGAGGAGGTGAAACTCCTCGACCGCCTCGAAACGGCCAAGAAAGCATGGGAAAGCAATGCCGTTGCCCACCGCCAGACCGTTACGGAACAGAACGTTGCGGAGGTGGTGGCCATGATGACTGGCGTGCCTGTGCAGCGCATCGCCAAGAACGAAGGCGACCGGCTGATGAGCATGGAAAGCGAGCTGGCCGGCACCGTCATTGGGCAGGACGAGGCCATCAAGAAGGTGACCAAAGCCATCCGCCGCAACCGCGCCGGACTGAAAGACCCCAACAAGCCCATCGGATCGTTCATTTTCCTCGGCCCGACGGGTGTCGGTAAGACCTATTTGGCGAAGGTTTTGGCCAAGTATCTCTTTGATTCTGAGGACGCTCTGATTCGCATCGACATGAGCGAGTACATGGAGAAATTCGCCGTTTCGCGCCTCGTCGGTGCGCCTCCCGGATATGTCGGTTACGAAGAGGGCGGCCAACTGACCGAGAAAGTGCGCCGCAAGCCCTACTCCATCGTTTTGCTTGACGAAATCGAGAAGGCTCACCCCGACGTGTTCAACCTGCTCCTGCAAGTCATGGACGACGGACAACTCACTGACAGTCTGGGCCGTAAGGTCGATTTCAAGAATACCATCATCATCATGACTTCCAACATCGGGTCGCGTCAGTTGAAAGACTTCGGTCAAGGCGTAGGCTTTGGCACACAAGCCAAGCTGAACGCCAAGAACGAGTATTCGCAGAGCGTCATCGAGAACGCCTTGAAACGCACTTTTGCGCCAGAGTTCCTCAACCGTGTGGATGACGTGGTGATGTTCAATTCGTTGGAGAAGAAAGACATACACAAAATTATCGATATTGAGATTCGCCATGTGGTGAAGCGCGTCGAAGAGATGGGCTACCGCATCGAACTCACCGAAAAAGCCAAGGATTTCATCGCCGAGAAGGGCTGGGACGAACAATATGGCGCCCGTCCGCTGAAACGTGCCGTGCAGAAATACGTCGAGGACGTGTTGGCCGATGCCATTATCGGCACGGAAATGCACATCGGCGACCTGATTTCCATCGACTTGGCCGAAAACGGCGAGGAAACCGTCGTGAACGTTGTCCCGAAGAAAGAAAGAATCCTTGAAGAAGCGGCTGTTTGACAATGGATTACGACTTCAAGAAACATATCAGCAGCCCGATTTTCAAAGTCATTGCCTACTCCAGCATGGAGTTGGGCTACAAGAGCTATGTCATTGGCGGTTATGTGCGCGACATCCTTTTGCGTCGCCCGTCGAACGACATCGACGTGGTGACGGTGGGCAGCGGCATAGCTTTGGCCAAAAAAGTGGCCTCTCACCTGCCAGGCCACAAGGAGGTCAAGTACTACGGCGCTTTTGGCACGGCCATGATCCATTATGACGGCATGGAAGTGGAATTTGTGGGTGCGAGAAAGGAATCCTACGACCGCAACAGCCGCAAGCCCGTGGTGGAAAACGGCACTTTGGAAGATGATATCAGCCGCCGCGACTTCACCATTAACGCGCTGGCTATCAGCCTCAACCAAGAAGATTTTGGCACCCTCATCGACCGCTACAACGGCTTGGCTGACATGGAGGAACTGACTCTGCGCACCCCACTCGACCCCGACATCACCTACAGCGACGACCCGCTCCGCATGATGCGCGCCATCAGGTTTGCCTCGCAACTGAGGTTTTACATTGAGCCTGAATCGTTTGCGTCTATCAAGCACAACGTAAATCGCATCAAAATCGTGTCGATGGAGCGCGTCACCGAGGAATTGAACAAAATCATCCTCTCGCCACGGCCTTCCATCGGTTTCAAACTGCTTGACGAAAGCGGTCTGCTGAAGCTGATTCTGCCTCAAGTTGCACTTCTCAAAGGAGTTGAAGTAATACAAGGCAAAGGACACAAAGACAATTTCTTACATACGCTTCAAGTTCTCGATCAAGTGGCCGAGAAGAGCGACGACTTGTGGCTCCGTTGGGCGGCATTGTTGCACGACATCGCCAAGCCCCAAACCAAACGTTGGGAAGACGGTACGGGCTGGACTTTCCACGGGCACGAGTTCAAAGGTTCCAAAATGGTGCCTAAAATCTTCGCTGCCATGAAGTTGCCCCTCAACGAGAAGATGAAATACGTGCAGAAAATGGTTCAACTGCACATGCGCCCCATTGTGCTCGCCGAGGACATTGTCACTGATTCTGCTGTGCGCCGACTCCTCTTTGATGCCGGCGACGACATTGACGACCTGATGCTACTCTGCCACGCCGACATCACCTCGAAGAATGAGGAAAAGGTGAAGAAATTCCACCACAATTTTGAGATTGTGCAGGAAAAACTCAAGGAAATCGAGGCCAAGGACCACCTGCGCAACTGGCAGCCGCCCATCGATGGTATTGCCATCATGGAAACCTTTGGGATTCCAGAAAGCCGCGAGGTGGGTGTCATTAAGAACGCCATTCGCGAGGCCATCTTGGACGGGGTCATCGGGAACAACTTCGCCGAGGCCTACGCCTTTATGATTGAGGAAGGTAAGAAGTTGAATCTCAAAGTGGTAAAGGAAATCCAAGAACCGATTTTTGTTGCTAACAATGGACCAGTACCAAGCAAAATATAAATGCGGAATGATGAATGCGGAATGCGGAATAGAGGTGAAACCCAACGTCGCTTTGCGTTATTCCGAATTCAGCATTCCGAATTCAGAATTAAAAAAGACCCTAATTGTCATAGCTGGCCCAACCGCATCGGGCAAGACCGCCTTCTCCATCCAGCTTGCCAAGGCTTTGAATACCGTCATCATCTCCGCAGACAGCCGACAATTCTACAAGGAAATGAGCATTGGAACGGCTGCTCCAACACCTGAAGAATTACTTCAAGTAAAGCATTATTTTATACACAATATCAGCGTAGAAGACAAGTATGATGTGGCCGATTACGAGCGCGAAGTGTTGCAATTGCTTGACGAACTTTTCAAAACCCACGACAACGTGATCCTGACTGGCGGCTCCGGCCTGTTCATCGACGCTGTCTGCAACGGCATCGACGAGATGCCCGACGTGGAGCCAGAAATCCGCCAAAAAGTGGAAAAACTGCTTCAAGATGGCTGCATTCCTGCCCTTGCCGATGAAGTCCAACGCCTTGACCCAGAGTATTTTGCCATCGTGGACCAACAAAATCCGCGCCGCCTGCAACGCGCCCTGGAAATCTGCTACCAAACGGGGAAAACTTTTACCTCATTCAGGCAAAACCATACAGCCCAACGTGACTTCAACATCGTGAAATACGCCCTCCTTTGGAACCGTCAGGAACTCATAGAGCGCATCGACAAGCGCGTGGATTTGATGATGGAACAAGGGCTGTTGGAAGAAGCTAAAGCGCTTTATCCAAAACGCCATCTAAACGCCTTGAACACAGTTGGTTATAAAGAATTGTTTGCCTACTTCGACGGCCAATACACCCTCGCTGAAGCCGTGGAGCAAATCAAAATCCACACGCGGCAATACGCCAAGCGACAGATGACTTGGCTGCGGCGGGATTCGAGCTATCGATGGCTTACATCTGATGAAATGGATGACATAAGCAGATTTGCTAATTCACACCAAAAATAATACATCAAATTCGAAAATAAAGTGTACTTTTGCAGTATCAAAATAATACACGAAAACAATGGAATACAGCGTCATCATCGAAAAGAATCCTGAAACGGGGATGTACATTGGTCAATGCAAACAAATTCCTGAAGCATTAAGCCAAGGACACACATTGAATGAACTTATGGCCAACATGAAAGAGGCCATAGAGTTGGCTATTGAGTGTCGCAACGAAGACCTTCGCGAGATGTACCTCAACAGAAAAGTATTTCATCGCAAAATTCGTGTCTGTGCATGAAGAAAGGCAAATTTATCAAACACCTAAACCAGAATGGGTGCTTCGCTACTGGCCGCCAAAAAGGAAGTCATGCCCAGTTCTGCAATAAAGAAACAGGTGCAAAGACCATAGTTCCATTACACAACGACATTGATGATATGCTGTGTAAACGGATTTGCAAACAGCTTGGAATACCTGCTCCTGAAAGTAAGTGATTCTCTTTTAAAGAGCCGCAACCTATCATTCCCACATACGACAAAACCACCCTCCCACTCCATTTTTCAATTGGAAATGAGAGGATGGTTTTATGCTTCGCCTCGCTCAAGGATTGTTATTGAGCTGGGCGAGCCAAGCGCACCGAGAACCCGCCGTAGCGGTTGCTGAAATTCGTGCTGAGGTAATTGCTGTAGAAGTACACGTAGCGCGCGTTGTAGCTATTGGTATACGAACTCGACCAGTAACAGCCGAAGCTGCCCACACTGCTAACTGAAGTCTCGTAGCGGCTGCCAGCGGCAGGCAGGAAGACCGCACCGGCGATCTCCATATTGGTCCAGTTCGCATCGGAAACCGAAGTCCAACCGCTCATTCCGCTGGTAAACCCTACTGCCGAACTCATTCCGTCAGGCAGAATGATGACTCCGTTTTGGCCGTGGACACAATGTGCGCCATAGGCGTGGTGGGCGAAGAGATATTCCCATTCGCTTTGCGTCAAGGTGCGCCAACCTGTAGTGACAGTGTTACCACTGTAAATGGTGTTGTAAACGCCCCAGTCGGAATTGGCGTAGCTGCCTGTCAGGTTGTAGCTTCCAGGTGGTCCGTACAAACTGCCATCGCTATTGTTGGTATCCCATGGACGGTAGTAGGTGTTGCCACAGTTCCAACCACTTGTGCCCCAACCGAAAAGGTCACGAGTAGTACTTTGGGAACTATTGCCTTGGCTCGTGCCTATGACTTGCCATTGGTTGTCGGCAAACTTCCATGGACGAGAACCGCCAACATATTGAAGGTTACCTTCCGAAAACCAAACTTGCTTTGTAGCACTCACAGAGAACAGTCCGTTTATGGCACCTGTCGGGGCTTGGGGAGCAATAGTGGCCTGCACTGTATTCGACTTTGGCGACTCAACTCCTTGATAGACTGCTGATACTTGATAATTGTAGGTTCCCAAACTGAGATTGTTGTCATTATAAGTGGTCGTGGTTATGTTTTGGGCTATCAGTGTATTGTTCCTGTATACCTTGTAGCTTGTGGCGGGATTGGCCGCATTCCAAGTAAGATGTACATTGCTACCGTTTAGTGCGGCGTTAAGATTAGTAGGCTTACAAACTACTGTAATTGTGCAAGCGCCACTCGCTGTCTGGCCGCCACTTGTCACCGTGCAGGAGTAGGTTGTGGTCGTGTTGGGCGTTGCCGTAGGATTGGAGACATGGGTGTCGCTCAATCCCGTGGAAGGCGACCAACTATAAGTATAGCTACCATTGCCACCGGTGGCAACTGCACTAAGCCGCGAATAGTCGCCTTGGGCAATCACAGGCTTTGAGGCTGAAACAGTGAGGTTTATCGCCGTCGGTTGAAAATGTGCCACGTATTCCGCAGATTCGGTAACGTGGAAGGCATAAGGATTGGTTACAATTTCCATTGTGCCTTTGGTCCATTTCAAGAAAATGTAGCCAGGGTTGGGTGTTGCGGTAAGCGTGCAGGGGTCGCCGAAATTGAATCCTCCGTTGCCCGAGACCGATACTGTTCCTCCTTCCGCTGGTTCAGAAATTGCAGTTATCGTGTAATCCACTGTGTTGAAATGGGCCACCAACTCTCGGTCTCTTGAAACCACAAAAGTGTATTCACTTTGGTCGGAAACCTGACTACCGTTTTCAGTCCACTTCACAAAAGCATAGCCTGGATTGGCTATGGCTGTGAGCGTGCATTGGTCGCCATAATTGTACCCGCCAATGCCTTCAATTCTTCCGCTTCCTTCGGGTATAACGGTTGCGGTTATCGTGTATGGCAACGGGGTGAAGTGTGCCACCAGATTACGGTTGCCAGTCACTTCAAAGGTGTATTCATTCTGGGCGGAAACCTGGACGTTATCGTCTGTCCAGTTCACGAATTTGTAGCCCGTGTTGGCCGTAGCCTTCACCGTGCAGGACTGCCCTTCTTGAAAGGTGCCACCACCCTCCACCGTGCCTCCATTGCTCGGGTTGGCCGTTGCGCTAATCGTATAAGTCGGCAATGGATTTGTGAAAAATCTCACTTCCTCGCCGTAGGCCGTACCCTTGCTGTTGCTGGCATAGGCACACACGTAATAGGTTGTGTTGGGTTCCAATCCGGTCATTTCCTCCGTGAAGGAGCCAAGTCCTTCACCTACTGCAACATGGCTGTCATAAATCTTCGGACTATGGTTAGTGCTCCAGCAGAGGCCGCGCTCCGTTACCGTTGCGCCGCCGTCTTTCGTGACGTTGCCGCTGCCTGTGGCCGTGGTGGTCGTGGGGTTAGTCACTTCCCCTGTTTCCACGGTCGGAAGCCCGTAGTCTTTCGTGGTGAAGCTAACCTTGCCACTTGTGCCCGTGCCACCCGCATTCTTGGCGAAGGCCTCGTAAACATAGGCCGTGTTGGGTTCAAGGTTGTTCAGTTCAGCAGAATAATTGCCTATGCCGCTGCCACTGAAAATAGTATCCATTGCACCACCCGACTTGCCATAGGCAATGCCGCGAGATTTCACTTCCGCGCCGCCTTGGTCGGTAACTTCGGCTGTTACTCTGGCACTGGTGTAGTCGATGATAATGGCACCATCATAGACTATCACCTTTGGCGGGTTCACTTTCTCCTTGTTGCAGGCAATCAGAGCGAACGCTATAATTGCCATCATGGAAAAAGTTGCTACTCTTTTACCGATAGTATTCATAAGACTATTCTATTAGTTGGTTTTCAATACAGTAACAAAATCTTGAGCAAATCCCTTCAATTCTCTAAAATGATCTTTTCCCAATGATTTCGAGCAGTCCAGATTAAGCATGACAAGTGCACTATGGTAATTATCAGTGATATCTGTGTTGCCGGAAACTGTCCACTCCGAATTGATTCGCCATTCATTACCATTGGTGTTGTATTTCCATTCCTTAAGATGCGCAATGGTTTGGCTGTTAAAGACACTATGATCGGGGTTTTTCATTCCTTCAAACTCGAAAACGGCAAAAGGGCGTTCCATCCTGACAGCCGTGACAGTGCTGCCACTCGAACTTTCCACACCTACATACTGGACATTGGTCAAGACACCAACGCCAGAACTATTGGTGATATAGACACCTTCAATGTATTTATGCGACTGCAAAGCATCATCGTTCCCTTCAGTCAGCACATCAAAGGTGAAGCGTACACGAGTGTTTGGGTCTGGTGCGGGAGGACTCAAGGTCAAAATGGAATTGTAAGTCTTGTCATGAAGTTTTCTTGCAATTTCTTCAAATGCTTCTTTGACTTCCTCAAAACTATTCACACTGTGGACATAGGTCTCAAAGTTTTCATCGGGCAAAGATGATATTCCAGCCAAATTAGCCTCAAATGCGGGAATGTCGTAACTTTCCACGTCATTGCCCTTGATGCCTATGGTATGGGCACCAATGCTCAAGCTGCCTACTTTTTCATTCCTTATTCGTTGTGTCACAGCCTGCAAATACTGGGCACCACTACTGTAGTTGGAAAAAGTATAGGAGCCTTCGTCCAAACCATCGGTAAAGTTGACGATAGAGACATATTGCAAATCATAGGGAATACCATTTGATTCAAGCATATCCAAAGAGGTATTCACAGCGTGATAAAGCAGTGTGGCTCCACCTAACTCCAGATTCTCAATAAAGTCTTTGGTTTGTTGAATCGTCGCATCATCAAGTCGTGTGATGGGCTTGGTGTAAAGCTGTTGATTGAAACCGATGACACCGAGATACATGCCGGCAGTGAGTGAGCCTCCGTTGCCTCCATTGCCTCCGCCGTTACTGCCATTGCCCCCGTTATTCGGGTCATTGGGGTCATTAGGTTTGGAGCATCCTGCGGAAAAAGCCACCGCTACCGTTAGCATTAAGGCTGCTAAAGCCCTAGTGAATTTCTTCATATTGATAAATTTTAGTGATTATTGTTTCCCTTTCCTTTAGGGCACAAGACAAAAAAAGCGTGAACCTAACCGTTTCCCGCTCATCAAGGTATTTGGCGAAACCCATGTTTTCCAGAAAAAGGTTCAGCTCACGCCAACGCGTGAGCATTCCAACAAATTCAAGAAAACATTCTTCTCGTAAAAATCGCCAAATTCTTGATGAGAAGTAATTTGTCTAAATGCTTTATTTATAATTATTTACAATATATCTTTTGTTCTATTTCATTTTGTTTATAATTAGATTTCCGTTATTTCATGGCGCAAATATAACCCATTTTGGCTTATTTCCACACTTTCATGCAAAAAAATTGCGGCAAGGTCTCCCCTCACCGCAATCCAATTTCGTTGAAATCTCAGGCTTTACAGCCTCTCATTCACCACATCCCAATCGATAATCTGCCACAGCGCGGCCAAATGGTCGGGACGACGGTTCTGATAGTCAATGTAATAGGCGTGCTCCCATACGTCAAAAGTGAGCAAAGGCCTTAGGCCACGTTGCACGGGGTTGCCGGCATTGGTCTCCTGAGTGATGACGAGCTTGCCGTCCTTGTCGGCTGAAAGCCATACCCAACCCGAGCCGAACAAGGTCGCGCCTTTCTTCGTGAACTCCTCCTTAAACGCCTCAAACGAGCCGAATTGCTGGTCAATCCATTGGGCAATCACGCCGGTGGGCTTGTTGTCGGCCTTCGGGGCGCGGAACTGCGTGAAATACAGGTTGTGGTTGAGGATTTGTCCGGCGTTGTTGAACACGCCACCATCGGCGGTCTTCACAATTTCCTCCAAAGACATGTCCTCAAACTTGGTGCCTTCGATGAGGCCGTTGAGGTTGTTCACATAGGCATTCAAGTGCTTACCGTGGTGAAAACCAAGGGTTTCCTTGCTGATGACGGGTTCGAGGGCATTGGCCTCGTAAGGCAGTTGAATCAATTCATATTTTTTCATGACGTTTCTATTTTGTTGGTTTGTGAGGGCAAAAGTAATAAAAAACTTAAATCAAACAGCCATATCAAAAAAATGACCGCTTTTAGATTCCCGAGGGAATGACATTGGCGGTCAATTTTCACTGATTCATATACATCTGATACAGAGGCGAGTTCGGCTCGTTCCGCAGCCGTTTCAGGGCGCGATCGCGGATTTGGCGTGTGCGTTCGCGCGAGATGTCGAGCTTCATCGCGATTTCCTCCAACGAGTACTCGCGTGGCGTGCCCAAGCCGAAATACATCCGGATGATGGTGCGTTCCTTTTCGGAAAGCAGGTCCAATGAATGGCGGATGGCGCGGCTCGCCGACTCCTGCTCCACGGCACTATCGGTCTGAACTTCATCGTCTTGCACGAAGACATCGAGGAAGTTGGCGTCGTCGCTGTCGTCCAAAGGCGCGTCAGTGGAGACATGGCGCGAGTTGAGGTTCATCAGTTGCTCCACTTTGTCCTCTTCCATGCCGACGGCATCGGCGATTTCCTTCACCGTGGGACGGCGTTCCAGCTTCTGCTCCAGGATGGAAATGGCTTTCTTCACCTTGGCCAAAGCACCCACCTGGTTCATGGGCAGGCGGATGATGCGGGCCTGTTCGGCGACGGCCTGCAAAATGCTCTGGCGAATCCACCACACGGCGTAGGAAATGAACTTGAAGCCGCGCGTCTCGTCGAAACGCTGGGCAGCCTTGACCAGACCGAGATTGCCTTCATTAATAAGGTCTTGCAAGCTCAGACCCTGATTTTGGTACTGTTTAGCCACCGAAACCACGAAGCGTAAGTTGCTGCGTACCAGCTTGTCCAAGGCCATTTGATCGCCGTCCTTGATGCGCTGTGCCAGTTCCACCTCCTCGTCGGCGGTCAGCAGGCGCTCCTTGGCGATGTCCGACAGGTACTTGTCAAGCGTCCCCGTGTCGCGCTGCGTAATTTGTTTTGAAATTTTCAGTTGTCTCATAGCTTTAATCTTTAATTGTTTTACATAAAATTCCACGCTGCATAATCAATCTCCACTTGATTTTTTTCGCATAATCTGTCGGTTCAGGGAGGGTCGGATTGAACCGACTCTCCCCTCTCCAAAGAATAAATTTCTATCAAAAACCGTACCGAAATCGTTGGATTTCAGTTAAAAGTGCACAAATCTTCAAATTAGTAGAAGAACGAGCCCATCATGCCGTTGGGATACACGCCCTCGATGGTAGTGCGGCGCGAACGCTTGTTCTGCAAAGCGCTTTCAAGGTCGCTCTTGTTGTTGACGGGATACCCATTCACCTTGGTGATGACGAAGTTGACAGGAACGCCTGAATTCATGAAGCGGCCTTCGCGTATCTCAACGATTTTCAGTCCGTTAGGAATGTCCAAGCGACTCATCTCATCCTGGTTGACCGACTGCAGCATCAGGCCAAACTCGGCATTGTAGAAGCTGTCGCCTTTCTTCACCACATCCACATTACCCGACTCATTGAGCAAAGTCAAGTTGTAGTGATGGTGGGTGCCGTTGCGATTCACCTCCACATCCACCTTGTCGCCCGGGCGATATTGCCCGACGCTTTCACGAAGCTGCGTGGTGGAGTTCACCTTTTTGTCGTTGATTGCCGTGATGACGTCGCCCGACTTCATGCCTGCCAGTTTTGCAGCACCACCTTCGGTGACTTCCGCAACATACACGCCCTCAATGTTTTCCAAGCCTTCCTTCTCGGCCAACTCTTGCGTAAGTTCAGCAATTTGAACGCCGAGATAGCCGCGCTGAGCCGTGCCGTAAAGCAACAGGTCGTCAACGACCTTGCGGACGATGTTCGACGGGATGGCAAAGGAATAGCCTTCATAAGAGCCTGTGTGCGAAGCGATTGCAGCATTGATGCCGACTAATTCGCCCTTGGTGTTGACCAAAGCGCCACCACTATTGCCAGGATTGACGGCTGCATCGGTCTGGATAAAGGACTCCACGGAGGTGCCTTCACCTAAAATGCTGAGGTTGCGTGCCTTGGCACTCACGATGCCCGCCGTGACGGTCGAGGTCAGATTGAAGGGATTACCGACGGCCAACACCCACTCACCAATACGCACTTGGTCGGAGTCGCCGAAAACGAGGTAATCCAAGTCGGTAGCATCCACTTTGATCAGAGCCAAGTCGGTGGTCGGGTCGGTCCCGATGATGGTGGCGGTGCGTTTCACCTTATTATTAAAGGTGACCTCCACCTCGTCGGCGCCGTCCACGACGTGGTTGTTGGTGACGATGTAACCGTCAGGCGTCAAAACCACGCCAGAGCCATAGGCCACCATCGTGTTGCTGCGCGTCTGTCCCGGATAGCCGTAAAGCTGCCCAAGCAAAGCACCAAAGAAGTCGTTGTAAGTCGTGCTTTGGCGCACCACTTTTGTCATGATATGCACAACCGCGTTGACGCTGTTTTCAGCGGCATCGACGAAGTCAGGGGTGTTTCCCGTGGGCAAAAAGGCCACGCGTTGCACCGTAGGTTGCTGAACCTGTTCGACTTGCGAGACGGGTTCCTGTTCATTTTGGGTCGGTTCGTTCTGTTGGGTTGAATTGCCACATGATGCCACCACCAGCAGTCCGGCGAGCATCCAAGTCATACTCAATTTTCTCATCTTCTCTCTGTTTTATAGTTTGTTTAGGTCTTTATAGCTTCATTAATGCAATTTTTCAACCTTTATTGCGCCGAAAAGTGTAATTTTGTCGGAAAATTTGGTTGGTTCAGCACCTCAAAATGCGTGCCAGTCTGAAAAAATGCCGCCATGTTTATCAAAAACGACACGATTTCGCTCCGTTGTGCCGAGCCCGACGACGCCGAGCAGATTTACCGCTGGGAGAATGACCGCTCCGTGTGGCGCGTGAGCGGGACGTTTGTACCCTACACACGCTTTCAAATCGAGCAGTTCTTGCTGAATAACAACGACTTGTTCAGCCAAAAGCAACTCCGCCTAATGATTGACCTCACCGAAAGCGGTGTTTCCATCGGCTGCCTCGACCTTTACGACTTCGACCTCATTAATGAACACGTCAGCATCGGCATCCTCATTGACGCGGCGCACCGCAACCAAGGCCACGCACAAGCTGCCCTCACCCTTTGCTTGGACTATCTTTTCCAAGACTTGAAGCTACATCAAGCCTTCTGCGTCATCGACGAGCTGAATGTCGAGAGCCAGCATCTGTTTGAAAAACAAGGCTTTGTCCCCTGCGGGCGACGAAAGGAATGGATTAGGATGAGCGACAGGTTTGTTGATTTGATTGAGTATCAGAGGATTAATTTGAATTAATCCTATTTGAGTCGTGTAGAAATGTGGTTATTTCCATTTTGGAAAATACTTCAAAAAGCTGTATTTTTGTAGCCCAAATCCACCACCATGGTCAAAATAGAAACGAAACTCCCGAAAGAGAAAAAAAAGAAAGCCAAAAAGAAATCCAGCAAAGGCACAAGGCTCACGGTGTTGCTGGTGCTCGGCATACTGCTGATTTTCGGACTGGCCTTTGGCTATTGGGCTTATCGCACAGTGATGTCGCCCAACGTGACCACGCCCGAAGGCAAGGAAGCCGTCATCTACATCCCTACGAGCAGCGACTATGAAGACGTAAAGTCTGTACTTTCCGACGGCCATTTCCTCGCCAATGAAAAGAGTTTCAGCTGGGTAGCGCAGCGGAAAGACTTGCCTAACAACGTGCATCCTGGGCGCTACGTGCTGAAAAACGGCATGAGCAACAACCAACTCGTCAATATGCTGCGTGGCGGATTGCAAAGCCCCATTAATGTGACTTTCAACAATATGCGCGACGTGGACCAACTCGCTGGCCGCATCGCCAAGCAAATCGAAGCGGACTCGGTTTCCATTTCGGAATTGCTTCATAATGAGAACTATATCCGACAACTCGGCTTCAACAAATACACCATCCCTGCCTTGTTCCTGCCTGATACCTACCAATTCTACTGGAACACAAACGCCGAAGGTTTCTTGGCGCGTATGTTTCAGGAATACAACAAGTTCTGGAACGAAGAACGCCAACAGCAGGCACAACAGATTGGTCTCTCGCCTATCCAGGTCAGCACGCTGGCTTCCATCGTGAACAAGGAAACCAACATGAGCGACGAAATGCCTCGCGTGGCGGGCGTTTACCTTAATCGACTGAAAAGCAATTGGTTGCTACAAGCCGACCCTACCCTCATCTTCGCCCTCAACGACTACAGCATCAAGCGGGTGCTGAATGTGCACAAGGAAATCGAGTCACCGTACAACACCTATAAATATCCTGGCCTCCCGCCCGGCCCGATTTGCATCCCGTCCATCGCGGCGGTGAAGGCTGTGCTCAACGCGGAACAACACCATTATTATTATTTCTGCGCCAAGGAGGATTTTTCCGGCTACCACAACTTCGCCAAAACCCTCGCCGAGCATAACCGCAACGCGGCCAAATACCAACAGGCGCTGAATCAAAGGGGAATACGATGAACATTACAATTGACAATAGAAAATACCATCGGGCTGACACGCAGGTCAGCCCCTACAACTAACAAACATGAAAGCCTTCAAAGCATACGACATCCGGGGCGAATGGGGCACTGACCTCAACGCCGACATCGCCTACCGCATCGGGTATTTCCTGCCCGACATCCTTGACACCGATACCTATCTCGTGGGTCGCGACATGCGGCTCTCGTCCGACACCTTCTTCGAAGCCCTCACACGCGGCCTCACCGACCGTGGGCGCAACGTGGATGACATCGGATTGGCCACCACGCCTTTAGTGTATTGGTCCACAGCAAAATACGGCTATGGCGCATCCATACAAATCACGGCATCGCACAACCCGAAACATCACAACGGACTGAAAATCTCCGCCGCCAATGCCCTGCCTGTTGGCTACGACACGGGCTTGAACAAACTCGAAGCCTTGGTGGAAAGCGACAAACCGACAACACTTTGTGCCACAAAAGGAAAAATCACGAAAAAGACCGTTTACGACGACTATCTCGCTTTCCAAAAGCAGTTTGTCGGCGAGCTTTCCAACCTCAACATCGCCGTGGATTGCAGCAACGGCATGGCTTCGCTGTTCGTCCACAAGCTGATTGGCGAGGCGCATTACATCAACGATACCCTCGACGGCAACTTCCCCAACCACGAGCCGAACCCGCTCGAAGCCGAGAACCAAGAGCAGATTAAAGCTTTGGTACTCAAAGAGAAATGTGACATTGGCATGCTCTTCGACGGCGATGCCGACCGCGTCACCTTCATCGACGAGAAAGGCCGCTTTATCTCTCCCGACCTTATCATCGCGTTTTTGGGCGACTATTTTTTCGGCGAAAAGCACCAAAAAGGTATTGTTTTGCAGGATATTAGAAGTTCCCGCGCCATTCAAGAGTACCTAGACCGCTATCAAGCCAAGGTGGAAACATGGCGCGTGGGTCGGGCTTACGCTGCGCTGAAGCTCCGCGAACTGGACGGCTGTTACGGCGGCGAGTTGGCCGGACATTATTACTTCCGTGACTTCTATTACTCTGACTCTGCGCTGCTTGCGGCTTCAATCGTGCTGCGACTTTTGGCCGAACGCAAGGCAAAGGGCCAAACCTTCAGCCAAATCATTGACGAAATTTCGCAATACCACAACTCGGGCGAAATCAACTTCAAGATTGAGCGCAAGCAAGAGGCCATGAACGCTGTCCGCGACCATTTCACAAGCCTTGAAAAGCCCGAACGCTTCCTCGACTTCGACGGTTACCGTCTGGATTATCCCAACTGGTGGCTCAACATAAGACCCTCGAACACAGAACCTTACCTCCGCTTCCTTTGCGAGGCCAAGAGTGAGGTGAAGTTGAAAGAAATCATTACAACCGTGACGGGCATCGTGCAGTCGCTGATGTGATTACATCAAGCTGCTGCCACCGATAAACTGTCGCAGCATCGAAGTGGCGGGAATCTCACTGTCGGGTACGGGCGTGAAATAGTGCAGGAAACGCAGCAAACGGTGCGCCTCACAATACTCGGGACAGTTTTTCGGCACGCTGGCCAAAATGGATTCAGCGTGGTTGCGCATGACGGCAAACTCCAGCAGATAAGCCGAGTTGAACATCACATCGGCGTTCTCCTGAT
Source organism: uncultured Bacteroidales bacterium (assembly GCA_905233685.1). GTDB lineage: Bacteria > Bacteroidota > Bacteroidia > Bacteroidales > F082 > Limimorpha. Next base: position 26,028 of record CAJOEZ010000013.1, on the reverse strand, counting down.
ACGGGTTAATCCATTTCTCCTCTGCCTCACACACGCTAGGCCACTGGCTGATGGTTTGCCGCGCCGTGAACGCGCCCTTGTTGTAATCACGCACAATGCGCCGTAACAGGCGCGTGTCGTTGGTCGGAATCCAGTTGTGGTCGTCCAAGGCCGTGCTGGTCAAGGTGGAAATGAAAATGCGGAACTTGCTCTCCTCTGGGATGTTACGGGTCAGTTGCGGATTCAACGCATGAATGCCTTCAAGCAACAAGACCGTTCCAGGCTTCAGTTGCAGCCGCTTGCCTTTGTACTCGCGGATGCCCGTAACGAAGTTATACTCAGGTACTTCTATCTCCTCACCTCTTAACAAGGCGAGCAAATCGCGTTCCAAGGCATCGTGGTCGACGGTGTCGAAATTATCGAAATCATAAGTGCCATCTGGCAGTTTTGGTGTGTCCACTCGGTTGACGAAATAGTCGTCCGTGGAGAAGGAAACGGGCTTCAGTCCGCAGGCAAGTAGCTGAATGCTAATGCGTTTACTGAAGGTGGTTTTGCCGCTGCTACTCGGTCCCGTAATCAGCACAAGGCGCAGCGGATGCTCGCTGTGATAACGTCGGTCTATCTCCTCGGCAATCTGCACAATTTTCTTTTCTTGCAGAGCCTCAGCCACTTGCACCAATTCTCGCGCCTTTCCGCTTTGGCAGGCCAAATTGACGTCGCCAACGGTACCCAAACCCATGATGATGTTCCACTTCAGGCTCTCGGCAAACACCTCAAAGGTTCTCGGCTGCGGAACAAGTTCGGCGAGACGGTCGGGGTACTTGCGGTCAGGAAGACGCAGCAATATCCCGTCATGATACGGTTCAATATCCCACACAGTTAGGTAACCCGTTGAAGGCAACAGACGGCCATAATAATAGTCTGTCACCTCGCCCAAGGTGTAATAATCTGTATAGGCTTGTCCGCTGGTTTCCAACAGTTTGACCTTATCCATTTGATGCAATCCTTCAAACATCTGGATGGCATCCTCAATACGAGCTTCATGCCTGTGAAACTGCACGTCTTCCTTCACGACGGCCCGCATCCTTTCACGCAACCTACCGATTTCATTCGCGTCCAACAACTGCCCGTCGTGCTTCTTGATTCGGCAATAAAGCCCATTGGAAATCGGGTGTTCCATATAGAGGCGACTCTCGGGAAACAGGTCGACGGAGGCTTTGTAAAGCAAGAAGCACAACGAACGGAAATAGACATGCATGGCACTGCTTTGTCGTATGTCAAGAAACTCGACATCACGGCTGTTGTAAACACGGAATTTCAGTCCCTGTGAGACGTTGTTCACCTTGGCCGAAACAATGGGAAAAGGCCTGTCGAACTCAAATTCAGGCAACATTTCCAACAAGGTTGTCCCTTCTTGGAACTCCTTGGTCGTCTTTGTGTTAACGCAATATACTTGAAGCATAGGTTAAACTATTCGTTGAATTGGTTTTGGATGCGATTGATGCCGTCGATGGCCAAGCGGTAATCCGGTTGTCTTTTCAACACCTCTTTATAAATGTCCATCGCTTGGGCGTAATCACCCATCTGTTCGAGCACGCGCCCTTTGTTGAAATAGGCATCAAGGTAATTCGGCTCAAGTTCCAAAACTCTGTTGAAATAGTCCAAGGCGACCTCGTTGTTGTCAAGATAGACGAAATTCACGTAAGCGATATTGTATAGAACTATGTAATTATCAGGCTGTTGCATCAAAAGAGTGTCGTAATGCTGCAAAGCCTCTTCAGGCTCTCCGTGACTTTGGAGATAAAGCGCCAGCTCGTAACGCGAATTCGCTTGGTCGGGGAACTGCCGCTGTGCCTTTCTCAGGTAATCCATAGCGTAGGGCGGCTGTTGTACTGCATAAATGCGGCAAATCTGCTCCACGGGGTCATAAAAGTCTTCATCTTGTTCGGAAGCAATTTGAAAGTTCCTCAAAGCATTCACCGTATCTTGTTGTGCTATAATGCAATACATACCTTTTACAAAATAGGCGCGGGGATTGTAAGGTTCGGTCTTCAGTGCCTTGTCGATATAAGCTGCAGCCAAATTGTAGTTCTGTTTCAAGAGATTCAGCTCGGCCAATTTCACCATCGGTCGGGTGTCGTTTGGGTCGATTTCAGAGGCGCGGTTCAACGTGGCGTTGATGTTGTTTTCGTCACCCAACATATAATACACGTCGGCCAGCAGCAAATAGGTATCCACATTATTGGGGTCATATTGCAAGGCCTTGTGAATGTCAATCATGGCGTTACCCACTTGCTCTTGGGCCAGATAAGCCTGGGCGCGATGCAGATAGAGCGTGGCATTGGTGCTGTCCACAGCAATGGAATCGGTAAGCAAGTTGATGGCTTCCGAGACAGTAACGGGAGCAGGCTTCTCCTCAGGCTTCACTTCCTCCGTGGGTTTGGTGTTGTTGCATGCGAAAAAGGCAAGCAACAAGCTGAATAGTAGTAGGTTTTTCTTCATTGTTTATAATATTACCATTTTCTGCCGCTTTGCGTCACTGCGAGGAACGAAGCAGTCCAGATAATTGTGTTTCAAAAAATTCCCTGGATTTCTTCCACCACATTTCGTTCGTGGCAGGCTTCGTACCTCCTCGCAATGACGACAACGAACATAGTTACTCCTCACTCTTTTCAAGAGCCTCGAAAATCTTGGCGGTCAGTTCGTCGGCTAATTCGGGATTGTCCTCAATGAGTTTCTTCACCGAATCGCGGCCTTGAGCCAGTTTAGAGTCGCCGTAGCTAAACCACGAACCGCTCTTCTTGATGATGCCCATTTCCACGCCGAGGTCGACGATTTCGCCTGAGCGCGAGATGCCTTCGCCGTAAAGGATGTCGAACTCAGCCTTGCGGAACGGCGGGGCCACTTTGTTTTTGACGACCTTCACCTTCACGCGGCTGCCTAAAACGTTCTCGCCGTCCTTGATTTGGCTAATCTTGCGGATGTCGATGCGCACTGAACTATAAAACTTCAAGGCATTGCCACCCGTGGTGGTCTCGGGATTGCCGAACATCACGCCGATTTTTTCGCGCAACTGGTTGATAAAGATGCAGATGCATCCAGTCTTGTTAATTGTTGCCGTGAGTTTGCGCATGGCCTGACTCATCAATCGGGCTTGGAGACCCATCTTGCTGTCGCCCATCTCGCCCTCGATTTCGCTCTTGGGTGTGAGTGCGGCCACGGAGTCGACAACAATCACATCTATCGCGCCGGAACGGATGAGGTTTTCGGCGATTTCGAGGGCCTGCTCGCCGTAATCGGGTTGCGAAATGAGCAGATTCTCAATGTCGACACCCAGTTTGGCGGCATAGAAACGGTCGAAGGCGTGTTCCGCGTCGATGAAGGCGGCAATGCCCCCCTTCTTCTGGGCCTCGGCCACCACGTGTAGGGCCAAAGTCGTTTTTCCCGAACTCTCGGGACCATAGATTTCGATGATTCTTCCTTTCGGCAGACCGCCCACGCCGAGGGCGTAGTCCAATCCTATCGAGCCGGTGGAGATGCTCTCCATTTTCTCGGCCTCAGCGCCCATGCGCATAATGCTTCCCTTGCCGAAGCTCTTCTCAATGTTTCCTAATGTGGCTTCCAAAGCCTTCAGTTTCTCCTGCCTGATTCTTGCGGCATCTTCCTGTGATCTTTCTGTTGTCATAGTTTTGTGGGTTTTAATTAAAGGTACAAAAATAATAAAGTTTAAAATTCCGTAGTCATTTTGCGTCGATTTTATTTTTCGACTGGTCCGAAAACCAATCACGCTGCAAAGTAACGAAGTTTGTCAAGAAAAAGCCGTTGATTAAACGTTTGTAGTCGACTGTAGTCGTTTGTTGTCGTTTGCTGTCGGATATATTATTGATTTACAGCCCAGAGATTCTTACCCCCCAATCTCATCCAATTCCAACCACCGCAACTCCTTCTCATCCAACAAATCCTTGATTTCTTGCAAGCGATTGCCCATCTCATGCAGTTTCTGGTAGTCTGTTTCGGTGTTCAAGGCTTCGGTGAGGGTCTTTTTCTCCGTTTCGAGGGCTTCCATGTCTTGCGCAAGTTGTTCGTATTCACGCTGTTCCTTGAAACTGCGCTTCACTTTTTCACGTTGCTTGGCGGGGCGAGAGTCGTCTTTCTTCTCCGCCGCCTTTTCTTTGCGTTCCTCTTTCTGTTTGGCATCCAAATAGTCTTTGTATTGGCTGTAGTTACCCATGAAGCCTTTCACATTGCCATCGCCTTGGAATACAAAGAGTTGATCGACAACCTCATCCATGAAGAAACGGTCGTGGGAAACCACCAAGAGGCAGCCTTTGTAGCCGCGCAGAAAGTCCTCCAACTTCTGTAAAGTCAAGAGGTCGAGGTCGTTGGTAGGCTCATCGAGGATGAGGAAATTGGGGTTGCTGACGAGCACGGTGAGCAGGTAGAGTCGCCGTTTCTCGCCGCCGCTGAGCAAGGCCACGGGCTGACGGTGCATCTTGTAGGGGAACATGAAATGCGCCAACAATTGGTCGGCGGTATAGACCTTATCCTTGCCGTAATTGACCACCTCGGCGATGTCGCGCACGGTGTCAATCACGCTCTTTCCCTCGTCGAACTGTATGCCTTCCTGTCGGTAATAGCCGTAACTCACTGTTTCACCAGTCTTTATGCGGCCTCTGTCGGGCAAAACGGAGCCAGTGATGAGGTTCAAGAAAGTCGATTTCCCCACGCCGTTTTTCCCAATCAGGCCGATGCGCTCGCCACGTTTGAACACATAGTCGAAGTCCTTGAGCACGGCAAGGTCGCCGTAGGATTTCGATACATTGCTCATTTCCAATATCTTGCCGCCCAGTCGCTGCATCTGCATGCCAAACTCGAGGCGTTCGTCCTGTTCCTGATATTTCGAGCGTTCCTTCAGGTCGTAAAAGGCGTCAATGCGGCTCTTCGATTTGCCCGTGCGTGCTTGCGGCGTGCTGCGCATCCATTCCAATTCGTACTTCAGCAGCTGGCTGTTGCGCTCCGCCGTGGCGCGTTTCACTTCCTCGCGCTCGCGACTCTTCCGCACATAATAGTCGAAGTTGCCGTTATGAGTGTACATCACGCCTTGGTAGAGTTCAAAAATCTTATTACACACTCTATCAAGAAAATAGCGGTCGTGGGTGACCATCAGTAGCGTCATGCTCGACTGGGTGAGAAACTTCTCCAACCATTCCACCATCTCCACATCCAAGTGGTTGGTAGGCTCGTCAAGAATCAGGAAATCAGGCTCATGTAATAGCACCAAGGCCAAAGCCAAACGCTTCACCTGTCCGCCGGAGAGTTCGTCAACGGATTGCTCCAAGTCGTTCAGCGCAAATCGGGTCAAATATTGCCGTGCTTTCAGGTGTTGTTCCTCGTTCAAGTCGGCCAACAAGTCAGAAATCTGTGTTCCAGCGGGATACACGGGCAATTGTTCCAAGTAGCCGATTTTTATGTCGTTGGCGTAAGTAATCGTCCCCGAATCGGGCGACTCCTTCCCTACCAGAATCTTCAGCATGGTGGACTTGCCCGAGCCGTTGGTGGCAATCAGCGCGGTTTTGTCGCCTTTCTCGATGCCAAAAGTGACATCGGCAAACAAAGTCTTGATTCCGAACGACTTGGAGATGGAATTGACGGAGAGATAATTCATCACGCAAACCGCTTGACGTACTCGATGGGGTATTGTGATTTTTCGGAAACTTGTTCCACCGTCATACCCGATGCAAACAATCTCTTGATGACCGCATCCATCGGCTCACCGACTTCAATGATATGGAAATCAGGGTCATAGAAGCGTACAATGCGCTGTCCCCAAGGGGCTTCCTCGACACCGTGAACGTACTGAATCTCAGGGAATTCCTTCAGGTATTCCAGAAACTTGTCAAAGTCCTTTTCCTCAAAATAAAGTTCGGCATTGTTTGACTTCGTTTGGACTGCGTCCGTATGAATCATCGCCTTCCATTTCTTCATCTCTTGCAGTGCGAAACCGCCTTCAAATTGGACATTCTCGCCAAAGTCGAAGGCAACGCGATCGCCTATCACTTCTTCATAAAAAGTGATGGCCTTCTCCATGTCTGTAACTGCCAGCAACGGGCATTTGAATTTCAGCATAATTCTTCGTTTTGATACCGCAAAAATATAAAAAAACCTCGCATCCTATGAATGCGAGGCTTAACTTTTATGAAAGAATCATTTTCTCTTGTTCTCTTTGGGCAATACCGTGAATTTGTAGTCGCAGAACTGGCGGTACTCCTGACCAGGTTCAAGTATCGGGAATGGCGCCAAGGCCTCATGATTGATGGCATCAGGGAAATACTGCGTTTCAAGTGCCAAGCCTTCACGATACTTCAATGGTTTGCCACATTTGCCTATGCCCTTGCCATCGAAGAAGTTACCGCTGTAGAACTGCAAGCCCACTTGATCGCTCCAAACCTCCATTTGGCGTCCACTGGCAGGGTCGGTCAGGGTGGCACACCATGTATAGGCTTTCGGGTCGCTCTTGTCCACAATCCAGTTATGGTCGTAGCCCTTGGCATTGGCCAATTGCTCATCCACATCGTTGATATGGTCACCGATGGGGTGCGACTCCCTGAAATCGAAAGGCGTAGCTTTCACTCCGGAGAACTTGCCCGTGGTTAGCAATTGCTCGTTGATGGTGGTCATATAACGCGAGTTAATCTGAAGCTCTTGGTCAAGAATAGTGCCGTTGCCCTCGCCCTTCAGGTTGAAGAACGAATGGTGTGAGAAGTTGCACAAAGTTGGTGCGTCTGTCGTAGCTTTATACCTGATTTGGAACTGGTTATCGCTTGTCAGCTTATAGGTCATGTTCACGTCAAGGTTGCCTGGGAAACCATCCATACCATCCGTAAACAAGGCGTGCATCTCAATGACGCTGTCGTTGTTCGAAAGCACGTCCCAAACCATCTTGTCGGCTCCGATAAGACCACCATGAAGTGTGTTCTCACCGTCGTTCTTAGGCAATTGATATTCAACGCCATTCAGCGTAAATGTGCCATTGGAAATGCGGTTGGCGCAACGTCCGACAACGGCGCCGAGATAACGATCTCCTTCATTGTTCAAATACTTATTGATATGGTCGTAACCCAAAACCACGTCCTCGTAACTGCCCTTTCGGTCAGGCACCCATAACGCAACCACGCGCGCACCATAGTTGGTCACCTGCATTGTGAGTGAGCCATTATGCAGAGTATAAAGCGACACTTTCTTGCCGTTCACTTCGGTATTGAAATTTGCCGCATCAATTAGTTGCACTTGCTTCTTCTTTGGTCCGCAACTCGCTAATAATAAGGCGATTGCAAAAATCGACAATACTTTTTTCATCTTTTTCGATTTCAATCTTCAAAAATTTGGGCTGCAAAATTACAAAAACGGATTAAAACCTGCAAACCATTTTTTACTTTGTTCTTGAAACACCTTGATAGTCAACGGTTTTATGTTTGCGCAAAAAATCAATCAATGCTTCTTCGGTGGTCATATAGATACTTTGCCCCTCGTCAACGCTTTCGATGTTGACCGTCGAGGCCATGTAGCTGTTGATGGCTACCTTATATATATTCTTCGTTGAGAAATTCCCCTTGTCGGATGTAACGAACACGCTGATATTCTTGCCGTCATCAGTTATTTCGTAAGTCATGCCAGAGACATAAGACGGATACCCGCCGTTTTTCTTATAGGTGTTGACAATGAACCGCTTCACCTGCTGGCCAGTCATCTGATACACAACAATTTCGTTGCAGAATGGGTCGATGGTGTAAACGTCCTTTACGGTGATAGGTCCCTTTTTCAAACGGTCGATGCGCAGACCTCCCGTGTTCTGGAAAGCAAAATCCGCTCCCGAAGCCTCACGAATGGCATCGGTCATCATGCAGCCCAGCTCCTCCCGATTCTCGAATTTGGTGACGGCAGTAGCAAGAGCCTCTTCCAGCTCTGGTGCATTATTGAAGTCAGCCACCATCTTTGCCACTTCGCGGTTCTCGCGAGTTGAATTGTTGACATTCAGCACGATAGCCTTCTTTCCAACGAGTTTCCCATCCTTGAACCTTAGTTTCACCAAAGTGGCGTATTTCAGATGGGCACCCGATTGCGTAATCAGCACGCCGTTGGTCTCGGAGGGATGCTCAATCAAAGTGTGCGTGTGGCCGCCGATGATGACATCCATCCATGGGTTAGCCTGCGCCAGTTCAAGGTCGACATCATAGCCGCAATGCGACAGCAAGATGAAGGCATTGGTCTGGTTTTTAAGATATTTGTAGTCAGGAAGCCCCTTCTCTGCTCGCTTGAAGCTCACCTTTTTCAGATTATTGGGATGCGCCCCTGGCAGGCCATTGGCATGTAACTCTATCATGCCCACAACAGCCAATTTAACACCCTGATTTTCAATGATTATATAGGGCTTAATATCTAGCTTTATCGAATCGGGAACAAATACGTTGGCGCAAATGAACGGGAAATGGGCGCGTTCGATGTCGGCCTGCATGGGCCCGATGTTGCCGTCCCATTCGTGGTTGCCCACCGCAGTGACATCAAAACCGGTCTGGTTCATCAGCGTAATCATCGGATAATTGGTCGGTTTGTACTGGTCATTGACGGGATTGCCCGTGCGGTTGTCGCCGGCTGAAAAAAGAAGCAAATCAGGATAATCGGCACGTAGGCTGTCGACCATGGCCGCGAATTTCGGGAACTGATCTATTGCCGAGTGCATGTCGTTTACTGTGAGGATGTTAATCTCTGTTTCGCCAGCGGCCACAGGCGTTTCAACCTGTTCAGACTCCTCTTTCGGTTGATTGCGAAGGACAAGATACAAAACTACCGCCACCAAGGCGAGCAACAGCAACACTTTCTTTTTATTCATAGGTCAAGGATTGAATTTGCCGCAAATTTAGGAAAAAGTTTTATTTTTGCGGCACCATGTCGAAACAAAGCCATAGCAAAACCTCCATTGAGCGACGAACAAGCTGGAAAATCGTCATCGCCTACCTGTTCGTCATCGCCCTTTGCACGGCCTTGTTCTACTACATCTTTAACCTGCGTAAAACCATTGAAAACCAACGCACTAACATAAACACACAACACGTAGCTCTCGACTGGGCCAACCGCTTCACCAAAAATGTCCACGAAGCCCAAACTGCGGCCAACCTCTATGCCTTCACCGAGCAATCCAAGTACAAAAAGCAGTTCAACAGCGTCTGCAAACAGATTACCGACCAAACCGACTCGCTGATGATGATTGAAATCAGCGAAGACAACAAGCTGATGGTGAACGAGATAGAAAAACTCATCAAGAGTAAGGGCAAACTCAGCAACGAGCTATCGAAACAGTTCCACGACTTCAATCCCTTGGCCGAATTCGACCGCACCATCGACGACTACCTGCCGCCTCCACCCGAGGAGGAAATTGTGGTCACCAAAGTGTCGAAAGACACCATCATCCACGTGCCAAAAACTGTTGAAAAGAAAGGCTTTTGGGGACGTGTTGGCAATGTGTTCAAACCCACCAGCCCGACGGAAGACAGCCTCGTGCACATCTCCATCGAGCGCACCGACACCCTCCGCATCCAACAGCAACACCCCGATTCGCTCACCATCCTCAACGATTTACGCGTGCTTTCTAACAAAGCCAAGGCCGAGTATTGGAACAAAATCAAGGAGTACGAGAGAAAAACGCAGGAATTGGTCAGAGCCGACAACCAACTCTCCGAGCAGATTTCCACCTTATTAATACGCCTCAACCAAGAGATTCTCGACTCTGCCGTGGCAGAAATCGGCAAAAGTGAAGCACTCATTGAGGAAAACACCCACATTTCTGTACTCATTGGAGCGGCCACTTTATTGCTGATTATCATCTTTGTCATCCTGATTATCAGCGATGTAAACAAAGGCTATCGTGCACGCCGCGCCGCCGAGGAAGCCAAACGTAAAACCGAAGAAATCATGGAGAGCCGACACAAGCTGCTGCTCTCCGTCTCTCACGACATCAAGGCGCCGCTGAGCTCCATCATGGGCTATGTGGAACTGATGGAAAAAGGGGATAACGAAAAGGAAATCAACTCGATACAACAGTCAGCAGACCACATCCTCAACCTCTTGAACAACCTTTTGGAATTCTCCAGCCTCGAACAAGGCAAGCTGCAAATCAGCAAGGAAGCCTTCGACATCTGTGAGCTCTGCGACGAAACAGCCGAGATGTTTATGCCGTTGGCCCGACACAAAAACCTGCAATTCGAATACGAGAACAGCATTGAGAGGGGCTCTATGGTACTTTCAGACCGACTGAAAATCAAACAGATACTTATCAACATCATCTCCAACGGCATCAAATACACACTTGAAGGCATGGTCGGTTTCAAGGCAAGAATAGGCAGAAATCTCATCGTTTTCGACATTATTGATACGGGCGTGGGCATCCCGGAGGACAAATTGGAAGAGGTGTTCAAGCCCTTTGTGCGCATCGAGACCTACAACCAGTTCGCCGAAGGCAGCGGTTACGGAATGTCCGTGGTCAAGGGATTAGTGGACCTGCTCGGTGGCGAAATTCACGTCGAATCGGAAGTCGGTAAAGGTTCGCATTTCGAAATCCGACTGCCCGTGGAGGAACTTGAACGAATCGAAGAAGACAGTAAAGTTTCAAATGGCAATAAAAAGAGCCTCAATATTTTAGTCATTGACGACGACAACACACTCCTTTCCGTCATCGACAATATGCTGCACCGTCTCGGGCACCAGGCCATCCCTTGCCGTTCGATGAACGACTTAGACAATGCACTACAACAAATCCAGGACTACGACTACATCCTCACCGATCGTGAGATGGGCGCCGTGAGCGGCAACGACATCCTCTATCTCGTCAAGGAAGTCGACAACAAGAAACCCATCATCCTCATGACCGGACGCATTGAATACACTACCGAAAAAGCCAAGGAAGAAGGCTTCGATGGTTTTTTGCAAAAACCGTTTAACATCAAGCAGTTGGAGGCTTTGTTTGGAAGCATTGCTTCAAGTGATTCCGAAAGCGACAACAATAGCCCGTTGTCGGACATGTTCCCGAATTTCTGCGAAACAATGGGCCATGACGACGAGTCCATCCGACAGGTGTTGGAAGTGTTTGCCCAATCTACAGCCGACGACTTGGTTTCAATGAACGCCTCCATCGAAAACGATGATTTTGTTGCAGCCCAGGCACTTTGCCATAAGATGCTTCCGATGTTCACCCAATTAGAGCGTGACACTGCATTCCTGTCGCGGATGAACGCACTGCGTGGAAAAGGGCAAGCGTCGGACTATCCTGAATGGAAAGACGATGCCGTCCAATTCATGGCTCAAACTGACGAATTGCTCGACATGCTTGAGGAGAAACTTGGCATCGGTTAGCTACAAATCAAACGGCCACCCCGAACAACGAGGCGGCCGTTTGCGACATATCTGAATAATCACGTGTTTATCGAATGATGGTAATGCGCTTGGTGGCGTTGCCGTTCTCCGTGGCGATGCTCACCATGTAGATTCCAGTTTCAACACCGCTCAGACTGATGGTTGTCGAGTTGCCTTCGCAGTCGGCATCATACACTCTCTGACCGATGGTGTTGTAAACTGTGATGTGCTGCAAGCCCTCACCTTCCACCGTGAAGATGTTGTTGGCAGGGTTCGGATAGAGCGACACCATGTCGTTTTCCATCTCTTCAATGCCGTCCATTGAATACAGCACGTGGAGATAGAACTGATTCTCGTCACCAATCCAGTTGGCCGGAGCCGACACGCAATCATCAAGGTCGTTGTAGCAAGCGTAGAGCTTGTAGTAGTACCATGTGCCATCGGCGTTGGCCGTGTTGTCGGTATAGCTGGTGGCATTGGCACCTAACAGCTTGATTCTGTCATAATCCGTATCGTCAGTCTTTCTGAAGAGGTAGTAGCCAGAAAGCCCGTCGGAGGGTTCAGGTTTCTCCCACAACAGTTTAATCTTGTTGTTGTTGCCCGTGTACTCAAAGTCGAGGTTACGCGGGGCATAGCACTCACCAGAAGTGGCGCATGACTCGTTGGAATACTCGCCGTTTTCGCCGCCGTCGAAGAGGAAGCCCACATAGTAGCAATGGCCACCCAAATCGGCATTTTCATCAACGAAGGAAGTGGCATCGGGAATAAGGCGATACATCGTATTGTCGCGATACACCACATAGCCGTAGCCCGGATCGTTGACACCGTCCCAAGAGACGTTGATGTTGCGGTTGTTCTCAGAATCAACCACAGCTATCAGGTTGGAAGGCACATCCGAACCAGGTTGGCTTCCGCAACCGTTGTTGGTATGGAAGAAGATGCCTTCGGCGAGGTCGGAAGAAGAACCTGAATAGGTGAAGACAGCGTTGTTTTGCGAATCCTTGATGGTGAAGGCCATGTCGAAGGCACCCGACTGGGTCGGAGCCGACCAGCCGAATGACACCATACCGAGAGCCACATCAACGGGGATGGATTGGATGCTGGAGTTGCTGACAGTCACTTGGCCGATTTCAGTGCCAGCAGAATTGTAGACATGAATGGCGCCACCACGGAATCCTTGGAAGGAAGCCTTAGTGACGTTGACGTTCCACGTACAAGTGGGACCAAAGCTGACTTTCCTCAGGTAAGCAATCTTGCCGTGGTTACCACCGCAAATGGCGTACACCGTATAGTCGAAAGCGTCGAAACGCGGCACAGTGTTATCGGTGATGGTCATTGTGGCACCAGGAGTCACATTGTCTTCCGTATAGATGATTTCGCCATCGCGGCACACCACAATCTGGTCAATGGAGGTCAGGTTGCTGTTGTTCAAGGTCTTGGAAGGATTGGTCCACGACACGGTGGCTGACAAAACATAGTTGGCAGCAGGATTCACCGTGAGGTTAGTGGGTGCCTGGGCAGTGGAATTGTAAACATCGATCGGAACGAAGTTGAAGATGGCGCCATCGGAACTGTTGTAGTCGATTTTGTCGAAGTCGAAGTAGTTGTCGCCGCTGCCGCCCCAACCCCAGTTGAAGTGGAAGAAGCCGTTGCTATCGTCATAGCCGTCGCAAACGAAAGCGTGGCCACCGTCAGAGCCTTGGCCAGAATAATAAAGCGGCCAGCCCATGTCGAATGATTCGGTCAGCATGGCGGCCCAGTTCTCGTAAGTGTAATTGTCTCTGCTTCTGAGAACGGCTTGGTTGGTGTAGCTGAAATACTGGTAGATTCTGCTCGGCACGTCTTGCGAATAAGCACCGCTACCATCGATGGCATAGTGCATGTCGACGGCGATGCCGCAATGGTACATCAGCGTAGCCACGGCATCAATCTGCTCTTGAGGCGAGCCGCTCGAGAGTGAAACGGGCATGTTGTCCCAGTCGTAAGTGGTCTCACCGAAGTTGGCGGTCAGAGCGCCGAAACCGGAGTTGTAGTCAGTGTGGCTACCCGTGCCTTGCAGCGGATGATTCCAATACTTCATCACCTGGCTCATAGCTGTGGCGACGCAGCCAGCATAAACATGTCCGCCAGGGCCACCGGTGGCCTGTGGGCAGTAGTAGTTGTAAGGATAGCTCTGGTCCCACTTGGTCTGCACAAGATAAAACTTTTTGCGATTGCCGTTGCGGGAAATCAGCTTACCTGTGTTCATCACGTTCTGCCATTCAGCAGCGACTTTGGGCGTAGGCTCGCCCGTGAATTTGTCGCTACGGCTCTCAATCACCCTGTTGAGCATGTAGCCCAAGTTGGGGTTGATGTTTTGGGCATCGAAAATGCCTTCGTCGGAGTAGCCCAAAATGGGACGATAGAAGTCATCAGCTGACACCATGACATAACCTTCGTTGCCGACGTTG
>CAJOEZ010000013.1:0-12190 GCA_905233685.1 uncultured Bacteroidales bacterium | reverse complement strand
CGCCTTGGCGCGACTGGTCGAAATTGGCTTGGACAAACTGCTGTCCGACATACTTGGCCTGGCTCACGCCGACCGGGTTGGCTTGCGCCATCCCGATGCCAAGTGCCAAGGCAAGCATACACGTTAAATGTTTTTTCATCGTTTTAGATTTTAGAATTAATTCAATTTTGAAGGGTGCAAATTTAAATAAAAACAGCCACATACCAATTAATTGGCAAGAAAAATTCATTAATGCACGATGGACAAACGGCGCGAAGCCGTTCCGTTCGCCGTGCGGATGGTCACTATGTAAAGGCCTTCGTTCCAGTCGGAAGTGTTCACTTTCAGCGAATTGGCTTCCAAATCGCACTCAAAGACCACTTGTCCCAACACATTGCAAACCCTCACCTGTGACATGCCTTCCGCTTCGAGCATCAGGCTGTGGTCGGCGGGATTGGGATATAAACTGACCTCTTGCTCAGCCGATTCTTCCACATCCGTGGGCGAATAATACACATGGAGATAGAAAAGGTTCGGGTTATACTTAACCGAAGCCGGCGACGAGGTGCAATCCGAATCCGCGTAATAGGCATAGAGACGGTAGTAGTAATCGCCCTGCTCGTTGGCAGTGTTGTCGGTAAAGCTCGTGGCATTGGCGCCAATCAGCTTGATGCGCTCATAGGTGCCATCCTCTCCCCGCTTGCGGAAAAGGTAGTAACCCGACAGCCCATCGTGGTTTTCAGGCTTCTCCCAAAGCAACTTGATTTTGTAAGTGCTTCCTGTGTACTCGAAGAAAAAGTCGTGGGCCGCCATGCACTCGCCCGCCGAGGCGCAGGTCTCGTTGGAATGGCTCGACTCGCCACCCTCGCTTAAAGCCGTGACGGTGTAGCAATGGCCGGTAGTGATGTCGCTGTCCGTGAAGCTGTTGCCTTCGCGCACCAAGGCATAAAGCTGCTCGTCGCGATAGACATTGAAACCATAATACGGCGTGACATCGCTCTCCCATGTGAGGACAGCATCGTCGCCATCCATCTCTGCAATCAGGCCGTATGGTGTTTCAACGATGGGTCCATTGCCGCAATCGTTGTTGAGGCTGAGGAAGATACCCTCATCCAAGCCTGAGGAGTTGCCCGAATAGGTGAACACCGCATTGCCTTCAGAGTTCTTGAGGGTAATGGTGATGTTGTTCACTGAAGAAGCGGGGACCGTCCAACCAAAGCTGACATTGCCCACGGGTACAGGAATTTCGTAAGACGCTGGTGTAGAAGTAGTTATGGTATAACGGCTGATTTCCGTTCCTGCGGCACTGTAAAGCGAAACGTAGCCTCCGTTCCAGCCTTGGAAAGCCGTCGATTGCATGATGATTTTCCAGTTGCAGGTCGGGCCGACGAGCACCCTGTCAGAGACGACCGACTTGCCGCGTTGCCCATCATAGATAGCGTAAACAGCATACTTGAAAGCATCGTAATACGGAATGCTTTCATCGACGAAGCTCATCTCCTCTCCCGGCGCGACATTCTCGTTGGAATAAACGACTTGACCATCGCGCTCGACCCTAATGGCATCGATGGCATCTAAACTGCCTCCCATGAGGGTCTGCGTGGGGTTCTTCCACGTGAGTGTGGCCGAAAGCTTGTCGTCTGTGGCAGGAACCACGTTCAAGTTGGTGGGTGCATTGGGCGTGACCGAGTAAATTTCGGCGGGCACATAGTTGTAAATGACGCTCTCACCGTCGGTATAACCGTGGTCATCGATGTTAAACCAGCCGTCGCTGCTGCCGCTCCAGCCCCAGTTGAAGTGTACCATGTCATTGTCGTTGTAACCGTCAAGCACGTAGGCATGGCCGCCGCCACGGTGCACCATCGGCCAATCCATGTCGATGGCGTCGATAATCAGCTGCATGTAGGACTCATGAGTGTAGTTTTCACGATAAAGGTTATCCATGGCCGTAGTGTAGAAGAAATATGCGGGCATGGTTTGGCAAAGCTTTCCCGTGACCGCGCCGCTGCTGGAGGGACGATAGTTCATGTCGACGCTGACGCCCGCATGATAGATGAGTAAAGCCACAGCCTCAATCTGCTCCTGCGGCGAGCTGGAGCTGATAGAGTTGGGCATATTCTCCCAGTCATAGGTGGTCTCACCGAAGTTGGCGGTCAGTGGGCCATATTCTGGATGGTCCTCAGGGATATAGGTATGGCTGCCCTGTCCTTGCAGCGGATGATCCCAGTATTTCATCAGTTGGGCGGCTGCCGTAGCCACGCAACCCGCATAGCAATGTCCTCCCGGACCTCCTTCGCCCTCAGGACAGAAGTAGTTGTAGGGATAGTTTTGATTCCAGGTTGTCTCCACGAGGTATTCGTCCTCCCTCCCACCGTGGCGCGAAACGAGGCGACCGCATTTCTCGAGCATGGCCCAGTCGGCTTGCACTTCGGCATTACCTTGGCCCTTTTGGGCTTCAGCCATGATGCCCAAACGAGTCTTTTCAAGATAATCGGCCAAGGCCGGCGCCATGTCGTCAGGGTTGAAGGTGCCCTGGTCGGAATAACCGATGATGGGGCGCACGCAGTCGTCGGCAGCAAGGATGACAAAACCCGTCGTGCCTACATTGAAAACATAGTAGCACGCCTCTCCCCTGTCGGAATACGCTGTTTTGACAAGGCTCAAGTCGGTGCTTTGGCGTGTGAACTCGAAATTGGCCGTCACGAAGGATTGAGCCAAACGTTGGGCAGTCTCCTGGCTGACAGGCCGCGCCTGAAGCATGACGAAAGCAAAGAGCAATGCCATCAAAGTCAGTAAGGTTTTCTTCATAGTATGTCTTTTTTGTATGGTTTTAGCCCGCAAATATATAAAAAAAAGGAAATGCGGAAGGCATTTCCCTTTTTCATTTGACAATTTTTCCGCTGATCAGTGCACCACGGCGAAACGGCGCGTGGTCGTTCCTGAAGCGCTTTTGAGGGTGATGAGATAGTATCCGTTAGCCAAGCCGGAAGTGTTAATCACCATGCCGTCCTCGTTGCAGTCCTTGGTATAGACCACTTGACCCATCATGTTGCAGACGACCACTTGGCTGAGACCCTCGGCCTCGACGCAAATCTGAGTGTTGGCGGGATTCGGGAAGATGCGGGCTGCATCCTCGCCACATTCGCCTATCGAGGTCACCTCGACGGTAATATAATCCTCTCCTCCATCGGTCCAAGCCGGGGTGGACTCACAATAGCTGCGATAGGCCGTCACCTTATAATAATAGGTGCCCACCTCAACCTCGTCGAAATATTCGTGCTCCGTCTTGTCGACCGTGGCAATCACTTCATAATCCACATTGTTTTCGCTGCGATACACCTTAAAGGACTGAGGCTCGCCGTCATAATCCCAAGTGAGCATCGTGCCAAAGCTGTCGCCACTCCATTGGTATTCGCCCGCAAGGCCCGTTGGAGGCAGGCATCCGCCGCAGTCATTGTCGCCGGAATAGAGCGTGGCGGGGAATTGGTTCGAATTGCCCGTGTTGCTGTAGACCGAGCTGTTGGCCGAATTCTTGATGTTGATGGTCATGCTGCTGACAGGCGTCTCAGGAGCCACCCATTTGAAGGTCACGTTGCCTTCAGGCATACGCACCTGCTGGCTGATGGGCGTTGATGAGGTCATGGTGATTTGCTCAATAACAGTTCCAAACGAGTTAAGAATCTGCAACTTGCCACCATTCCAGCCTTGGAAGTTGGTGGTCTGGCCGATAACTTTCCAAGTGCAAGTGGGGCCGTACTGATATGCAACATCTGCGAAGCGGCCTTTCCTGTTGTTCGACATGAAATACAGACGATAGGAATAGCAGTCATATTCCGCGACATTGTCCTCAAAACTCATCATTTCGCCAGGAGTCACGTTGTTTTGCGAGAAAACCTGCTCGCCATTGCGCAGCAATACCACTTGGTCGATATTCTCCAACACGGTGCCGTCCAAAGAAGCGGTGGGATTGGTCCAACTGACGACGCCCGTCTTCGAGTTGGCGTTTTCCGTGCTGACGGTAAGGTCATCCACAGCCGGAATGAGGCCGTTATAGATATAGTCCGGAATCATATCAAAGATGGCGGCCTGATTGTCGTTAAGGTGCATACCCATGACATTGAGGGCGTCAATGGCGTAATAGCTGTTGTTGCCATAACCGCTCCAGCCCCAGTTGAAGTGGAACTTGCGGTCGCTGGAACGATAGCCGTCGCAAGCAAAGGCATGACCACCACTACCATCTGTATCTTGGGCGCTGTAATACAACGGGAAGCCTTCCTCAAGGCTGAGAATGAGCATCTCTTCCCAATCGGTTCTCGAATACAAGTCACGATCCTTACGGGTGGCTTGATCCGTATAGCTGAAATAGTTGGCAATCGCGGGCGGCACATCCGGGGAATAAGCTCCCGATGCATCAGGGCCATACATCATATCAACGGACACACCACAATGGTACATCAAAGTGGCAATCGCCTGAATGTTGGCTTGCGGCGAACCCGAGGAGATGCTGTTGGTCATGTTCGCCCAATCATAAGTGGTATTGCCGAAATTAACGGTCTGCGTTGGATAGCCTTCAGGGGTATAACTGTGTTCGCCAGTGCCCTGAATCGGCCAGTTCCAGTATTTCATCACCATCGACATGGCTGTGGCCACACATCCTGCATAGGCACGGCCTCCAGGACCGCCATGACCCGTCGGGCAATAATAATTGTAAGGATAGTCCTGGTTCCAGGTTGTGGTCAACAAAGGCTGCACATCGCGGTTGCCACGCACCACATCATGGGCGAGGCCATCCCTCTCAACGCGCATCCACTGGGCCGCAATTTCAGGGTCGGGTTCAAGGTTGTTCTCCACAGCGTATGCAATCTGACGGGCATAATGGCGCAAATAATACGCCAATCCGTCGGGCATATTGGAGGCATCAAAGTTTTCGCCTTCGCCGAACGCCAGAATGGGCTGGGCTACATTGTCGGCGGAAACCATCACGAAACCGCCATCAAAATTGAAGACGTAAAGGGCGGGCATACCGCTCTCGGTCAATTGAGTGTAAGCCAAGCTTACTTCCGTAATCTGCTTTGCAGCATTGTTTTGCGCGTACTTCAAGCCGATTTCACGGGCTTGGTTCGCATCGACAGGTGAAGCGAGAGCTTGTCCGACAAACAACATCGCTGCCACCAAAAAGAATAAAGTTTTTTTCATCGGTTATGAGATTTTAGATTGATTTTCTGGGCGCAAAATTAAAAAAATTATGTTTTCTGTTCCTTTTTCTTTGCGGCTGGGAACAAAATATTGTTCAAAATGAGCCGGTATCCGGGCGAATTGGGATACATGTCCAACTCGGTGGGCGGGTCGCCGACGATGTGCTGGTAGTCCTCGGGGTCGTGGCCGCCAAGGAAAGTCCAGAAGCCGTTGCCGAAGTTTCCGTGGATGTAACGGTCCTCGTTCAAAGCGCCGTTATCGCCCAAGACGATGACCGACGGCTTGACGACCGACTTGTTGAAGGCCGTGGTCTGCCCCATGAACCCCTTCACCAACCTTTCGTGGCATTGCGTGAGCATGGTCGGCACGGGGTCCCACTTGGCGGAGAAGTCGAAGAGCAGGAAGTAGTCGTTTTCCTCCCTCACGCGCTGCATCCGCCCCTGCGTGACATCGATGTTGGAGATTTCGTATTCCTGCGGGTTGGTCGAGACCTTGAAGTCGGTGAAAGCAAAGCAGTTTTCGTAATTGAGGCGTTGCGGGTCGCCGCTGCGGATGGGGTCGCCGTCGAACATATATTCGCAGATGTCGAGTCCATCGGCGGCCAAGGCCACGTCGAAGCTGTCGGGCGCGGAACACATGGCGAACATGTAGCCGCCGCCTGCCACAAACTCACGGATTTTCTTCGCCACCGCGAGCTTCAGTTGAGAAACCTTCGTGAAGCCCCACTTCTGCGCCGTAGCCTCCTGCTGCCGCACATCTTCCTGATACCAAGGGTAGTTGCGGTAGCGTGCCCAAAACTTGCCGAACTGCCCCGTGAAGTCCTCATGGTGCAGGTGCAGCCAGTCGTAGGAGGGCAAAACGCCTTGCAGCACTTCGTCGTCATAAACCACGTCGTAAGGGATTTCGGCGTAAGTCAAAACGAGGGTGACGGCATCGTCCCATGGTAGGTTGTTCTTAGGCGCATAGACCGCGATGCGCGGCACTTTCTGCAATTTCATCTCGTCCATGTTGACGCCCGGGTCGGCGATTTCGGCGAGAATGGCGTCGGCCTGAGCATCGGCAATGACGTTGTACGACACATTGCGCATCTTGCACTCGCGCTCAAACATCTCGTGATATGGGAACAGATAGCTCCCTCCCCTATAGTTGAGCAGCCAGCTGATTTCCACCTCGCGCTGCAGCACCCAGTAGGCCACGCCGTAGGCTTTCAGGTGGTTGGTCTGGGTGTCGTCCATCGGGATGAGGAGATAGGCCGCCCGCGACGGGAGGACCAAAAACAACAAAACAAGGATGAAATACAGTTTTCGCATGGCGGATGACACCTTAATTAATATAGGGCGCAAAAATAGGAAAAAAGTGATAATATCGCCAAAAAATCAATAATTCATCCCAAAATGCCACAGCGGGATGATGTTCTCATAACCATACTCAATGTCGTCTATTTATAATAAAAACGGAGCATTAATTCCTCGAAATCATCAAAAAACGCGGAATTATTTCCGCGTTTTTGAATATTGATGACTATTCCTTAATCCACTTCCCCGTTTCGGCTTCCTTGCCGTTTGAAAACGCCTTCCAGAAATATATTCCCTTGGGCCAAAGCTCCGTGTTGACCGTTGTCAGTACGCCAACCAAAGGCAATTCAATCATCTTACGGCCTTGAAGGTCAAAGACTTGCAGTGTCCCATTCTCCATCGTGGTGCGGATATTGAGCGTACTGTTGCCCGGATTGGGATAAGTCGTCACTGAGGCTGAGGGTTTTTCATCAAGGCCGGTCAAGTCGACTACAACAGTTGCATTTGCCATCGCCGAGGTGCAGTCGCCTTCAACTGACTGAACGCCATAGTGATAGGTGCCGTCGGCGAGGCCGAGGTCAAGGTAAGTTTGGTCTGGATAATTGGCAGCGAGCAGTTCGCCATTGCGGTAGATGTTGTAGTTTGCGACCTCTTTCGCTTCAATTGCCACCTTGGAATCGCCACCCCAATAGGCCTTGATGCAGCCTCCGCAAGTCTCGTTGCGCCAGCCCGCAGCGTTGTTGTTGCCAAAGCCTTCATAGACAAGGTTGCCGTGCATGTCGACGAACTCATGCGACACGCCGAACACCTCGCCTGGAGCCGTCTGGCAACTGTTGACGACCACCCAAAGGGCATAGTCGGGATTGATGACCAGGGGTGTTTCAAGATAGACCGTATTCCAGTCATATACCTTGAAATCAGGCACTTGCTGGTTGAGGATTAGATGGTCGGGACCGCCCCAGCCGTTGTCGGTCCAGATTTGGATGGAATATACATTATACGAACCGCCTGCATAAAATGCCACTTTGTTGAGCGCAAGGCCACGATAGTCTTCGAGCTGGTCGGGCAGATAACGCTGTGCCACAGCCCATTCGCAGTAGAAACCACTTGTGCCAAGGCAGTTCTCGTATTCTCCCGTGAACGAAGTCACGCGATACTCCTCCAAAGGCTGTTCCCAACTGAGCGTGACATTGTTGCCCTCGACCTCGGCAGTCAGGTTGGCAGGCTGGAAACAATCATTGATTTCCACAAGGATATTGCTGCCCGAAACCACCTCGCCGTCGGCGTAGACCACGTTGACGCGGAACAGCACCTCGCCTTGCTCGAAATACCCACGGGTGAATGAGGTTTCCTCCACATTGCCAATGAATTGGTCCTCAATGTAAATGTCATAACTGATGTTGGCGTGGGCGTTCACGGCGGGCCGCTCCCATTGCAGATGCACCTCGTTGACATTCAGGTAGGAGGTCAGATTGGTAAGGTCAAGCTTTTGCGTTGTAATGGCCTGTATCGGCTCCGACATCTGTTCCGAATAGTCAGAATAAACGGTGCCTACGGTGTAAGTGTGCATGGTGCTTTCGTCGAGGCCACGGTCCCAAAAGTGAGTGTCGGTCACCAAGAAGTCGTTCACCTGTTCGCCGTCGCGGTAAACATTGAACCCGATAGGTCTTGGCTGCTCATAATCAATCCATTGCCCCTTGATGCGGAAAGGCAGGGCGAGAATCAGGTCCAAGTTGTGGGAAATGGCGTAGTCGTTGATGTATTCCCAAGTGCCGCCGTTGTAGAGCATGGCGTTGCCATAAACGATTTCGCCCAAAGCCGTGCAGGTCGGCACGTAGCTGCTTTCGGTGGCATTGTAAGAAACCGCAATCCAGTAATGGCCTTCGGGCAGGTCGATGCCCATGTCGGCGGTGATTTTGTAAAGGGGCCGATAACGGTCGGTGAAGGGCTCGGTCTCGCTCAGGCGGAAGGCGTTGGCAAACTCGTCGCACTTCATCACGTTGCCCATTTGCGAATAGAAAGGCTGCCCGCCCTCCATCGGCGACTGGTCGTAAAAGTCGATAAACACCTCAGTGACAGCGGAATGCTCCTGGTTGAAATACTGGTTTTGGAACACCCAAAACTCCAGTTCGCCGAGATAGGCAGGGTCGAGCAAATAAAAGTCATCGGCCAACCAATAGCTTGAGTTGTGGTTGGCTTGGATGCCGTTGATGCTGAGACCGAGTGTTTCGTGCTGAAGCAGGCTGACATCGGCGCCAGCATAGCCAATGCCTTCATGCGTAATGAGATAGCCTTGGTCGCAAATGGTCTCCGTTGTGAAGTCATTTTGCCTCCAAGTCAGTTGGATGGCTGTGGGGGCGCTACGGTAGTTCAATTGCGTGGGCGCGTGTTGGGCCGAAAGCGACAAAACGGTCGTCGCCCAAATTAGGGAAAGAAGTAAAATCTTGTTTTTCATTGCTTTATCCATTTTCCGTTAACACTGTTTTGACTTGTGGAGCCTGTTGCGCAGACTTTCCAGAAATACATCCCCGAAGGCCAATCTTCCGTGTCGATTTCGGTGAGCGGACTGGCACTCTCGGAGTAGAACATCAGGCGGCCCGTCATATCGTAAACGCTCACCGAAAGAGGCTGCTCCATGATGGCCATGATGTTGAGGCGGTTGGTGCCTGGGTTGGGAAACACCTTATATAATAGTTCCGAGGGCATTTCGTTGACGGCTTCAAAGTCCTGGAACTCAGTGGCCCCGATGTCGATTATGCCGTCCTTGATGCGTGGGTTGCCGTAATAGTCGGTGGCGGGATAGCCGCTCATCTCGGTGCTGCCCGCGTTGATGCAGGGCGAGGTGTTTTGCAGCGACCAGTCGGCGTTGGGACGGTCGTATTCGGGGCCAAGGCCGTAGGCAGGCATCACGAAGTCAGGCTCGCCGTAAACCGACCCTGGATAGTCGTGGTAATAGCTGAAGCAGTTGTTGAAGATGGTCGGGTTGCCGTAGGTGTGGTCAAAGCCAATCTGCCGCTCGCCGAAACTGAAACTTGCCCCGTTGAAGTAGATGATGTTGTTGTAGATTTTCTGCTGTCCGATGGTCCAGATGCCGCCGGTTTGGTCGTCCATGAAGCCGGTGCTTTGGTTGAGGACGATGGTGTTGTTGTAATACAGCGAGGTGTTGGGCGAGGTGGCCCCGATGACGGGTGTCATGCCCTCGTTGTTCACAATCACGTTGTCGTGCAGCTTACCGGTCACCACGTCCCAACCGAGATAGAGCGCGTTGCCGTGGTTGGCGTGGATGTAGTTGTTGCAGACTTCCGGGCCGACCGAATTCATGCCTAAGCCCATCACCAAAGCCGACCCGTATTGCGCCGTGTTTTCATAAAACTCGCAGTCGTGAATCTTGAACGAGCGGTTGCCAATCGCCATGAGACCACCGCCTCGGCTGTTGCTGAAATTGCCCTTGAACAAGCAGTGCTCGATGATGCAAGTGCCCGGGTTGTTGACGTAAACGCCGCCGCCTTGACCTGGGTCATAGAAATTTGTGGTCCCGTAGGTCTTGTTGTTGATGAAGCTACAGTGCGAGAGGCGGCAGTATTTTTTCGCGTCCACGTAAAGGCCGGCTCCCTTGCGCTCGTTGTCGGGGCTGCTTGGGGTCAGTTTGGCGTAATGGACACTGCAATGCTCCATTAAAACGGAGTCCTGACCTCCCGAGTCGTTCACGGCATACAAACCTTTCCAGCCCGAATCCACATTTGGGTTGTTGAAATCGGTGATGTCGCGTGCCGAAAAGACAATAGGCTCTGTCTCGGTGCCTTGGGCATAAAACGAGCCGTTGTGGACGAAAACTTTGTAATAGCCTTCCGCCATCACAAAAGTCCCTGGCGCGACGATGAGCCTTGCGTGGCCAGTGTCGCCCGCCTCAATGACGACATCGCCCACAACCTTGACCGTGTCGGCCTCCCAAAGCACTTGGCCGTGGTATTCGCCCGACACCTCGATGACGTTCTGCGCGGTTATTCTGCCCGCCATCAGCGTCATCCAAAATGCAAAAAACAAACTTTTTTTCATGGCTTGAAACAGTTTTGATGATACTTTTTTGTTCGTGCCAACAAAATTATATAAAAAGTCAAGGAAAAAATCAACGACGCAGGCCATATACAGGTTTTTTTCTGATACCCATATTGAGAATCAGTGCGTTATGAGAAAAAAGTACAGGTTTTTCTCACTCCATCATGGCTGAAATCGGGTCAAAACTGGCCTTTTTCTTGAGGTTGGAGCGGTATTTCATTACAGCATTGGAGCCGGCTATGAGCTTCATTTTTTCAGAAAATGTGATTTTTTGACCGAAAAAATAGCCAAAAATGTGATTAAACACAATGGAACTACTTGAAAGAAAGATAGTTACTTTCCCCATTTCCTCGCCTTTTTGTTGAAGCGGTTTCTGAAAGAGAAGCCAGTTATTCCTTAATCCACTTACCTACTTCACTTTCTCTATTGTTTGAGTATACCTTCCAAACATAAACCCCAGCAGGCCATGCCGTTGCATCAATAGAAGTCACATTCTCCGTGATGGCTTGGCTGTGCAGAAGTCTCCCATTCACATCATACACTTCCACGCGGGCGTTCTGCATGGCTGTTCGAATATTCAGCACATCCTTCCCCGGATTGGGATAGGCCACCGCCACGGCAAAGCCAGCATCATGCGCCTCCTCAATACCAACAAATGTAAGGCGGTCGACCCCGCCAGTCGAAACCAAGCAGCCGCCCGACGGCAGGGCATAAATGCTGTATGGTGTCAGCATCCGCTTTTCGTTGTGGTAGTAAATCTCGCCTTTGAGGTTCATGTTCCCGTCGAACAAGGCCACATAAAAGTTTTCCACATTTTCAATATCGCCGCCTCCAGGAACCGCAGTATTCATAAAACCCAACATATAAATGTTGTCCCCGCGTAAGTCAATCGACTCACACAGTGCCTTTTGGTCGTGTTCGTCAACAGTATAAGGCCCCATGACATACTTCGTCTGCGCGAAATCTGGATTAAATTGGCTCATGTAGACGTCCTGTCCTATCTCTGGATTGCCGTTGAAAGCCGGAAAACTGACATCGGACAAAAGATAAATCATATCCGTTTCGGGATGGACGGCAAAATACTCGTAATGAGGCCTGTAGATACCGACCGCCTGATTATAAATGCTGTGTTTGATTTCAACGACATTCAGGCTGTCGTCAAAAACGACGCACTCCGAATTAACATCCTTGGCTTCGGTGTCGTCCATCACAAGGCGGCAACCCGAAGTGCCTTTCTTTGGCGGCAAGAGGCTGGTGGTGGCGCGGTCGGTGGTTTCGGTCCATTGGTGGGTCAACTCGCCCGACGCGTTGTAGCGCGCCATCACATGCACGCTATGGTAGTTGTCGATATAGGCCGTCGAAACGAACACGCTCCCGTCCTCGTTGGGCAGCCATTCAAAATCCCACCATTGGTCGTGCGGTATTTCCTCCGGGATGGGGAACGGGTCGGGAAACTCAAAAGTGGTGAGTTCAAAGTTTTCCGAAATGGTGACCTTGCAGACAATAGGCCTGTCGGGACCTTTCACATAATAGAAAAAAGGCCGTTCATCGCTGGTTTTGAAGAACTTGCTTTCGGTGAGGAACGAGCAGGTGTTGTTGTTTTCGTGCCAAACTTCCGAAGCGGCGAGATTACCCTCATGGTCCATCAGCATCACATAGCGGCC
>CAJOEZ010000012.1 GCA_905233685.1 uncultured Bacteroidales bacterium | reverse complement strand
CTGTCCGCTCAGGTCGCACAACTCACCCTTGAAAACGCTGAGCTGAAGCAATTGATCGAAAACCTGTAAGGCCATGAAGACACGCTGTTTTCTCTTCCTGTTGTTGGTGTCGATGGTGCTATGCGCCTGCGACGCGAAGCGCCGCGCCCAGCGTCGCATCCGTCGCATCGCCGAGCGATGCCCCGAGCTGCTGAGCGTTCAGGCGCATCCCATCGACACCTTCATTGAATTGCCACCTTTGGCCGATTCTGCCGTGATGCCCTTAGCTCCGTTGCTTGACGGCCAAGCCGTCAAGATCCAGACGGAGCAGGGCACTTTCACGGCAACGGCCACTGATGACAGCCTCACAGTCACCTACGAGGCCGAACCCGAGCCAGTCCACTTCGCCGACACGCTGCGTTATCCGCAGATCGTCGTCGAAGAGCTGCCGCCCGAAAAGAAAAAGCCACCCGCTTTCATGTGGTTTCTGCTCGGTATGGTGGTGGTGTTGCTGGCTGTCATCATCACTGCAATAACGATTGTGATCAAAATGGTGAAGGTTTCCTGATGGAGACCTTCTCCTTTTTTTTGTCACCTCGTCCGGCTTGGTAGGTGGTTTTAGTTTTACCTCAGTCGGCCAAACGATGCGGAGGAAGATTTCACATCTTTTAGGAAGCTCAATAGCCGCATCCTTTGTCCGCCTTCGGTTAATAGTGGGTTTGCGTTTTCCCGCTCTCGTTTCTCTTCCTCGGTCGGTCATCCGCAAATCCACTCCAGCAATTTAATCGATTCGGTGTGCTGCCTGGCTGGCAAAGGCTGCGGAGGCAGCTCATCCCCTGTGGGGTAGCTTATTGGCCGCAGCCTTTGCCAGCCAGGCAGGCTCCAGCGGGGAACACGTTTTTAGGGCTTGTGGCGCGATTTTCGGCATCAGGCCTGTCGTCATCCCGCCTCAACCCTAAAAAATCAATACAACGCGCCTGTGTATTCAGGAAAATATCTATCTTTGCAGTCGCTCCGTTGCCATAATGGAGTAAAAGTTATCACCTTGTGAAGCCGCCAGTCCCCAATTTTGGTGGCTTCCTTTTTTATAATAAGACAGGGCAGCTGCTCTGCAACTGCCCTGCCCTATTCTCACAACTTCTTAATCATGCGCTGCTTCTGTTGGTCGCTCACCTTTCGGTATCGCGCTATTGCCCGGCTTCCTTCGGAGTGGCCACTCATCGAAACGATGTCTGCATCCCTGAAGCCTGCCTCATACAGATTGCCGCAGAAGTTCCGGCGTCCCATGTGGCTGCTGGCCACCTCCGAAAGCTTCACCTGCTTTTCCAACCGCGTCACCGGGTCCAGGATGGTCACGATGCGGTCAAGCGAGGGAACAATCTTGAAGAAATCCTTGATGGCCTCATTATAGTTCTTGTCTGAAATGAAAGGCAAAAGCCTGTCATCATCCATGTCCTTATACCTGTCCAGGATCGTCTTGGCAATGGGGTGCAGCGGCACCGTCACGAGTCTTCCGCTCCTATTCCTCGTCTTCCCTGCGATATACTGGAGATATTCTCCATTGATGACGTTCGACTTCTTCAGCCTTGTGAGGTCGCCGATACGGCATCCAACAAGCGACTGGAATACGAAGATGTCCCTCTGCACGCCAAGCGCGGGACGCGAACTGAAATCCGCCTTAAACAGCTTGTGTGTGTCTTCCCTGCTGAAGAAGTAAGGAGTGCCATAAACGGATTGGTCTCTGTTGAAGTTCTCGAAGATATCTTCAACCCTGCATTTCTGCACCTTCATGATCCAATTCCAGAAAGCACGGATATACTTGAACTCGTTGGCCACATAGTTCAGGCTCCTTCTGTGGACGCCGCGGTCCTTGACATAATCGTAGCCGTTATAGATTTCCTCAAAGCGCCTCTTCGGCAGCCACTTCTCCTCCATCACTTCTGTCTTCTCGTTCTTCTCCTTGCGGAACTCCCACAGGTCGCACTCATTGAGGATGTAGTTCTTGAAGTCGTAAAGGGCATCCGTGGTGACCGTCTTAATCTTGTAGCGCTTGTCGTGGTACTTCTCCATCCGGTCCCAGAGGCCCATGCAAGTGTTATAGGACTTCTTGCGCTCGGCCACGATGACACCATTATTATACTGCTCATCCATGAAGAAGCCGAAAGCATCCACGAAATAGTGGTTTTCCAACTTGGCCATCTCGCGTTTCTTGGCCGCATCTTCCTGAGCCTTTTGGGTCTTGGTGGTCAGCGACCAACGATTCACGACGACCCGTTTGCCTCCAAGAATTGAGTCTTCCTTTTCGGTCTGCCACTCAATGTCATTCAGCCAAATCGTCAACGAATTATCCTTCAGATCTCCTTCGGATGTCTCTTCCCAGCATCGAATCAGATAGCTGGTGAGCAGGAGGAGCCTGTCACGGATTTCGTCGTTGTCGGTGCCGAACTTGGTAGATTTTCGAGCCTTGGGCATCCCGCGTTCCGCATCCCAATTGCCTGCGGTGATGTGGATTCCCGTGCCGGCTCTCTTTACGAAATTGCGATTTCCGCTGAATCGGAGCTGAATTTCGCCCCTTTGATCGTCCTTTTTCACATACCTCGAAAGGTAGTAATTTACTGTTGCCATAATGTAAAATTTTTAGTTAAAACCTTGTTGAGTGACCCAGACAGGAGTGTCCCCCACCCCTGATTTTGTTCACTTTGCAAAGATAAGAAAAAATTTTTATCCGTGTCAACGCCGTGTCAACGGATTTGAAAAAAAGTGGATATTCATTGAAATTTATTATCGGTCTAAATAACAACAAAAACAACTAAATAATTGATTTTCAATAAATAGACATAAGCACCAATAGAAAACCAAAATCACCATTTACTAAATGTAGTGACCCCAGCCGGGTCACAAAATATCCCTAATTGATAATCAGTCAGTTAGGGATTTCTTTTTTTTCCTTTGAAGGGGAACGGTTCGCCCTATCTGGCATCCAATTTCACGACCCTACAACAAGAAAATCCCGACCGAAGCCAGGATTTTCAAGAACCAAAAACCAAAATTTATGAAACCATTTACTCCCTACAATCTCTTCAACAAATAGAGAGTTTTCTTGTTAAGAACCGCTGCAAAAATACATTATTTTTCGATTATGCAAGCAACTTTTTAAAAAATTGTTACAATTTTTTCGGTTTTTTCCTCTCCAACACTTGACAAAAACAGAATCTTGCCTTATATTTGCAGTCCAAAACAACAAAAAAATACACTCATGGATAACCTCATCGAAAAAATCATCTCCAACGACGGCCTCAACGAAACCGAAGCCAAAGCCAAACTCAACCTCATTTATATCAAGATGCAACAATCTGACATCAAACAGTTTACGGATGAGTTCACTGAATGGCTGATGACTGAAAAGAAACTCAACTACAAGGCCATCCTTCAGACCCCGGACGTTGAATTACACGACATCTTCCTGAAAGAATTCAAGCATTAATCTTTGGCACTTTCCCGCAGCTGGCGCATTTCGTACAAGTCATCGAGATGCGCCTTTAGTCGTTTTGCCATGGGGCGAAAAGTGTAATAAGTGATGGTGGCCGAAATAGGCGCGCCCACTAAAGGCAACACTTTGCCCACGCCCTTGGCGAAACCTTCTTTTGTCATGTTGAAGCCTATCCACTGCGCAATTTTGATGGCATATTGCGCCAAAATGCCTTCCGAAATCCTCAATCCTGCTTTTTCAGATGCCATCCCGACCACTTTCGTCAAGGCTTCGACAGCCATTTTGTTGCCCATCATCGCGCCGACGAAGAGCGTCATGATTTGCAGCGAGCCGTCGTCCAACTGCTTGTTGACATTGGTCAAGGCGGGCCATCCGTAGAGGTAAATCAGTTTTTGCATGAGCGCGAGGATGTGACCATAGAACTGGGTGAGGTCGGTGGGGATGGTACCCGCCATCCACCAACCGCCAGGCAAACCCATCAGCGCGGAAGTGCCGCACACCATAGTCAAGTGATACTTTATACATTCGTTGGCGAGTTTGTCTATCTCCTTTTTGGTCAGCACTTTGAGCGGTGTATCGTCCAAGGCAACCATCATCTCCATCGGGGTGCAGAACTTCGACAGTTCCTTGGTCAGGAACTCGTCGCGGTCGACCCTCACAAAAGGCAGGTTAAGGCTGGCTGACAATACTCTGTTCCAGAGTGTCAAGCCTTTCTCGGTTTTGTTTTCAGTAGCCATATTTCTCTTTCCATTTGTCGCGCAGGTTCTTGCGCAGTTCGCGTTCGCGCGGATTATCTTGGGGCTCATACAAAACCGTGCCAGAAATTTCGTTTGGCAGAAATTCTTGCTCCACGAAATTGCCCGTGTAGGCGTGGGCATACTTGTAACCATCAGCGTAACCAAGGTCTTTCATCAATTTGGTCGGAGCGTTACGGAGGTGGAGCGGCACTGACAAATCGCCGGTTTCGCGCACGAGGGCTTGTGCCTTGTCGATGGCGGCCACGGCAGCGTTGCTTTTGGGCGACGAAGCCAAATAAGTGACCGTTTGGGCCAAGATAATGCGACTTTCAGGCCAACCGATTTTGTTCACCGCGTCGAAACAGGCATTGGCGAGCAAAAGTGCATTGGGATTGGCGTTGCCAATGTCCTCCGACGAGAGAATCAGCATACGGCGGGCGATAAAGAGCGGGTCCTCCCCTGCCTCGATCATGCGGGCGAGGTAATAAAGGGCCGCGTTGGGGTCGCTGCCACGCATACTCTTGATGAAGGCCGAGATGATGTCGTAGTGCATCTCGCCCTGCTTGTCGTATTTCACGAGGTTGCTCTGAATGCAGTCTGTTGTGAAATTGTTGGTGATGACGAGTTCCTCGGCGGTTTCGTCCAAGTCGTTCAACGAAGTGACAACCAATTCAATGGCGTTCAACAACTTGCGCCCATCGCCACCACTGATTTGCATCAAAGCCTCTGGTTCCCTGACGGTGATTTTCTTGCCGAAATCGTACTCCAATGCTTTCACGGCCTTCGCCAAAAGAATCTCCAAATCCCCCTTCTCCAACGACTTGAGCACATACACCTGACAACGCGACAGCAAAGGCGAAATGACTTCGAAGCTCGGGTTTTCCGTCGTTGCGCCAATCAGCGTGACCAAGCCGCGCTCCACAGCACCCAGCAACGAGTCCTGCTGAGACTTGCTGAAGCGGTGGATTTCGTCTATAAATAAAATAGGTGCCTCGGGAGCCATCCTTGCCCTGTCGATGACTTCGCGAACTTCCTTCACACCACTGCTAACGGCACTCAGTTGGAAAAACTGTCGCTTCACCTGCTTGGAGATGATGAAAGCCAAGGTGGTCTTGCCCACGCCGGGCGGTCCCCAGAAAATCATGGACGGCACGCGACCGCTCTCAATGGCACGGCGCAGCACGGCGTTCTCACCGATGATGTGCTTCTGTCCGATGTAGTCGTCTAGCGAGGTCGGGCGCAGGCGTTCCGCTAATGGGATGGTGGAGTTTTTCAT
This sequence comes from uncultured Bacteroidales bacterium, assembly GCA_905233685.1. Classification (GTDB taxonomy): domain Bacteria; phylum Bacteroidota; class Bacteroidia; order Bacteroidales; family F082; genus Limimorpha. The sequence continues at coordinate 46,193 of CAJOEZ010000012.1, read as the reverse complement.
TTCAGAATTTTGTGCAAAGGTAGGCAAAAAATCCATATTTTTGCCCCAAATCCGATTTATTATGAACAACATCAAAACTTTACTCCTTCTCGCCCTGCTCGCCGCCTTCAATGCGGCGCAGGCCTGTACCAACTTCTTGATTACCAAAGGTGCCAGCGTGGATGGTTCCAACTTCATCAGCTACTGCGCCGACTCGCACATCCGCTATGGCGAGCTATACTTCACCCCTGCCGCCGACTGGCCAGCGGGCAGTATGCGCGTGTGCTACGACCGTGGCACCAACGCACCGCGTGGCAGTGTGCCGCAACCGCCTCACACTTACCAAGTTGTGGGCTACATCAACGAGTTTCAAGTGGCTCTCGGAGAGACCACTTTCGGCGGTCGCGAGGAACTGATGGACCCGACGGGCATCGTGGATTACGGCAGCCTTATGTTCATTGCTTTGGAGCGCAGCAAGTCAGCCCGAGAAGCCATCAAAGTGATGGCGGACTTGATGGAGGAATACGGCTACGGCTCCGACGGCGAGTCGTTTAGCATCAGCGATGCCAACGAGGTGTGGTACATGGAAATCATGCCCAAAGGCTACACGCCGCAAGTGAACAAGACCGGCGACACCATCAATGCCGACCGTGGCGCGGTGTGGGTGGCCATCCGCATCCCCGACGGCTATGTGAGCGGTCACGCCAACGCAGCGAGAATCACCACTTTCCCCTTGCGCGACGGCAAGACCTCCATCACCGACAAGGACTGGAAAAAGCTTTATAATGAGCAAGTTGAGGTGATTTACAAGCACGACATCATCGACTTCGCCCGTCGCAAGGGATATTTCAGCGGCAAGGACAAGGACTTCGATTTTTCGGCGGCCTACGCCCCCGTCGATTTCAGCGCAGCGCGTGTGTGCGACCTCCGCGTTTGGACGATGTTCAACAAGGTTTGCGACGGCATGGACGAGTATTGGGATTATGTCACTGGCAAGGATTTGACGCACCGTATGCCGCTGTATGTCAAGCCGAAGCAGAAAGTCAGCCTCAGTGATATGATGGCATTCCAGCGCGACCATTTCCAAGGCACCGAATTGGACAAGACCCTTGACGTGGGCGGCGGTCCCTTCGGTTCGCCCTTCCGCTTCAACCCGCTTTATTGGGAATACGAAGGCAAGCCTTACCTCAATGAAAGAAGCATTGAGGTGGTACAGACGGGTTTCTCCTTCATCGCGCAGAGCCGCAGTTGGCTGCCCAATCCCATCGGCGGCATCATTTGGTTCGGCGTGGACGACACCAACTCAACGGTTTACACACCCTTCTATTGTTCCATCACCGAGGTGCCGATCGAGTATCGCTCGGGCAATGGTGACATGTTGACTTACAGCGACAATGCTGCCTTCTGGGTCTTCAATCGTTTGGCGCACTTCAAATACCTATTTTATAATAGGGTCATCGGCGACATCCAAAAAGTGCAGAAGGAATTAGAGAACGGTTATCAAGAACAGGTGAAAGCCAACGATAAACTGGCGCTGAACCTATACGAACAAGACCCTCAACAAGCCATCAGCCTGCTCACCTATTTCTCTAACCAAGCCGGACACCAAACCGTGTCCCGCTGGAAGGAATTGGACAACTATCTGTTAGTGAAATACTTGGACAGCAACGTAAAGCAAGAGGAAAACGGCGAGTTCAAGCGCAACGGCTACGGCTATCCCGCCCGACCGAAACAGCCCGGCTATCCTGATTCGTGGAAGAAGGCTGTGATTGAGCAGACGGGAGAACGGTTCAGGAGGCCTGAGTAAGCGCTCCAATCCCTCAAAGTCCGCGAACCTTACTGTAATTCAGCCTCAACTCAAAGGTCTGCGAAGGAATGTTGTCGCCAGAAAGCTCCAGTTCCAAGACCGCGTCTTCCTTGATTAGGCTCTTCAGCTGAAGTGTCTCCGTCCGCTTCATGCCTTCGGTCAAGTCGTCGAGTGCGAAGGCTTCCTCGACCAAAACACGGGCATTTCGACGCCCGTTTTCGAGAATCCAGACCTGAAGCTGCAAGCCCGTCGCCCGACCCGGACCGAGATTGTGAAGCTCGACCTTCAACTCACAATCCGCTTTCTCATAAACCTTTGTCGGCTGCGACTCGAACCGCATTCCCCTAACCAATAACGTTGGCAACGCCTCGCAAGGATAAACCTCCACCTCCGAATGGGCGTAATCTGGCGGCACCTGCCCTATCTCCCAGCCTTCCATCGTGGTTTCCACATAGTAGTATTTCTTGTTACGGTAGGAGACGTAACGGTCGGCCACCACACCTTCGCAACGCACCGCCAAGGCCAAATGCTCGGGCAGAGAGAGCAACACGAAGTCGATGTCCATCTCGTAAAGAATGGCCCCCAGCAGGGCGACCTTGTCCTCGCAGTCGCCGCTGCCGTCCACAAGGGTTTCAATAGGATAGCGCACATACTCCTCCTCCCCTTTCGAGTCGTCATCATAAGCGTAAGGGAACGACTGAACGAAGGTCATGGCGAGGTCCACCTTGTCGTAATCGGTAAAAGCGCGCTCGGAAAAGCGTTCGGCCAGCTCGCGGATGAAGGGACGGTCAAAGTCGGAAAGGATGAAACTATAGAAATTGATAGGCGTTTCAGTGTCCTCCATACGGTATTGATAGGCCACATGTTCGCGCTCGTTTTGGTAATAATAGTAAAGTTCCTCGCTGATTTCCAACTCGATGGAATAGTTTTTTCCATTGCAATCCCAAGAATGATTCACGGAGAACCAGCCATCGGTTTGTGCCGAGGCGGTCACCGTGAACAGCATTAATATTAATAGGTGCAGGAATTTGCGCATGAGGTGTTTTTTTCACCAAACGCGGGAATGGGGAAAAATATTATTTCCCCCAATAATGGAACTTCTTCAATTCGCTTTGCAAGGCTTTGACGGCGGCTTCCAACTGCTCGTCCACGCCGGCAGCCATCTTTTCAGGAGTGTTGCGCACCTTTACATCAGGCTCCAATTGCGTGTTTTCCAGCCAGTTGCCTTGCTCGGTGCGGTAGCCGATGACAGGCAGACCGAAATACAGCGACGGGTCTTGCAGCGTTTCCCACGTCACGCTCGACATGGTGCCGGGCACAGGCATTCCGACAAGGGTGCCCATCTTCTTGTACTTATAAACCCACGGCGTGCCGTGCGCGTTGCTGTAATTGGCCTCGCCGATAATCATCACCGAGGGCTTGTTGTATCGCCGCGAGGGCATCACGCAAGCCACGCTGTCATTAATGACTTGTTCGAGATATTTCTCGCCGCTGAAGAGGATTTCGATGTCCTCGTGCAGACGACCGCCGCCGTTGAAGCGCGTGTCGATGACGATACCGTCGCAGAGGTTGTACTTGCCGAGGATTTGCGAATACACGTCGCGGTAACTGGCATCACCCATGCTGCGGATGTGGACGTAGCCAAGGCGACCGTTGGAGAGTTTCTTCACGGTTTCCTCGTTGCGCTTCACCCAGCGGTTGTAGAGCAGCTCGTTCATCGCGCCGTGGCTTATGGGCTTGACGGTTTCGTCCCATGTTTTGCCGCCATCGCTGACGGTGACGAGGACGGTCTTCCCCGCCTTGTTGTTGAGCAACGGATAGTAATCCATTCCTTTCGTAACTTCCACACCGTCAATCTTTTTGATGATGCTTCCAGCCTTCACTTTGGAGTTTTTCTTGTCAAAGGGACTGCCTTCCACCACCTCAGCGATTTTGAGGCCGTCGCCCTTATAATCGAGGTCGAGAATCACGCCAAACTCAGCTGTGGCATCGCCTTTGCTCGAAGGACGATAGCCCGAACCCGTGTGCGACACATTCAATTCGCCCAGAATCTCACTCAGCATTTCAGAAAAGTCATAATTGTTGTTAATGTGCTGAAGGAAAGGCTGGTAGGCTTTCTTCATCATTGGCAAATCCACGCCGTTTTTGTCCTTCATGAAGAAACGTTTCTCGGTTTGCAGGAAAACGTGGTTGAACATATATTCGCGTTCCTCCGCAAGGTCGAGCTGCATTGTGGCGTCATACTTAATCGAAGTCGATTTGCCGCCTTTGTCCACCTTCTGAAGGTTGCCTCCCGAAAGCACAAAGATGTTGTCGCCTTTCATTCGCAGTTGTGCGCCGCCCTGCCCCATCTTCTTCAAAATCTTCATCGACTTTTCGCGCACGTCGAGTTCCCAAAGGTCGTAGCCCTTCTCAAACGAGGCCATGAAATAGAACTTCTCGCCATCGGCGGAAAGCGCCATCCCGCTCAATCCCGACGACATAGGCGTGAGTCGGATGATGCGGTCTTGCAAATGTTCCAAATCCACCTCTATCTTCTTGGTTTCCTTGGTTTTGTCATCTTTTGAGGTCTCTGAGCTTGTCGAAGAGCCGTTTTTCTTATCGTCCTTCTTGCCTTTCTTGTCATTCTTCTTCTCTTCCTTCGCCTCGTCCTTCTTATCGTCCTTCTTGCCCTTTTCGGTTTCCTTCAACAGGGCGTATTCCTCCTTGCTGAGGCGGAATTTGTCGTAGGCATCTTGGTTCAAGAAAGCGATGAAAGCATCGTTTTGGCTGCCCCATGAGGCATGGGAGCGCATACCATAACGATTTGAGCGATAAATGATTGCATTGCCATCCATCGCCCATTGCGGACTGCCGTCGATGTAGGCACTTTCAGTAATGTTGTAAATCGTCTTCGAGCCGTCGGCTTTCACGATGCCGATGTCGGAATAGGGGTCGCGCATGTGCGAAATCAGCGTCAAGGCAAACCATTGTCCGTCGGGCGACCATTGATAAGAGAAGCCATAATCATCCGTGTCGTAATGTTGGCTTCCGTCAGTGATTTGGCGCACTTCCTTCGAGGCTATGTTATAGACTTTCAAAATGTTGCGATTCTCAATGAAAGCGATTTCCTTGCCATCGGGCGAATAGGTCGGCGCAATGCGCTCGATGCCGTCGTTGCCGAACAGAGGCTCTTCATTAATTAAGGTAGCATAAGCAAAGTTGTAGTCGTCCTTGCGCTCGATGGTGGCTTGGTAGAGATTCCAGTAACCATCTCGTTCCGAGGCATAAACGATGGTGCGTCCATCCTTTGCAAACAAAGGGTTGCGCTCGGCCTGCGGGGTATGCGTGATTTGCTTGGTGGTAGCGTATTCGTCCACGCCCGTCACAAAGACTTCGCCACGCGAAATGAAAGCAATCAGTTTGCCGTCGTCGCTCAAATCGAAGTCGCCGATGCCCTTGAAATCTTGTTTCACCAACTGCTCAGGCTCTTGGTCGTTCACAATTTCAATGTGTACCTTTTGCGGCTCACTGCCAATGCGTTGCGTGTAGATTTCGCCCATGTAACCGTAGCACAACAAGCCGTTGTTGGACACGCTCAAGAAGCGCACGGGATGCGTCTTGAAATCGGTCACCTTTTCCGCTTTTTCGAGGTCGTTAGCAGGGGCTTTATACACGTTAAAGTTGCCTTTGTTGCGCTCGCTCAGGAAAACAACTTCCTGATAACCGGGCAGATAGCGCGGATCGCGGTCTTCGCCGACATTGGTCGTGAGGATGGTGTGGGTCTTTTTCTTGGCGTTGTAATACACCACATCGCGGGCCACGGACGAAACATGATGTTTGCGCCACACATTCTCGCTGCCCTTGCGGTCGTAATAGAGGAACGACTTGCCGTCCTTGTCGAACGACATACTGCACACCGGCACGGCCACTACCTGCTCGGGCCGACCGCCTTCGGTGCTCACCTTGTAGAGTTCGGTAATCCAGCCCGAGGCAAACTGCACATTCTCTGCCCCTTTCATCACTTGGGCAGAGAAATAGATTTCTTTCCCGTCGGGGGAGAAAGCCAAAGGCATCTCGGTGACGGAGTTAGTCGTAATGCGTTGAGGCACACCGCCTTCGGCAGAAACCAAATACACATCGAAATTGCCGTTGCGGTCGGAAGCGAAGGCGATTTGCTTGCCGTCGGGCGACCAAACCGGTTCCGAATCGTAAGCGGCATTTGTGGTGATTTGCAGGGCTTTGCCGCCCGAGGCGTTCACCACATACACATCGCCTTTGTAAGTAAAGGCAATCTTGTCGCCCTTGGGCGAAATCACATTGTGACGCAGCCACAGAGGCTGGGCGGAAAGGCTCAGGCTTGCCGCCAAAACGAGAGTTAACAGTATCTTTTTCATAGGGTTATAGATTTTTTGTTATTCCATCTTATTGTTTGCAAAGATAGGCAATTATTTGGATTTAAAGATAGAAAATGAAACGGTGTGGCTTAACCAAGCGCAAATGGCTGTTCTTTTTGGGACCAAACGCCAAGCCATCACCAAGCACATCAAGAATATTTTCGACTGTGGCGAATTGCAAAAGGAAGCAACATGTTCCATTTTGGAACTAGTTCGTTTGGAAGGTTCCAGAAACGTAACACGACAGATAGAATTCTATAATCTCGATGTCATTATTTCGGTGGGTTATCGGGTCAACACCATGAGCGGCATACATTTCAGACAATGGGCGACATCAGTTCTGAAAGAGCGTTTACTCAAAGGAATCCGTATCGACACCCGTCTCGCGCAAATGGAAGAGAGAATTGACCGACGCTTGTCAGCCCACGACAAAGTATTACAATCTCATGAGGAAAAGATAGACTTCTTCATCCGCGCCAATCTGCCGTCCGTGGAGGGCGTGCTGTTTGAGGGCCAAGTCCTTGACGCACGCCTGTTTGCAGAAAACTTGATAAAGACGGCGCAGCAAGAAGTCGTCCTCATCGACAATTACATCGACGCTTCTGACTTTGACATCCTTGAATGTCGAAACGCCGACGTGGAGGCGACCATTTTTGTGGAACGAATCACCCCTGCCCTGTTGGTGTTGCAGTCCGATTGCCTCATGCAGACTGGCCGCAAAACCGAACTACGAGCCACACGCACACGAGTACACGACCGCTTCCTAATCATCGACAACCAAGTTTATCACATAGGGGCATCACTCAAGGACCTGGGACGGAAACTTTTTGCTTTCAGCAAGATGGGATTGGACAGGGCGTTGCTTATGGGACAAGCGATCTGAAACGGCAATAGCAAAGCCAACTAATCCAACGACTCGGGAACATCTTCAGATCCATCGCCCTTTTCTTGTTTCAAACGAGTTAAGCCTTTGAAGATGTCCAAGAACGAATTCTTGTTATAGAAATATCCCTCGTCTTCCTTCATTTTTTCAGCCAATACCGATAGACCGTAGTTGATGTATTCCTCCATCGTGAGGATTAATCAGTATTTCTGTTTGTTAGGTATCACTCCCCTAACTCCGCCCTTCGGGTTCTCAACATCACCATTATAACGCGGAATCAAGTGAATATGAACGTGGAAAACGCTTTGTCCAGCGGCTTCGCCTACGTTGATGCCGACATTGAATCCGTCGGGGTTGAAGCGCTCTGTCAATAGTTTTTTGCAGTGGTTCACCACTAACCACAATGCTCGCTGTTCGTGGTCGGTGAGGTCGAAATAATTGGCAACGTGGCGTTTGGGAATTATCAGCGTGTGGCCTTTGCTCACTGGGTAGCCATCAAAAAAGGCCACTGCGGTGGCTGATTCACACACCAATTCCACTTTCGGATTAAGGTTGCAAAATGGGCATCCTATAGTGTCGTTGCGCTTATGTCTGTGCATTCGCTTGTTGAAATGCCGATACTCGTAGATTTCGCAGTTCTCGTTAGAAAATACACTTTTGTACGGCAAGACCACATTGCATTGATAAGTTGGCTGTTTATGCACATAGTGGATGCGGAAACCTTCGTGTTTCAAATCGCGGCGAACAGCGAAATAGGCTGTCCCCGTTGGTTTTAGCAGTTCCGAAACTTCCATCAGCACCTCTGCCTGCTCATTGGGTTCAAGCACGTTCAGAACATAATTGCAAACGATGGTGTCAAAGCGCTTTGTCGGGTATTCGGGGCGATAATAATTGTCATACCCCACAATATTGAAACCTTCCTTTTGAAGTTCGTCCGTATCAAAACCAAATCCGCAACCAAAATCCAAAATCTCGCCTTTCAGAAGGTTGTTTTGTTTGAGCCAACGAGTGGGAAACGAAATCGTTGTCCGTTCCTTGGCTGTCAAATGAGGGTTGTTTTTGACCTTGTTCATTGCTGCCAATATTTGAAACCCATATTTTCCGCTATTTGCACCATTGGCGAAAAGGTTCGTCTAAATACATTGTAAAAATCAGGTTCAGAGAGTTTTACCAAGTCGGAAACAGAATCGTAAACAATCAGATAATCTTCCAAAAGGGTATTGTTCGGATTCTTTTTATACAACGTTTTTATTGCGTTTTGCTGAACGTTTGCGAATGGTCGCAAATATTTTTCCAACGGCGGAAGATTGTTGCTTTTGGATGAGTTGATGCTCGAATCGGCAGGAATCAGATTCCAGAGAAGATTGTGCGACACGAAACTCCACGGCACGAAATGGTCGAGGTCATATTGCTTCGCAAATATCTGTTTACCAGTATATATGCAATTCAAACTTCCAACCGTATCGATATAGGTGTTCCAATACTGACGCTGTTTCGTCAGCGAATCTCGTTGAATCGGCTTGATGAGTTTTGACGGGACATCGGGAACATTGGGATTGCGTTTTTGAAGAAATTCGGTCAAGTTCCAGAAAGTGAAATCACGCAAAATGCCGTAGTGTTCCGTCAGATAGCCAATCCAATTGTCGTTGATTACAATCTCATCGCCGTAAATAGCATAAAGACAACTGTTTTCAAACCTTTGAGATTTGGCAACAACATCGTCATCGTAAGTGTATTTTATCCAAGGCGACAAAAAACGATAAGGAACATTGATAGTGAAAACGCGCAGAAACCGCTTTGTTTCATTCAGATTTTCAAGCAAATACTTCTTAATCTTTTCTTTGTCGGATTCAATTGAAATCTGAAACGTATTTTGGATTTCAAGAGATTTGTCGAACAAAGAATCCGATTTGCCGAATGAGAGTTTGAAATAGTGAATCGGATACCAAGATTCCGCCACCATTCCAGCGATGATTTCCCAAAACGACATTTTTGTCTTCCGCTCTTTCACCACAATATCAAGCAGGGCCACAAACCAATAGAACTTGTATGTGGCTGTCGTGTTTTTGAAAACCTGCGACAGTCGAGTTACAGAGAGTTGTATGTTATCGGGTAAAGTCATACCAGTTTGTGTTTATGGTCTTGAACGACAAAATCATACCCCTTTTTCAGCCACAACGACTTGCATGGGAATGATTCGTGCCCTGAAAATGTGAAGTTTGTATTCATAGTTTGTTTATTCGTTGATGATTTATTCACGACATTGTTTTTGTAAATAGGTGTTCATGATTGCTGAAGCAATTCCCAATGACCGCCCTTGTCGGGGCCTACGCGGCGGATGATGCCTAATTCCTGAAGTCGTGACAAGGCAGAAATCACACCACTGAGAGAAGCGTTATCAATCATAGAAGCCAATTGGCTTCTTGTATAGGAAGGATCTTCCTGTACCTTGACGAGAATTTCACGTTGCAAACGAGAAAGTCTCCTGTGGTTTTCTGTATGGTTTTCTATTCTTGCGACAGCGCGAAACTTAAGCATAATATCGCCAGGATGCACGGTGTATTCAGGTTCGGGAATGCCGTAATTCTTGCAGAGTGTGCAGATCTTTTCTATTCCGCGCCCCCACGACTCCTTGAACTCTATGTTTTGGTTTTCCGTGTTCATGCACCTAATGGAGATTATTGCTTGCAAAAGTACATTTTTTACAAAACCATTCCCAAAGTTTTCACTTCACGACAAACCTCAACACTCCATCCCCCTCCAAAAACAGCTCCAACCCATCCCCTACATGCACCTCACCAACACCTTGCGGCGTGCCCGTGAAAACAAGGTCGCCTTCCTGCAAAGTGACGAAACGCGAAACATGGGCAATGATGCGGTTGAAGGTGAAAATCATGTCGCGGCTGTGACCTTGTTGCGCCCAATTGCCGTTGAGTTTCATGCCGAAGGAAATGTCGGCATGGTTTTTCAATTCGCTGATTTTCTTGAATTTGCCGATAGGTGCGGAATAGTCGAAAGCCTTGGCGATTTCCCATGGATGGCCTTTGGCCTTGCATCGGCTTTGGAGGTCGCGGGCGGTGAAGTCGATGCCCACGGTGATGGCATCATAATAAAAATGTGCGTCTTGCTCGGCAATGTTACGTCCTGATTTACAGATTCGTAGCACCAATTCCGTCTCGTAATGGATTTCCTTGCTGAAATCGGGATAGGGGAACGCCTCGCCTTCGGGCAACAAAGCTGTTTCGGGCTTCATGAAAAACATCGGCTCGGTCGGGAGGGCATTGTCGAGTTCCTTGATATGTGCCAAATAATTGCGTCCTATACAGATAATCTTCATGGCTTTCAATGTTTTACCTTCTTTCCGCCCATGCGCAAACGGATGGCCGTCACCACTTTTTTCGTGTAGAGCGGGAAGTCGTTTTTCATAATCCAGTCGTAATATGGCGGCTCCTTGCGGAAGATGTCTTCCACGCGCCGCCCCTTGTATTTGCCGAACATGAAGACCTCCTTGCCTTCATCGTCGAAGATGATTTGGCCGGAGAGGTCGGCGTTTTTGTGGTGGGCTGAAAAATCTGCCAACTGCTTCATGTCGTTCACGGGACCTTGAGAGCGTTTTCCCCTTGCATCCTCATAATCAACGCCTTGGTAGTGGTCGAGCATGGCGCGAAGCACGTCGTAGGTGGCGCGAGTATCGGCAATGGCACCGTGGGCGCCCTCCAACTCGGCGTGGCAGAAAAAACGATATGCCCCCTTCAGCGTGCGCGGCTCCATTTTCATGAAGATGTTCATCACGTCAATGAAGCCACGATCCTTGAGGTCGAAGTCGTAATCGACACGGAGAAACTCTTCCATCAAAACGGGCAAGTCGAATTTGAGGATATTGTAGCCCGCGAGATCGGCATTGCCGATGAATTGAGCGATTTCCTTGGCTTTTTCGCGGAAAGTCGGCTTGTCGGCCACCATTTCGTTAGTGTAGCCATGCACCGATGTCGATTCAGCGGAAATGGGCATCTCGGGATTGAGCAGCCATTCACGCTGTTCCTCCCCGCCGTTCACGTTGATTTTCAGCACGCTCATCTCCACAATTCGGTCATGTGAAGTGTTCAAGCCGGTCGTTTCAAGATCGAAAAAGGCGATGGGGCGTTTCAGATTCAGTTCCATAGTTTAGCGATTTTGAGCGCAAAAATAACACAAAAACGCGCCGTTATCCAATTTTTTCCTACTTTTGCCCCACTTTTTCAAACCAATTAGAACAAGAATTAGACATCAAATTATTGAAAGACATGATGGAAGACATTGAAAAGAAGGAAAAAGACGGTCTGTTCTCAAAGGCCATCAAAGCAGGAAAGAGGACGTATTTTTTCGACGTGAAAGCCACGAAAAATGACGAGAAGTACATCACCATAACCGAAAGCAAGCGCCGTTTCGACGACCAGATGAACCAGTTCTTCTATGAGAAGCACAAGATTTTCCTCTACAAGGAAGACTTCGAGAAGGTGGCCAAGGGATTGAACGACGCCATCAACTTTGTGGAAACAGGCGAATTGCCCGCCGATTACTACGACCAGCCGGAACCCACACCGCGCCGCTATGACAACACCGAGGAGGAGAAGCCCCGCAACGCCATCGACAGCGCCATCGACAAGTGGTTCGACAGCCTCGACAAGTAATCAAACAGACTCAAAAACGAACAGAAGGTCGCGCAAATGTCGCGGCCTTTTTTCGTTTCCGAAAAACTTATCAACAAAACGGGTAAGTGTTGATAACTTTCCGAAAACAAAAGCAATAAAACGCGGCAAATAGCGTACTTTTGTAGCGTGAAAATAGACTGAAAAATGGGCAAAATCATAGCGATAGCAAACCAAAAAGGCGGCGTAGGCAAAACTACCACCGCCATCAACCTCGCGGCCAGCTTGGCAGTGCTCGAGCACAAGACACTCCTCATCGATGCCGACCCGCAGGCCAACGCGACTTCGGGCGTGGGCATCGACCCTAAAAGCGTGGAAACCAGCATCTACGAGTGCATCATCGACAACGTGGATCCGAAAAGCGTCATCGTGGAAACGGAAACCCCAAACCTCTTCCTGATTCCCGCCCACATCGACCTTGTCGGAGCCGAAATCGAGATGATCAACCTGCCTGAGCGCGAACAGATGATGCGCAAGGCCATAGCGCCTTTCAAGAACGAATACGATTTCATCATCATCGACTGCTCGCCGTCGTTGGGACTGGTCACCGTCAATTCGCTCACCGCCGCCGATTCGGTCATCATCCCCGTGCAATGCGAGTATTTCGCGCTTGAAGGACTTGGCAAATTATTGAATACCATCAAGATAGTGCAAACCCGCCTCAACCCCGACTTGGACATCGAGGGCATCCTGCTCACCATGTTCGACACACGCCTGCGCCTCTCGAAGCAGGTCGTTGAAGAGGTGAAAATGCACTTCCAAGACATGGTGTTCGACACCATCATCAACCGCAACACGCGCCTGAGTGAAGCCCCAAGCTTCGGCAAGACCATCATCATGCACGACGCAGGCAGCACGGGAGCCATCAACTACCTCAACCTCGCCCGCGAAATCCTTGAAAAGAACCATATCACCACCCAAAACGCATAACCCATGCCTGACAAGAACAGAAGAGCCCTGGGCCGTGGCCTCGACGCCATCCTGCAAAGCCCCGAAACCGACATCACCAGCAAGGACATCAGCGGCAACTATGTCGCAGGCGCCATTGCTGAAATCGACATCGACCTCATCGAGACCAACCCCTTCCAACCCCGAACCGAGTTTGACGAAACCGCTTTGCGCGAACTGGCTCAGTCCATCAAGGAACAAGGTGTGATTCAGCCTGTTACGGTGCGAAAATTGGGATACAACAAATACCAGCTCATTTCTGGCGAGCGCCGTCTGCGCGCCTCCAAGATGGCCGGACTGAAAACGATTCCCGTCTTCATCCGCGTGGCCAACGACGAGCAGATGCTTGAACTCGCCCTCATCGAGAACATCCACCGCGAGAACCTCAATGCCATCGAGGTGGCCATCTCCTACCAACGCCTCATCGACGAGTGCGGCATGACGCAAGAGGAAGTGAGCGACAAAGTCGGGAAGAGCCGTAGTGCCGTGGCCAACTTCTTGAGACTATTGAAGTTGCCCGCTGAGGTGCAAATTGCCATCCGCGATGGCCACATCAGCATGGGACACGCCCGCGCCCTTATCAACATCAGCGACAAGGAGCAGCAACTCAAGCTGTTGCAGCAGATTATCGAGGACGAGATGAACGTGCGCCAGACCGAGGAACTGGCCGACAAGGCCAAAAACGCTGGCGGTAAGGAAAAGAAGCAGACCAACTTCCTGCCCGAGCATTTCAAGAGCAAAATCAAGACGCTTTCGCAGACCTTGAACACCAAAGTGAAGGTGAAGCGCAACATCAAAGGCCAAGGCAGCGTCGTCATCGACTTCAAGGACGAGGCCGAGTTTGACCGCATCATGGAACTGTTCAACCGCAAATGAACCGCCATGCCGCGCCGTTTTCTGCTTCTCTTGGGCCTCGTCGCCATCCTCGCCTTTCAGAAAACGGAAGCGCAAAACGTGGTTTTTGACACCGTCGGCAATGCCATCATGACCGCCGATACGGTCGTAACAAATTCAAAACCAGCAAAAAAAACCAAAGAAAAAAAGCCTCACAGCCCGACAAAAGCCACCATCATGTCGGCCTGTCTGCCAGGTTTGGGACAGATTTACAACGGCAAGTGGTGGAAAGTGCCCATCGTCTATGCAGGTCTGGGCGGTCTCGGCTATTTGGCTTACAGCAACTATTACCAGTACAAATCCTACCTTCACGCATACGAGTTCAAGACCGGCGACCTGCCCGACGGCGTGACCCTAACCGAGTACGAGACCGAGTTGGCCAACCGCTATGCCGATAGCCAACTACAAACCTACAAGGAATCCTATCGACGTGATTTCGAGCTTTATACCATCATCACAGTAGCGTGGTACGGTCTGAACATCATTGATGCCTGCGTGGATGGGCATCTTTACACCTACGACATCAGCGACGACCTCAGTTTCAGCATCGACCCGTTTCTGCGGCCTGCGGAAATGCCTGTCAAGATGCCGCAATACGCCCAGGTGGGACTTTCATTTCAACTGAATTTCTAATTTATCACAAAACCCACAAAACAATGCAAAACAATCATTTACACAAGGTGTTGCGGCTGGCACAACCGTGCAGCCGCCGGGAAACCGTCAGTTGGCAGGTTTCCCAAAACCGAAAAGAGGTTTTGTGAGTTTTGAAGGTTTTGTGACAAAATAACAACCATGAAAATCGCTTTAATCGGATACGGAAAGATGGGCCACGAGGTGGAGAAAGCCGCCCTCGCCCGCCAGCATGACATCGTCGTCACCATCGACAACGCCCAAGAATGGGAAACACGCATCGAAAAGCTGAAACAGGCCGATGTCGCCATCGACTTCAGCCAGCCCGACCAAGTGGTGGGCAACATCCACCGCTGCTTCGACCTGCACATCCCGATTGTCGTGGGCACCACGGCTTGGCAAGACCATTTCGAGGAGATCAAGGAACGCTGTCTGGCGGAGAAGCAAAGCCTCTTCCATGCGCCCAACTTCAGCATCGGGATGAACATCATGTTCTTGCTTAACAAGCAGTTGGCGAAGTTTGCGGAGCGATACGGCTATCAACTCTCGATGTCCGAGACACACCACATTCACAAATTAGACAAGCCCAGCGGCACGGCCGTGAAATTGGCCAACGACATCCTCGCCGTGAACCACGACTACGACCATTGGAGCATCGAAGCCCCCGCCGAGCATACCTTATATATTAATGTGACCCGCGAGGGCGAGGTGAACGGCATCCACAGCGTGACGGCCACCTCCCCCGCCGACAAACTCACCCTCACCCACGAGGCCTTCAACCGGCAAGGCTTCGCCTTAGGCGCCATTGCCGCAGCAGAGTTTTTGGTCGGCAAGACGGGATGCTATTCGATGGAGGATTTGTTTGGGGAATAATCTGGGTTACATACTATTTCACCCCAATTCGCGTTAGCAATTAAATACAATTTCAAAAATGTCATTATTACTCTTCATTATCATCGTTCCGGCGCTCTTCACCATCCCGATTGCGTTCTGCTGGAAGCAGTTCGAGAAGGCCGGACAAAAAGGCTATTACAGCCTCATCCCTTACTTCAACATTTATATCTTACTGAAAATCATCGGCAAAGAGAAGAAATTCTGGTGGTGGTTCTTCATCGTATTCCCCTACATCAACGTCTTTATGCTGCTGCTCATGCTCGTCGAATTGGGCAAATGCTTCGGGCGTTTCAAGATTTGGGAGGAAGGTATGGCGGCCATACTGCCTTTTGTTTTCTTTCCCGTCATCGCCAAAAATGACGCCTACCAAGACCCAGCAACGACCCAACGCCCGAAAAAATCAACCGCCCGCGAGTGGTTCGATGCCATCATCTTTGCTGTGGTTGCAGCACTGATTATCAGAACTTATGTCTTTGAGGCCTTCACCATCCCCACTTCGAGTATGGAGAAGTCGCTGTGCGTCGGCGATTACTTGATTGTCAGCAAGATACACTATGGCCCGAAACGACCTAACACGCCGCTTTCGTTCCCGTTTGTGCATAATACCTTGCCAGGAAGCAAAACGAAAAAGTCGTATGTGGAGTGGATTAAATTGCCGTATCACCGCTATCCAGGCGTTTCGACGATGAAGCGCTACGACCCCATCGTATTCAACTATCCCGCCGGCGACACAGTTTGCGACATCTTCCAAAGCAGCATCAACTATTATGACCTCGTGCGCGAATATGGCCGCGAGCGCGTTTGGAATGACCATGCCAATTTCGGAAACGTCATCGCCCACCCCGTCGACAAGCGCGAAAATTATGTGAAGCGCCTCATCGGTATGCCTGGCGACACGCTGAAAATCGTTGACGGCGTGGTGTTTATCAACGGCGAGAAAGCCTTCGAGCCGGAGAATATGCAACATAACTACACCGTGGTAACCACCAACGGAGGCATCAACAAGCAAGTCCTGGACAAGTATAACATCACCGAGGGCTACCGCACCGCTGACCCCAACACCTTCATCCTCAACATCAGCGCGAAGGTGGCCAACGAACTCATTAAACTGCCTTTCGTCACTTCGGTGATGCGCAACATCCAAGCCCCGGGCGAAGGCACCAGCACAAGCCTCTTCCCCAACCGTCCCGACCTCTATCCGTGGAATGTGGATAATTTCGGACCGCTATACATCCCGAAGAAGGGCGTGACTGTTCCACTGAATATCAACACTTTGCCGCTTTACGAGCGCATCATCCACGCCTACGAACTCCACGACCTGAAGGTGCAGGGCAACCAAATCCTCATCGACGGCAAGCCCGCCGACAGTTACACCTTTGAGATGGACTATTATTGGATGATGGGCGACAACCGCCACAACTCAGCTGACTCGCGCTATTGGGGCTTTGTGCCTGAAAACCATATCGTTGGAAAGCCTGTGCTCGTCTGGCTCTCCCTTGACAAGGAGAACGGCGGCATTCGCTGGAATCGGATGTTCAAGATTCCGAAATAACTCTATATTAGACCTACATAATCAAGACAATCTTACAAATTTTGTAAGATTGTTTTGTTTTTTGGAAGAATTGTAGTATCTTTGCAGCGTAAAAACCGAACACCGCCCAAACATGAGAATCATCGCAAAAAGCACAATAGTAGAGTATTACACCAAAAACCCGAAGTCAAAATCCGCTTTGATGGAATGGTACAAGAAAACCGAAGAAGCCGAATGGCATAGTTTTGCCGACATCAAGCAAACCTTCAACTCGGTCGATTATGTTGGAAATCAGCACTATGTATTCAATATCAAAGGCAACGATTATCGCTTGGTGGTAGTTATAAAATTCACTCCGCAGAATGTCTATATCCGATTTATTGGCACTCATGCGGAATACGACAAAATTGAGGACATCAAAAACATTTGAAATATGGCACAGATTAAGACAGAAAAAGAATACAGGGCAACAATGGCCCGAATTGATGAATTGCTTCCTCTTACTTGGCAAGACGGAACACCAGAAGATTCGCCTGAAAACATTGAGTTGGAACTCCTTTCCGAACTTGTTGCGGAATACGAGGACATCCATTATACCATCGGCAAACCCACGCTCATCGAAATCATCAAACTCCGCATGTATGAAATGGGTCTTACACAACAGGCCGTTGCTGCATTGCTTGGCATCAGCGCACCGAGAATGAGCGAAATTATGCACGGCAAGACCGAGCCTTCCCTTGCGCTCGCCCGAAACATCAGCCAAAAACTGAATATTGATGCCAATATTGTCTTGGGTGTTTAAAGCACCTTTCTAAAACTGTCAAAAGAAAAAAATGCTGCTACTCTTGTTGTTAGCGGCATTTTGCTTTATATCAATGACTTACTTATATAAATCACCAGGCGTATAATAGTCGTAGGGCGGCATCGTGGCCGGGTCGAGGTTGGTGTAGGTACCATCCACCTGAATTCTCTCCTTGTTGTAGATGTAATGGCGGCAGAACCACAGCAGGTCATCGATAGTCAGCGGTCCGGCAAGAGCAATACTATGACCATAGTCCTCGAAACGGCGTGCGAAATAGGGATAATCGTATTTCTCAAAACGCTTCACCAAGGCATCGGCTCCGAAAAAACCGATGCTTCCCAAACTTATTCCCTTGTACGACACCAAGTTATCCCTCATACCATGATACAACATGGTCGGAGCCGGCTCGCGGTTGCGATATTTAACTGGACCTTCGTGCGAGAAGATAGCACCAGCATAACTCACCACGCCCGCCAAACGGAAATCATCGGGCAGAATGTCGGAATTGAGGTAGCCGTTGCACATGGAATAATCCGTCTGCAACGAGGTGATAGCACCCGCGCTGGAGCCAATCATCACGACATAATCCTTGTTGATTTTCAACTCTTTGGCATGTTCTAGCAGGTAGGCCAAGGCTAAAATAGCGTCTTCCGTAGCCATGTGAACGGCTATTTCCAAAGGCTCAGTGTTGAGGATGCTGAGGTTCTTCGCGCCTTTCAAGCCGAGACGATAGTCGATGGAAGCTACCATGAAACCCGCATCCACCAACTGCTTGAAATAGTCCTTCTCCCACTTTCCGTCGCGATGGCCGCCAATGAAGCCGCCACCAAAGACGTAAACCAAGCAAATCGTGCTATCGTTCACGTTTTCAGGTGTATAGAAATCAAGATAAAGATTCAAGGTATCGCGTTCGGCGTACTGGTAGGTCTTCATGTCTTGGGCAAATCCACCCAAAGCAAAAAAGACTAAAAACAAAAGAAATGCTAACTTTTTCATTGCTGGTGTGTTTTATAGTATTCTCTCAGAAATTCAGGCAGTTGGCGCAGGGCGGCCTGCTCGCGCCATTGTTTCTTGACCTCTTGCGCAGGCACGCCGAAGACGGCCTTGCCCGGCTCGATACTCTTGTCAACAGCAGAGGTGGCCAACACGACTGCGCCCGTGCCGATGACCAGATCTTTATTGATGCACACGCGACCCCAAAGAATGACGTCGTCCTCGATGCGCGTCACGCCCGCGATGGCAGCATGGGCACCAATGAGGCAGTTGTGGCCGATGTAGCTGTCATGCCCGACTTGGCAATGGTTATCCAACTTGGTGCCGCTCTCAATGATGGTGTCGGAGGTAACGCCACGGTCGATGCTGCACAGCGCGCCGATTTCCACATCGTCACAAATGACCACACGGCCAAAGGACTCAAACTTCTTGTAGCCTTCGTTGCGGCGTTGAAAGTAGTAACCGTCTGCCCCGATGACGCTACCGGAATGGATAATGACATTGTCGCCAATCACGCAGTGGTCATAAATCGTCACGTTGGGGTGAATCAAACAGTTCTTCCCGATGACGGTGTGGTGTCCGACAAAGCTTCCTGGCATGATGAGTGTGCCCTCGCCTATCGTAGCACTGTCGCTAATCGGCTGGGTTTGAGGTTCGAAGGGACGGAAATGCCGCATCAGGCGGACAAAAGCGTCGAAGGGGTCGGGGTGCAGAAGCAGGGCTTTGCCCTCGGGGCATTCCACCCCTTTATTAATAAGCACCACTGTAGCCGCCGAGTTGAGCGCCTTGGCGTAGTATTTTGGGTGGTCGACGAAGGTGATGTCACCCGCCTCCACCTTGTGGATTTCGTTCAGGCCCGTGATGGGGAAGTTGGCTGGTCCAACATGTTGTGCACCAATTAGTTCCGCTATGGATTTCAGGGTAGATTTCTGGATTTTCATCGAATTGCGATTAAAGAATGATAGCGCAAAAATACAAAAAAAGCGCAAAGTCAATGACTCTGCGCTCTTTTTTATGACACGTCGGCTTAGGCCTTCACGCGCTCGCAATACTCGCCCGTGCGGGTATCAACGCGAATCATGTCGTCGGTATTGATGAACAGCGGCACTCTGACCATGGCGCCCGTCTCAACGGTGGCTTCCTTCAAGGCATTGGTGGCAGTGTTGCCCTTCTCGCCAGGCTCGGTGTAAGTCACCTTCAGCACAGTCTTCACCGGCATTTCGGCGAAGAGGATGGTCTCGGTGGAAGCATCGACGATGACATCAACAATATCGTTTTCCTTCATGAACTTCACGCCCGTGATGTTGTCGCCAGCAATCGGAATCTGGTCGTAGGTCTCGGTGTGCATGAAGATGAAGTCGTCACCTTCCTTGTAAAGGTACTGATAGGGACGGTGTTCAACGCGGACATCCTCGAGTTTCACGCCGATGTCGAAACGCTTTTCAAGCACGTTGCCGCTCATCACGTCCTTCAGTTTGATACGCATGATAGTGTTGCCTTTTCCGGGCTTAACGTGTTGGAAGTCAATGCAGAAATAAATCTTTCCGTCCATACGGATGGCGCTTCCAATCTTTACATCTTGACTTAACATAGGTATTTCAGATTTAAATATTTAAGATTCAAAGATTTAAAATTCAAGATTCGACTCAAAAAGAACGAAATGAAGGTGCAAAGGTAGTGTATTTCAGGGAAATGGCAAAGGATTTATGAAAAAAAGTAAAAAAATCCCCCCTCCCACTCCGTTTCCTTTGGAGTTTTCGAGTGTGGATTTGTGGGTTTTCCGCTGTTATGGCCTCAAATGGAAATTATTGATTGGAACAGACGGGGCGGACGGATTGACCTTGGTAGCGGTAATAAAGGTCCACAAAGTTATTGCTTGCCGTAAATCCAAAGTCATACGCACCATCAGGAATGCCGACATAAAGCGAACTCGACCAATATATGCCATCGGTACCCATACCCATAAGATTTTCGTCCCTGCGATAACCAGCAGCAGGAAGGAAGAGACGGCCTCCATTACTTGCGGTGAAAAGGAATCCGTTCACCCCGTTCTGAACTGTCCAAGTGCCAGTCGTGTTGTCGCGCAATTCCTTCCATTGCTCCATTGTCGGTATATGCCAACCTGTTCCCCACTTCACCAAGGCCGCATCATCGATTGGCCACAACACGTTTAAGTTGTCAACAAAACCGTCGTAGCCATACATGGAGTCGGTGCAGTATTTGGTAAAGGTATGTCCATCGCCCATACAATACTGGTAAGTAGTCCAATTGTAGTTGGTTTTTGGAGAGGTGTCTCCCCAAGCAAAATAGTCACCGTAACCTTCAGGGGTACCCGCACCAATATTACAAGTGGCCCACAACGTTCCGCTCGGCAGACCTAAGTCAACATAATCGTGGCCGTTGTACGTACCACTCACATTACTACCTCCGTTTCCTTCGTTCGAGTCATCGGGTTTACATCCAGCGACAAAAACCGCCGCTGTCATTAGCATTAAGGCTGCTACTGCCTTCGTTACTTTTTTCATATTGATAAAATATGGTTGTTTATGGTGCAAAAATAACATAAAACCATGAACGGACATACAAATTGCAAGGATTTTTCGTCTTTGTTTCGGCGCGAACAAGATTATTCCCTAATTTTACCGCCAAATTTCAAAACCTTACAAATATGAAGAAAAACAAACTTTTCCTGTTAGCCATGATCACCTGTTCAATCGTATCGTGCAACACACAACAAACGCAAAAACCTGAAACCGAGCCGAAAGGCAAGGACAAAATCGGCCCGAAGGAACTCACCCTGAATTCGAACATCATGACGCCCGAAGTGCTTTGGAGCATGGGCCGCATTGGCGAATACAGCCTCTCACCCGACCATTCGCAAATCGTCTATGCCGTGACCTACTACAGTGTGCCCGAAAACCGCAGCGGCTCCACCTTGTATATTATGAACGCCGACGGCTCGAACAACCGCGTTTTGTCCGACTCGAACCAAAGCGAATACAGCCCGCAATGGCGACCCGACGGCAAGAAAATCGGCTTCCTCTGCGCCAACGACGACGGCGTGATGCAACTCTGGGAAATCAACCCCGACGGCACAGGCCGCCAATGCGTTTCCAACGAGGCCGATGACATCAACGGATTCCTATACTCGCCTGACTGCCAGCAGATTCTCTTCACTAAGGAAGTGAAACTGAAAGAGACCGTGGCCGACATTTATCCCGACTTGGACAAGTCCTCGGGCCGCATCAATAACGACCTGATGTATCGCCACTGGGACCAATGGGTGGACACCTACGGACATATCTTCGTGGGCAATTTCAGCAGCGGCAAAATCGAGGCTTCATTTGATGCCATGCAAGGCGAGCAATGGGAAGCCCCCGTGCGTCCCTTCGGCGGCATGGAGCAGGTGCAATGGCTGCCCGACGGCAAGAGTTTCGTCTATTGCTGCCGCAAGAAAGTCGGCAAGGACTACGCCCTCTCCACCAACACCGACATTTACCAATACATCATCCAGAGCGGCGAGTGCAAGAACCTCACCGAGGGCATGATGGGCTACGACCTCAACCCCGTCATCTCGCCCGACGGCAAACTGATGGCTTGGGAAAGCATGGAACGCGACGGCTACGAGAGCGACAAGCAACGCCTCTTCGTGATGAACCTCGAAACAGGCGAAAAGACCGACTACTCCGCCCGCTTCGACCAATGCTGCACGGGCTTCAGTTGGGCCGACGACAGCAAGACATTGTACTTCATCAGCGACGCTTACGCCACCGACCAACTCTATGCCCTCAACATCGAGAACGGCGAAATCAAGAAGCTGACGGAAGGCAAACACAACTATGTGTCGGTGCATTGGAACGGCGACAAACTGATTGCCGGTCGCCAATCGATGAGCCACCCGACGGAACTCTTCAGCGTTGACCCAGTCACAGGCGAGGCCAAGCAAATCACCACTGTGAACGACAAGATTTTTGCCCAACTCACCATGGGCGACGTGAAAGAACGCTGGGTGAAGACCACCGACGGCAAGGACATGCTCGTATGGGTCATCTACCCGCCCCATTTCGATGCCAACAAGCAATACCCTGCCCTGCTCTACTGCGAAGGCGGGCCACAAAGCACCGTGAGCCAGTTCTGGTCCTATCGCTGGAACTTCCAAATGATGGCCGCCAACGACTATATCGTGGTTGCGCCCAACCGTCGAGGCCTACCTGGCTTCGGTCAGGAATGGCTTGAGGAAATCAGCGGCGATTATGGCGGACAGTGCATGAAAGACTACCTGAGCGCCATCGACGAACTGAAGAAAGAACCTTACATTGACGAGAACCGCCTCGGTGCCGTGGGCGCCAGCTTCGGCGGCTACAGTGTATATTGGTTGGCCGGTCACCACGACAACCGTTTCAAGGCCCTCATCGCCCACGACGGCATGTTCAACCTTGAGGCGCAATATCTTGAAACCGAGGAGATGTGGTTCGTGAATTGGGACCTCGGCGGCCCCTTCTGGGACTGGAACAACCCGACCGTCCGCAAGACCTACGCCAACTCGCCACACCTCTTTGTCGATAAATGGACGGCGCCCATCCTCGTCATCCACGGCGGCTTGGACTACCGCATCTGCTTCACACAAGGAATGCAGGCCTACAACGCGGCCATCCTTCGCGGCCTCGATGCCGAGTTCCTCTATTTCCCCGACGAGAACCACTGGGTGCTGAAACCGCAGAACGGCGTTTTGTGGCAACGGAGGTTCTATAATTGGTTGGATAAGTATTTGAAGTGATTCGATGTTGCAATATTAAAGGCGAGGTTCTCGTGAGCCTCGCCTTTGTTATTATTCACTTCCCATAAAGGTCTGCGTGCGTGCCTGTACGAAGAAGTCGTATCAACCTTATCTTATCAGTCTTCTCGTAGATGAGAAGCCAATCAGGTTCCACATGACATTCAATAGTCCCCTTAAAATCACCTTTCAGTTTGTGTGGTTTGTATTCCTTTGGCAAAACACCTGTTTCGGTCAATAACGTAATAATAGTACGAAGATTCTTCATGTCATACCCTCGTTTCACGCAAAGTTTAACCTCTTTGTCAAACCGTTTCGTCGTGATGACATCGTAAATCATATTCCAAGTTTTTCAAAAAGTTCTTCCACCGAAGCATAATGTGTCACGTTCTTACCCTCTCTTGCCTCTTTGATTGTATCAAGGGTAATCTGGTAATTGCTCCTACGTTTGCGTTTCGGCTTTATGCTTTTGCTCACCTTCACTTCAGAAGGAACGGTCTTTAGGAAGGCATCAATGTTTGCCGCAAACGGAATGTCCGGATTGAATGTAAGTGTTACTGTCTCCATTGCAAATTCCTTTCGATTTTACGCTGCAAAAATAACAACATTTTTCATACTACACAAACGAATTTCATCCCATCCTCTGCCGCACCACCTCAAAACAAACCACGCCCGTGGCCACCGAGACATTCAAGGAATCAATATCCCCGGGCATGGGAATCATCAAAAGTCCGTCAAGGCGAGGAATGAAGGCGGGACTGATGCCGTCCTCCTCCGAACCCATCACCACGCAGAGCGGGCCGGTGAGGTCAGCTTGCCAAAGACTTTCCTTGGCCTTTTCGGTGAAGCCAACCAAACGCAAGCCACTGGCTTTCAGAAAGTCTATGGCATCCTTCATATTTTCGACACGGCACACATTTATTAAGGAGAGCGCCCCCGCCGAGGTCTTCATCGCATCGCCGTTGATGAGGGCTGAACCTCGATTAGGAATGACGATGGCATCCACGCCGGCGGCGTAGGCCGTACGGGCGATGGCACCGAAGTTGCGCACGTCGGTCACGCGGTCAAGCATGAGGACGAAGGGGTCGCGACCATCCTCGAAGACGGCGGTAACCACGTTCTCCAAAGGTTGGTATTCAATCGGGCAGATGAAAGCCACCACGCCTTGGTGGTTCTTGCGCGTCAGGCGGTTCATCTTCTCAATAGGGACAAATTGCACCGGCACACCGTTCTTGCGGCAAGTGTTTGCAATCTCCGAAATCTCAGGCGAGCGTGTACCGCCTTGAATATAAACCTTCTCAATCTCCCTTTGCGAGCGAATCAGCTCCAAAACGGGATGAATCCCGAAAACCATATTGTTCT
Source organism: uncultured Bacteroidales bacterium (assembly GCA_905233685.1). GTDB lineage: Bacteria > Bacteroidota > Bacteroidia > Bacteroidales > F082 > Limimorpha. Next base: position 21,632 of record CAJOEZ010000012.1, on the reverse strand, counting down.
TGTAGTTGTCTTCCATTGATTCAAAATTTGCGCAAAAATACGACTTTTTCCCAACAATTTTCCTACTTTTGCATCATCGTAACTACAAACATCGAATGCCATGAAAACGCTAAAACACATCATCGCTTTAGTTATCCTCTTTTCAGGATTCCAACTGACCGCACAAAACGCGGCTCCCGAACCCGTCTCGGGCAAAGCCTTGACCAAGGACTACATTACCAAAAACCTCGTCTATCCCGAAACCGACCTTGAGCAAGGCAACAGTGGCAAGGTCGTCATCGGCTTGCACATCGACACAGAAGGCATTGGCAGCCAATATGTTGTGAAGTCCGCATTCAGCGAGGCCGCCGCACCCATAGCACTCGATTTGGTGAAGACCATCCTGTGGATACCCGCCATGCGCAACGGCATTCCTTACGAATGTGAGCACGAATACGAAATCGATTTCAACGCTAAGAGCTACAAGCGCTACTGGAAACGCCACGAGCGCATCGTCCCACCTCTGACTTTGGAAGCCGACAGCTCGGAGGCCATTTTCGAGTACCGACAGCTTGAGGATGTGGCGAAACCCTATTTCGCCGACGGCAGCAACATTGCTAACTACATCTACACAAACCTGAAATTCCCCGCTGAGGCCAAGGAACGCGAAATCCAAGGCACTGTAAGACTGAGCTTTATCATCGAGAAAGACGGTAGCATCTCCAATATCATCGTTGTCAACTCGGTGGGCGGCGGCTGCGACAACGAGGCCATCCGACTGATGCAGGAAACGGTGTGGATTCCTGCAGAAAGCCACGGGAAATACGTCCGCAGCCGCAACATGCAGGACATTACCTTCAGCATCGGGAATCGCAATTTCCAGGACGGAAACAGTTATTAGTGAGAAGTTAGGAGTGTGGAGTTAGGAGTAGGGGCTGACCTGTGTGTCAGCCCATCAATCGAAAATCTATCGTTTCTGAATTTTTGAATTTTGAATCTTAAATCATTAAATCACAAATCATTACATTATGAAAAAAGTTTTACTATCAGTTTTGGCTTTATCATTGGCCATCATTTCATTCGCTCAGGACGAGCAACCGCAAGGCTGGACCCACAAGGGCAGCTTCGGCTTGAATTTTGGACAAAGTTCCTACACCAATTGGGCAGCTGGCGGACAAAACTGCATCAATGGGCAAGGGCTTCTCTATTATGAAATCCGCTATTTGAAAGGCAAATTCAAGTGGGACAACGAGTTTAATGCCTCGTTGGGCTACAGTTTTTACGACTTCAAGAAAAAACCCGTCAAAACCGACGACTTGATTGAGTTCACTTCGCTGGCCGGCATCAAAGCCACCGAACACCTCAACTACAGCGCCGAATTGGCCTTCCGCTCACAGTTCGCCAAAGGCTATCAATACGACAAGGACTCGACAAATTACGTCTCAAAGTTCCTCGCTCCGGCTTACATCACGCTCGGTGTCGGTATTGAATGGGTGCCCTGCAAGTACTTCTCGCTTTACTTTTCACCAGTCACAGGCCGCGTGACCATCGTCAATGACCAACGTTTGGCAGACATGGGCGCCTTCGGCGTGAACGAAATCGACCCCAGCGACGGCGCCGTGCATGGCCACAACAAAGTCCGCTATGAGTTTGGTGCCCGCGCAGTGGCCAAGCTTGAATGGCCCATCGCCAAAAACATCGACTTCAACTCGAAGCTGGAACTGTTCTCCAACTACCTCAACCACCCCGAGCGCATCGACGTGGACTGGCAAAACATGCTTGTGCTGAAAGTGAACGACTGGCTCAACGCCAACCTTTCCACGCACCTTATTTATGATTACGACATCCCGTTCTACGACGAAGCTGGCGAATACATTGTCGGCTCAAAAGTGCAGTTTAAGGAGGTTTTGGCCATCGGATTTATGATTAACTTGAAATAAAATGCTGAAAATCGGCATTTTGTCTGATACACATTGCACCCTCGTGCCACAACTCTTCTACTTCTTCAAGGATGTTGATGAGTTGTGGCACGCGGGCGATATCGGCAACATCGAAACAGCGGAGGCTTTGGCCAATTTCAAGCCTTTGCGCGCCGTGCATGGCAACATCGACGACCATATCGTGAGGATGCAATATCCCGAAGACTTGTTTTTCCATGTGGAAAACGTGAATGTTTACATGACCCACATCGGCGGCTATCCGGGACATTACATGCCTGAGGTGAGATACCTTTTGGAAGAAAAGAAACCCGATCTTTTCATCTGCGGACATTCCCATATATTAAAGGTGATGTACGACAAGAAACTCAACCTGCTGCACGTCAACCCTGGCGCGGCAGGCAATTCAGGATTCCACAAGAAAATCACCTTCATCCGAATGGTCATCGACGGGAAGTCCTTCAAGGACATGGAAATCTTTGAATTGGACAGGCACAAAATCATCTAACACGAAAGGCCGACTTCCCTTGGGGAGTCGGCCTTTGTTTTGAATTTCGATTTCCTTAACGAATGCGGTCGGTTGACCTTACTTTTTTGATGTCTTTTTTCAGTCCCGATGCGGCGGCAATCGTCAGTAACAAGGCCACCAAAGGCAGGAACGCGCCTACCTTGAAGGTCGGGTCAGCACCGATAGGATGACCGATGACACGAATGTAGTAGCCAAACACCACCGCAATCCAAGCCACGATGATGACGATGTTGATGCGCGAAATCTTGTGCAACTTTACAAACTGAACCAATTTCACCGCGCGGAACAGCCCCATGGCCAAATAACCACTCAAAAGCATAGAGGTTATCGCCAATATCAGCACAGGAAGGCTGAAGGTTCTCGGCCAAGGATTCTCCAACGCGGGAGTCAAAGTATCGATACCGTAAACATTGAAAATCAGCGTGTTTTCGTTACCATAATACACCGCAAGGGGCAAAAAGAACAAGGCGGCAAACAAGAGTGCCGACAGGAAAAAGAAAACGGATTGCAATCTTTGTGACATAATGATAAATTTTAGGCTGCAAAATTACGATTTTAAGCCCATAAACCGCAATGAAAACAAAAATTTTCGCAAATACTTGCTGGTAAAGGATTTTTGCCTATCTTTGCCGCACTTTTCTGGCTCATCAAACCAATATGCCAGTAAAGTCCAATCCAAAGAAAATTATTGTTTCACGATTAGTATTCCTTTGGGAATCAGCCAATCAGCACTTTATGTATAACATTTTTGAACTTAACGAGAAGTCATTGGAAGACCTCAAACTCATCGCGACCGAAATGGGCATTGATGACGAAAACCGTGACAGAACGCAACTGATTTACGACATTATTGACCACCAAGTCGACCACCCCGACATCAAGAAGAACGACGGAAAGGCCAATAAAAAGAAAAAAAAGAACCAAAACGCCAACAAGCCTGAGCCTGCTCCTCAAGAGCAAGTCGAAGAACCAAAAGAATCGGAGGCGATTGAAAACGAACAAATTACAATACAACACCCCAACCAAGGCGAAGAGCAACCCACCAAACGCAGTAAGCGTCCGCGCATTATGAAAAACGCTGCCGAACCGCAGGAAAAGGCTCCCGAAACCGAAATGGTGGCCGAAAGCATCACAGTTCCAGAAAGCGTTGAGCCAGAACCTGTTGCAGAAGTCGTGGCAGAAGACAAGAATTACACACCAACTCCTGTTGTAGAAGTGCCTCAACACAACGAAGAACGACAGTTCAAGCAAAAGAGGAAACGCCTCAACGAGGCCAAGGAAGATTCCACCATGCCAGCCGAGCCGCAACCTGCTCCCAAAGCCATAGAGCCCGTTAAGGAAGTCGAAGAGATTCCCGCAACATCCGAAATCAATCCTAACAACAACAAAGACAAGCAAGAACGCTATGAAAAGAACCGTCGTGACGACCTGTTGAGCCAATTCGACAGCACCGTGCGCGCTGAGGGTGTGCTTGAAGTCATGCCTGAAGGCTTCGGCTATTTGCGCTCCTCGGACTACAACTACCTTCCTTCGCCTGACGACATCTATGTCTCGCAATCGCAAATCAAGCTGATGGGCCTCAAGACAGGCGATACCATTCTCGGTGTGATTCGTCCGCCCAAACTCGGCGAGAAGTATTTCCCGTTGGTCAAAATTGACCTCATCAACGGACGCCGTCCCGATGAAGTGCGCGACCGCATCCCCTTCGACTACCTTACGCCGCTGTTCCCGAACGAGAAATTCAACATTACGGGACATAAAGGCTGCACCATCTCGACCCGTATCATGGACCTCTTCGCCCCTATCGGCAAGGGTCAGCGCGGCTTGATTGTGGCTCAGCCCAAAACTGGTAAGACCGTCCTTTTGAAAGACGTGGCCAACGCCATTGCCGCCAACCATCCCGAGGTGTATCTCATCATTCTGCTCATCGACGAGCGCCCTGAGGAGGTTACCGACATGCAACGCAGCGTCAACGCAGAGGTCATCGCCTCCACTTTCGACGAGCCGGCCTCGAAGCACGTGCAGATTGCCAACATCGTCCTTGAAAAGGCCAAGCGCCTGACTGAATGCGGTCACGATGTGGTCATCCTTTTGGACTCCATCACCCGTTTGGCCCGTGCCTACAACACCGTTTCGCCTGCCTCAGGCAAGGTGCTTACTGGTGGTGTGGAGGCCAACGCCTTGCAGAAGCCAAAACGCTTCTTCGGCGCAGCACGTAAAATCGAGAATGGCGGCTCGCTGACCATTTTGGCCACCGCCCTCATCGACACAGGCTCGAGGATGGATGAAGTCATCTTTGAAGAATTCAAGGGCACCGGCAACATGGAGTTGCAACTCGACCGCCGTCTGTCGAACAAGCGCATCTTCCCGTCCATCGACATTGTGGCTTCAGGTACGCGCCGCGACGACCTTTTGGTCGACGAACGCACCTTGGCGCGCGTGTGGGCTTTGCGCAACCACTTCGCCGACATGACGCCCGTCGAGGCTATGGAATTCCTGAAAGACCGCGTGGCCAAAACCGCCAACAACGAAGAGTTCCTGATGACTCTGGACAAATAAGAATGTGAAACGCGCTCTCCTCATACTCACCATCACCCTGCTTACCCTTCGATTGCAGGCGCAAGACCTTGATATTCTTGACAATATCCAAGCCAAGGGAACTGCCATCACTTCTTTTGAAGGTCGCATCGAAAAGGAGCTCAAAAGAAAAGACACCACCATTGTTCAACACGGCAACATTCATTACATTTCTCCCGACAAGATGGCTGCTCTTTTTGACGATGGTGACTATATGATTATCAACGGGAACCGGATGAGTGTGGACATCGGCATTTTTCATGGAAAATTTAAGCTGAGCCGAAACAAGACCATGCGTTCGGTAAGCAAGATTTTCTTGTATGGCATACAAGGCCGATGCAAGGATTTCCTTGAAGAAAGCCGATATACGATGGAAACTATCCAGAAGGACGGGTTGCAGATCGTCCAATACACCACGAAGAAAAAGCATTTTCTCGGCCTCGGTTATCGCGTTGTCATCTTCAAATATGACCTCAACGACTTGTTAGTGCGCGAGCTTGTTTTAATCGATTACAGCAATATCATTGATTCTTTTGTCATCTCTGAGCCACAATACGACATTCCAATCGATGAGAAAAAGTTCGAGCATTAAAACAATCAGGCATAAAGCGACTTCAGATCATCGGTGGTCAGGCCGTTGAAGTCTCCCGAACTCATGAAAGCGCCAGCGACATTGTGTCGTTGGCTTTTTTGCAACAAGTCAATGAGTTCAGCCTTGTTGTGGACGACTTTCAAATCGGCACGACCAAAACCCTCGATAATGCGCGAATCTGGCATCAATTCCAATTTCTTGATGGCCACGGCGTGTGGGTCGTAGAACACAATGGCCGTGTCGGCTAACTTCAAGGCATCGCGATAATGGTCGATGAAGACCTCGCTGAGGCTGCTGTAAGTGTGCAACTCAAAGACCGCAATCAGATGTTTTTCAGGGAATTGCTCACGCAAGGCCTTCACGCTCGCGTTCACCTTCGAAGGCGCGTGGGCAAAGTCGCGGAAGATGAAATTGTCACCGTTGTCGAACAAGAGCTCCAACCGACGTGCGGCACCTTTGAAGGTAGCAATAGCTTTGTAGAACTGCTCGTCCGTAACGCCTAATTGCCTGCAAACCAACCGTGCCGCATTGATGTTCTTCATGTTGTGGCTGCCAAAAACGCCCACTTCCCTCCTACTGCCATCTGGCAAAAGCAAAGTAGTTTTAATGCCCTCACTTTCAAAAGGATGTATATCGTAGCCAAAAGTTTGACATTGTGCGCCTTGAGCGATTTTTTCGGCTTCGACATCGGTTTGGTCATAAATCAGGCAGCCGCCAGGCTCGATGGTGCGGACGAAAATGCGGAACTGCTCCAAGTAGTTGTCGAAGGTCGGGAACACGTTGACATGGTCCCAACCGATGCCGCTAATCACCGCAATATGAGGATGATAATGATGGAATTTCGGTACACGGTCAATGGGCGAAGTGAGATATTCATCGCCCTCCATCACCATGTATTTCGCCGTCTCGCTGAGGCGAACCATTACATCAAATCCCTCCAACTGCGCCCCAACCATGAAATCTGTCTCGATGCCGACCCGCTGCAACACATGAAGAATCATGGAGGTAATGGTCGTCTTGCCGTGGCTGCCCCCGATGACGATGCGCGTCTTGTCCTTGCTCTGCTCGTAAAGGTATTCGGGATAGGAATACACTTTCAAGCCAAGTTCCTGAGCGCGAACCAGTTCCGGATTGTCGATACGAGCGTGCATGCCCAAAATGACTGCATCATACGATTGATCCAATTTTTCGGGATACCAGCCCCATTGGGGAGGCAGAATGCCTTCTTTGGCAAGACGTGACTTACTCGGCTCGAAAATCTCATCATCCGAACCCGTGACTTCATAACCCTTGCGGTGCAAGGCGATGGCGAGGTTGTGCATGGCACTGCCGCCTATGGCGATAAAGTGGACTTTTTTCATTTGTGACGTTAATTTTCCGCAAAAATACATGATTTTTATCACGCCTGCAAAACATCCCGAAGATTTCCGAAAAAAAGGCCCGCACAAACCAACAATTTTGATTATTTTTGCAAGCCAAACGAAGACAGAAAATGACCGCAGGAAACAATCGTAAAGAGAACACTTTCAAGCCGAAATCCGCTCCCGAACCCGAATGGGTTGAGGAAAGGGAAATTGTTGTTGAAGAACCGAAAAAAGAGGAAAAGCCAAAAAAGGAAAGTCCGAAAAAGGCTGAGAAAACTGAAAAATCGCCAAAAAATAGGGAATCGAAGCCGCAAAAGCCTAAAAATGAGCGAAAACCATCGGATGGCAAAGTCAAGCGCATTATTGGCGTTTTGTTCATTTGCTTGGCCGTTTACCTTTTTATTGCCCTGTTGTCCTATTTCTTCAGCTTCTTCAGCGGAAACCATCAAGAATATGGCTATCAGATATTTAGCCAAAACATTCAGTTGGAAAACCGCACGGGACGCTTGGGCGCTTTCCTGTCGCAAACACTCATTAAGGAATCATTTGGCATCGGAGCGTTTTTCTTCGTTTACCTGCTGACCATCATAGGTTTACGACTTACTGACAACGCCAAAATCCGTATGTGGCGCGTCTGGAAATACGCTTTGATGACCTTAGTTTGGCTGCCGTTGTTGTTTGCCTTTATCGCCACTTCAGCACCGCAATGCGCCATTTTCGGCGGCGCGGTTGGGTTGTGGTTGCACACCTTATTAAATAATTACGTGGGCAAGGCTGGCGTCATTATCGTTTTGGTGTTCATTTTCTTGGTGTACGCTGTCTTCCAATTCAACCTTACTTTCAACCATATCAAGCAGTTACGCGAAAAAAGAGAAGAAGAAAGACGCAAACAGGCTGCCCTTATCGCTGAGCAGCGCATCATGGAAGAACTTGAGCACGAGAAGCAAAACAGCAACCACGGCGAAGACCTCGACCCCGATGACGATAACGACGACTCAGACGAGGATGACCACAGCAACCTGCCTCCCGTGACTTCTTTCACCCGCACGCCCGACTTGGAAATCGTGAACACTTCCGAGGATCTTGAACACAAAGAAAACACGTTTATCCAACCACAAAACAATGACAATCAGCCTACTGAGAAAATCCAACAGAACCAAAACCCTGTCTTCACAGTGAATGACATCGTTGAGACTGAAAACGACAACAAACCCACTGAAAACCAGCCCAAAGCTCCAGAAAAGCCCGAAACCGAAAGCGAAGTGAAGCTTGAAATTGCGCAAAAGCATGAAGAAGAGACGGTTAAGGAAATTAAAAACGAGGAACACCACACCATTGACACGCCCTTCGACCCGCGCTACGAACTGCGCGACTTCAAATTCCCGACCTTAGACCTGCTCAAAGATTACGGCGACAAAAAAACCGAAATCGACAGCGAGGAATTGGAAGCCAACAAGAACAGAATCGTGGAAACTCTGGGCAACTACGGCATCGCCATCGACAAAATCAAGGCGACCATCGGTCCGACGGTCACGCTCTATGAAATCGTCCCTGCTGCGGGCGTTAGAATCTCGAAAATCAAAAACTTGGAGGATGATATTGCACTGAGTTTGGCTGCCTTGGGCATCCGCATCATCGCCCCGATTCCAGGCAAAGGCACCATCGGCATCGAAGTGCCGAACAGCAAGCCTGAGACGGTTTCCATGCGCAGTGTATTGAGTTCGGAGAAATTCCAAAACTCGAAATACGCCCTGCCTTGCGCCATCGGCAAAACTATCTCGAACGAGACTTACGTCTTCGACCTCGCCAAGATGCCGCACATCCTTATGGCAGGTGCCACGGGTCAAGGCAAGTCTGTGGGACTCAACGCGATAATTGCCTCGTTACTCTACAGCAAGCATCCGTCAGAATTGAAATTCGTCATGGTCGACCCGAAGAAGGTCGAGCTGACCTTGTTCAACCGCATCGAGCGCCATTACTTGGCCAAACTCCCTGATTCAGAAGACGCTATCATCACTGATGTGAAGAAAGTGGTACGCACACTCAACTCGCTCTGCATCGAGATGGACACGCGTTACGACCTGCTGAAACAGGCCGAGTGCCGCAACATCATCGAGTACAATGAGAAGTTTAAGGCGCGCAAGCTGCTGCCCACCGAGGGACACCGCTACATGCCTTATATCGTGCTGATTGTCGACGAGTTCGCCGACCTCATCATGACTGCTGGTCGCGAGGTGGAGTCGCCCATTGCGCGTTTGGCGCAATTGGCGCGTGCCATCGGTATTCACCTGATTATCGCCACGCAAAGGCCTTCGGTCAACGTCATCACGGGTTCCATCAAGGCCAACTTCCCCGCGCGAATCGCCTTCCGCGTCATTTCTGCCGTCGACTCTAAGACCATCCTCGACCAAAGCGGCGCCAACCAGCTCATCGGTCGCGGCGACATGCTGCTCTCGACGGGCAACGACCTCGTGCGCCTGCAATGCGCTTTCATCGACACCCCCGAAGTGAAGGATGTGACCGAGTTTATCGGGGCACAACGCGGCTATCCCGAGGCATTCATGCTGCCCGAAGTACCTGAAGATGAAGGCGAAGCCGTCGACATTGACGATGAAGGCGAGCGCGACAGCCTCTTTGAGGAGGCCGCCCGAATCGTGGTGCAGACTCAGCAAGGCTCCACTTCCATGATTCAACGCAAGCTGAAACTCGGCTACAACCGCGCAGGCCGCATCATCGACCAATTGGAGGCCGCCGGCATCGTCGGGGCGTTCTCTGGCAGCAAGTCGCGCGAGGTGAAAGTGAAAGACGAATTCGCTTTGGAACAGATTTTGCGGGACATCTACAACAAAGACAACGGTATTTAAAAATGAAAGCACGTAATTTATTTCTCTGCTTGGCCATCTTTCTGTCAGCCAGCACTTTGAATGCACAAAACAGCGCGGATGCCCTCGTCCGCACCTTCACCAACCAACTTAAGAGCCACAAAAACATGGAGCTGGTTTTCAATTATCAATTCAGCTTTGACGGAAAAGATTTCAACAAAACGCAATCAGGCAAGGCTTGGCTACAAGGCGATGCTTACAGAGTTGAGATGTCCGAGCAACAGAACATTTCCGACGGCAAGACCATCTGGACCTACTTCCCTGAGGAAGAAGAGGTTATGCTCAGTAATGCCAGTGAAGGCACCGACAACACACCGCTCAAGCTGTTGACCTCATTGGATGAAAACTATGCCGCCACCGTTACCAAAATGGATAACGACGGCCTTTGCACCGTTGAGTTGGCCAACCCGAACGGACAATACAAGCGTATCTCACTGAAAATTAATACAAAAACTACAGAAATAAAGAGCGCCGACATCTATTTGGAAGATGGTAGCCTGATGGTCGTCAACATCGAGGAAGTGAAATTCGACCAGAAATTGGACGACAAATTCTTCACCTTCGACGAGAAAGCCCATCCGAGAGTTGATATAATTGACATGCGTTAAGGCAATAATCTGCTTGGTTTTCAGTTAATCGAATAAACAAAACAATAAAAATATGAACCTATTACAAATTCAAGAAGCTGTCAATGAATTAGGTACAGCAGCGGCGGAAACCGTGACCCAACCCACCGAATTCAAACTTTCCATCCTCGAACTCGCCACAAAAGGCGGCTGGATTATGGTCGTTTTGGCCATCCTGTCTGTCATCGCGGTCTACATTTTTATCGAGCGTTACATCGCCGTCAGTCGCGCCACGAAGTACGACGACGGATTCATGGAGCGCATCCGCGAGTACATGAAAGACGGCAAACTCGACTCCGCCAAAGCACTTTGCAGAGGCAACTCCACCCCTATTTCACGCATGATTGAGAAGGGTCTGTCGCGCATCGGTCGCCCGCTGAACGACATTAACTCGGCCATTGAAAACGTTGGCAATCTTGAGGTCGCCAAACTGGAACGCGGTGTGAGCATCCTCGCCATGATTGCCAGTGCCGCCCCGATGATTGGTTTCCTCGGCACCGTGACGGGCATGATTCGCGCGTTCTACAATATGTCGATGGCGGGCAACAACATTGACATCGAATTGCTTTCTTCGGGCATCTATGAAGCCATGGTGACTACCGTCGGCGGTCTGATTGTCGGCATCATCGCCTACATCTTCCACGCCATCATCACCACCAAAATCCAAAAAGTCGTCAATTTGCTTGAGGCCAAGGCGACTGAATTCATGGACGTTCTGAATGAACCCGCATAAAACCAGCGCATTATGGCTATCAAATCAAGAAATAAGGTAGAGCCAACTTTCAACTCCTCGTCCATGTCGGACTTGGTGTTTCTGCTGCTGATTTTCTTCATGCTGACCTCGACTTTGGTCGCGCCGAATGCCATCAAGCTCATGCTGCCTTCGAGCAACAGCAAGACCATGGCCAAGCAGACCGTCACAGTTTACATCAACGAGGGAATGACCTATTTCGTTGACGAAACGCCTGCCGACGAAACTCAGCTTATGGAGTTGATTAACAGCAAAATCGGCACTGATACCCAGGCCACAGTGGTGCTCCGCTCGGACAAAACCGTACCTGTGCAATACATTGTAAACGTGATTGATGCTGTCAACGAAATCAACAACGCGACGGGCAACAACCACAAGGTCATTCTCGCCACCGCGCCAAAGAAATAGGAGGCTCTATGGACAATAAAGAAAAGAAAGACAAAGGAATAGCGGTTGTTGGAACCATCGTGGTTCACGCTTTGGCCATTCTCGTGCTTTTCCTGATGGCTTTTAGGACGCCGTTACCGCTCCCTGGCGAGGAAGGCGTTGAGGTCGACTTGGGCATGATGGACCAAGGTATGGGCAACATCCAGCCGGAGAAGCCCGCCATTCCGCAGGCTGCCGCGCCGCAACCCAAACAAGAAAAGAGCGAGGAGGAAAACCTCACGCAAAACGACGAGGAAGCTCCCGCCATCGAAAAGCCAAAGACGCCCAAACCGAAACCGCAGGAAAAACCCGTTGAACAGCCGCCCCAACCTAAAGTGAACGACAGGGCCTTGTTCAAGGGGAGCAACACCTCTCAAGCCGGTGGTTCCGAGGGTATTACAGGTCAGCCTGGCGACCAAGGCAAACCCAATGGCTTGGCAGGCATCAAACAATACGAAGGCAACGGCGGCAAGGGCAATGGCCCTGGCTATAGCCTCGGCGGTCGCGGTGCGAAGAGCTTGCACCGTCCCAGCGACGACTTCACCGAAGAAGGCACCGTTGTGGTCGATATTTGGGTGAACCGTGAAGGCAAAGTGGTCAGGGCGGAAGTCTCACCCAAAGGCACTACGCTGATTAACAGCGAAATGCGTCAAAGAGCCGAGCAAGCTGCATTGCGTTCTGTCTTTGTTTCCGACCCCGACGCGCCTGAAGAACAAAAAGGCACTATAACTTATAACTTTGTAATTAATCATTAAACGGCCCTTCGACAAGCTCAGGGGCCTTTGCTTTTTCGTATGACCTACTCCGAAACCTTAGAATGGATGTTCAACAAGCTCCCGGTGTACCAATTCATCGGAGCCGCCGCCTACAAGGCCGACCTGAACAACACTATACAACTCCTGCAATTACTTGACAATCCGCATCATAACTTCAAGTCGGTGCATGTGGCTGGAACCAACGGCAAAGGCTCCGTCTCCCACATGCTGGCCTCCGTTTTTCAGGAAGCAGGCTACAAAACCGGCCTTTTCACCTCGCCCCACCTTCGCGACTTCCGCGAACGCATCCGCATCAATGGGGAGATGATTCCCGAGGAAAACGTCACGCAATTCATTGACAATTACAAGGATAAGTTCTTTGAGATGCAGCTTTCCTTCTTCGAGATGACCGTAGGCATGGCCTTCGACTATTTCGCCAAGGAAAACATCGACATCGCCATTGTTGAGGTAGGCATGGGCGGCCGTTTGGACTCCACCAACCTCATCACGCCAGAGCTGAGTGTCATCACCAACATCGACTTCGACCACATGAAGTTTCTGGGCGACACGCGAGCCAAAATCGCCTACGAGAAGGCCGGCATCATCAAGCCAGGAATCCCCGTCGTCATTGGCGAAACCCATCCCGAAACCGAGCAGGTCTTCATCGACAAGGCCAAGGAATGCAACAGCCCGATTTATTTCGCTGACCAGATTTTCGACTGCGACAAAATCCATATCGAGTCGACCACCGAGCAGCAGTTTGACGTGTGGAAAAACAGCGAGCTGTACATGGAAGCCTTAGAAATCCCGCTGATGGGCAACTACCAGCAGAAAAACCTTGCCACCGTGATGTGCGCTTTGGATTTACTTCACGACAAGTTCAACCTCTCGGAAAACGACATCCGCGACGGCATCGCGAAAGTCATCAGAAACACGCATTTGATGGGTCGCTGGCAAATCCTCTGCAAAGACCCGCTCACCATCGCCGACACGGGGCACAATGTAGCAGGCATCACCGAAGTGGTGCGCCAACTGGCTGAAATGCAATATGGTAAGTTGCATTTTGTCCTCGGCATGGTCAACGACAAGGACATCGACAGCGTACTGCAACTCCTTCCCCACAACGCCGAGTATTATTTCTGCAAGGCCGACATCCCCAGAGGATTGGATGCCAACATCTTAGCCGAAAAAGCCTTTGACATGGGCTTACGTGGACAGGTCTTCGAGTCCGTCAGCCACGCCTACCGCTCAGCGGTCAACAATGCGCATTTCGGCGACGTGGTCTTCATCGGCGGTAGCAATTTCACCGTGGCCGAAGTGGTGTAAAGGAATTATTCTTACCTTTGCGCAAAATATCGTCCAGTTTGCAAGGCAAGAAGCTCTATATCATTGTTTTGGCATTCATTACCATTGCACTGAGTTCGTGCAATATCAATCGTTTTGTGCCTGAAGGACAGTATTTGGTGCAAAAAAACACCGTGGTTATCCACGAAAACGGAGAAGACCTCAGCAAATCGAAACTCTCCTCCTACATTGCCCTGAAGCCATACAAAACCAACCTGCAAACCAACATCCCCTTCTGGATTTATTACCATACGGAAAAATACCCGAAAAGCAAGTTCTGGAAATGGATGAACAAAAATTTCGGGAAAGAGCCGATTTATTACGAGCAAGCCGAAGCCAACCGCTCAACAGAACAGATGATGCGCTACCTCAACCAAGCAGGGCACTTTAATTCGACAGTGAAAAGCAGCGTTGCATTGAAAAAAAAGCGGGCGAGAGTGACCTATGACGTTTTCCCCACCCCACCCTACCACATCAGCAAGTTCAACTATTATATCGGCGACACTTTGCTGGAACGTTACATCATGAGAGGCAAAGATGACTTCCCCATCAAGGAGGGCGACATCTACAACGAAAGCCAGCTCAACGACATGCGTGAGATAATCACCGATCGGCTCAAGAATTCAGGTTATTATTTCTTCAACCGAAGCAACATACGCTATGAGGTGGACAGCAACTTCATGAACCGCACGATGGTCGTCAACATGAAAGTCGAAAAAAACGAGCTTTCGCACAAGCAATACAGAATCAACAACATCAGCGTCTACCCCAACTATTCCATATTTCGGGCCAACGAGCCCCCTTCCGACTCGGCGACGCTGTCCATCAATGTTGGCCGAAGGCAGACGCCCAATACCATTGATTTTTACTACTATGGCAAGCCTCGCGTTAGGCCCAGCACCTTCTCACGCTCCATCCTGATTTATGAGGGCTACCCTTACAATCTGCGAAGCGTCACGAACACCTACAAAGCCTTGAGCAATTTCAGGTTGTTCAGCAACGTGAACATCACTTTCGACACGATTCCGAACGACACGCTCAACCTTTTGGACTGCAAAATCACCATGCGGCAAAACGACGGACATTCTTTCACCGTTCAAGCTGAAGGCACCAATTCTGATGGCGACTTAGGCATCAAGGGCAGCCTGTCGTACAACAATTTCAACCTTTTCCGAGGCGCAGAAATCTTCCAGATAAGCCTGAGAGGCGGCTTGGAAGCCCAAACGATCTTTAAAGACGATGAATCCGATGCCAAAAGAGTGTTCAACACCACGGAATTCGGCATTTCGACCAGTATCCAGTTCCCGAGATTCCTCAGCTTTATTCCCTTGCGCAACTTCGCGAGAGACTATCAGCCCACTACCGTCTTATCCTTGGGATTCAGTTCACAAAGCAGGTACTACTACTCACGCTACATCACCTCGGCCTCGTTCAGCTACGACTGGAAAACTAACTACAACCTTCGCCAAACCTTTTCGCCCATCTCGCTCAACAGCGTGAAAATCGACAACATCGACTCTGTTTTCCAGAAATATCTCGATGCGGAGACCAACCAAAGGAAAAAAGACCAATACTCCAACCACTTGATATTTGGCGCCAAGTATTCTTTCATCTACAACACGCAGAAAATCAATCAGGAAGGAAGTTTCTTCTATCTCCGTTCCGACATCGAATCGAGCGGCAACCTGCTTTCGCTGTTCAACAACACCCAGCTGATTACCACTGAGGAAGACGGTCACCATGAGATTTTCGGCATCCGCTATGCGCAATATATCAGAACCAGTTTCGACATCCGCCAGCACCTTTACCTCGGCCGTGACTCCTGGATTGTACTGAGACAGTTTATCGGCCTCGGCGTCCCTTATGGCAACTCAAAAGACCTTCCTTTCGAGCGCAGCTTTTACGCAGGAGGCGCCAACGGCTTGCGCGGATGGGTGTATCGTGGCGTAGGTCCCGGGTCTTACCATTCTACCACGGATGACATGGAGAAAATCGGAGACATTCAGTTAGAGCTCAACGGCGAGCTGCGTTTCCCGATTTACAACATCTTTAATGGCGCCATTTTCGCGGATGCGGGCAACATCTGGACCTATTATCCCAATAGTTCCATGCCTGGGAGCGAATTCCGCTTCGACAACTTCTATAAACAAATCGCCTTTGATGCCGGCTTCGGTCTGCGCATCGATGTTTCCTTCCTCATCCTGCGCTTAGACCTTGCCTATGCCCTGCGCAACCCCTATCCCAATGACAACGGAAACTACTGGCGCGTTTTTGAGTCACCGCTCAGGAACATCCGGCTCCAGTGGGGCATCGGCTATCCCTTCTAAATCAGAGTAATGCAAAGCCGCGAAGCCTTATATCAGCACCTCGTCCAGGCCTTCGGTTTCGTTCCGACCCAAGGTCAAGACACGGTGTTGCGCCATCTATCAGCTTTCCTGCTCTCAGAGAAGGAGAATCCCACCTACATTCTGAGAGGCTATGCCGGCACGGGCAAGACCACCTTGGTCAAGTCGTTGGTGAAAGTTCTGCCGCCCATCGAAATGAATTACGTCCTGCTGGCCCCGACGGGAAGAGCCGCCAAAGTGCTTGGCAGCTACACAGGCAAGAGCGCCTCCACCATCCACAGAAGAATTTACCAATCCAAGACTTTCCCTGACGGCAGCATCCACATCGTCAGAGGCGAAAACAAATACACCAACGCGGTTTTCATCGTCGACGAGGCCTCCATGATTGGTGAACAGAGGGAATTTGGCGGCAAAAGCCTGTTGGACGACCTGTTAGAATACGTGTTTACGGGTCAACATTGCCGTTTGCTGCTCATCGGCGACACGGCACAACTGCCACCCGTGGAAAGCAGCGGAAGCCCTGCCTTGGACTGCGATTACCTGAAATCGGAATTTCCCGTCACGGTGGCCACCTTCGAGCTCACCGAAGTGAAACGCCAAGCCTTGGAGTCGGGCATTCTTTACAACGCCACAAGACTCAGGGAACGTCTGAAAGAAGCCCTACCCAACTTTGATTTGCCGCTGTTCCAAACCGAGGGCTTCTCTGACATTCTGAGAATCGAGCCTGAGACTTTCGAAGAGCTGCTTTACAACACTTTTTCGGAAAACGTCAACAACGAAGCTGTCATCGTGTGTAAGTCGAACAAGCGAGCCAATCTCTTCAACCAAGCCATCCGCGGACGCATCCTCAACATCGAAGGCGAGTTGGCCACGGGCGACAAGCTGATGGTCGTCAAAAACAACTACCATTGGACCGAAGGCATCGATGAAATCAATTTCATCGCCAATGGCGACATGGCGGAGATACGGAAAATCAAGCACTTCGACGAGATGTACGGTTTCCGTTTCGCAGATGTCGAACTCAGCTTCACCGACTATCCCGACGCGCCCAACATCGAGGTGAAAATCCTGTTGGACACCTTGCAAAGCAACAGTGCCTCGTTGACCGAAGAGGAAAACCGGCGGCTTTTCCAAGCCATCGAAGAGGACTACATGGACATCCCGAACCGACGCGAACGCTACAAGGAAATGCGCAAAAACCCGTGGTTCAACGCCTTGCAAGTGAAATTCGCCTACGCGCTCACCTGCCACAAGACCCAAGGCGGGCAATGGAACATCGTTTTCATCGATTCCTCGTTCAACCAGAAGGAGACATTAGAAACGGAAGACCTGCGCTGGATGTACACCGCTTTGACGCGCGCCCAGCAGCAGGTCTATTTCGTCAATTTCAAGGATGAGTTCTTCGCTGATGCCAAATGACCAAGCGGCCATGTCATCCCTGCGTTGGCTTGTGCGAGAGCAGGTTGCTGAGCCTGTCGAAGCACCGTCTGTTGAATGTCGGCCCTTCGACAGGCTCAGGGGCCTTAGATTCATCATTCAACGACTAATTTCCGATAACAAGTCCCC
Organism: uncultured Bacteroidales bacterium; assembly: GCA_905233685.1. Lineage (GTDB taxonomy): Bacteria > Bacteroidota > Bacteroidia > Bacteroidales > F082 > Limimorpha. The sequence continues at coordinate 3,959 of CAJOEZ010000012.1, read as the reverse complement.
TTCCCTTCCACAGTGATTCTCAGCGTATAAACGCCGGCAGTCTCAGGGGCAGTGATAGTCTGTAGAGACGCGGCGCGCCACGTCTCCACGATGGCGCCAAGGGCGTTGATGATTTCAACGCGCATCTTGCTCGTTTCCACATCATTGAAGCCAAAGGTGACATTTTGTCCACGCTGCACGGGGTTCGGGTAAACATTCAGGCTGTTGGCCCATTCGTCCACACCCGTCGCGCCACGGAATCTGACAACGTAAGGCTCAGCGAAGCTGCCGACCACGGCATTGGTCACATAAGTGATCACATTGTCGCTGTCTATGCATTCCTCACCCGTCTCAGTGTTGTAGAGACCAAAGCGAAGCTCAGCAGCCTCGTCTCCAGCCACGGTCAGGAAGGCCATATAGCGGTTCAGCGGCTCGACATAGAGCAGTCTCGCGCTGCCACGTACCTCGCCGTTGGCGAAAGCGGCAAGCTCGTAGTTCTCGCCTTCAAGCTCGTTGCCGTCCAATTCAACCACGGCCATCACGCTCATGTTGTCGGGATAGGCATTCAAGTTGGGTCTCCAGTAGTTATTCTCTGAGGTCTGGTTGGGCTTCAAATCGGTTCTTGTTCCGTTGTTGGGATACACGAGCGTTATCGGACTGCTGTTGTTCGACTTGTACATTAGGCCCATGCCGGGATTCAAGATGCTCAGGGAACCGTACCAGCCAAAGCCTTCCAAATAGGAAGCGAAGCCGTTGTTTTGTGATTTCAGCATGTCGCCCGACAAGGGCTCAATGCCTGCCAAGGCTTCCTCGACGCCCATGCTGACCGCCACGGGATAGCCCACCCATGTCCAGCCTGAGTGCAATTCAACGGGATGCTCGGCGGGATTGGCAATGCTGCCCGTCATCTCTACAGTGCAGGCTTCGTTGGCCCTGATTTGGTAAGTGGACTCGTTGTTGATGGTAGTGAGCGAGCCATACCAGCCAAAGCCTTCCAAATAAGAAGCATAGCCGTCGTTCTGCGATTTGATCATCATACCATTCGTGCCGAGGCTGTTCTCAAGACTTTGGAGGCTGTTTGCGCCGTCAAGTTCGATGAAGCTGCTCCACCAGTTCCAGCCATTGTTGAAGTTGGTGGTTTGGGCAACGTTTTCATCGATGAAATTGAGTGCAAACGGATCAGTGTTGCTGCCGTAAATCGCGTCGGTCTCGAAGAACAAGGTCGTCACGCAGGTCTTGTCAATCTCCTCACCCACAGCGTGGTCGTAGAGGCGGAAGGTGATTTCGTCGGCGGAGTCGTCGTCGCCGTAGACAGTGAGGAACACGAGGTAGTGGCCCAAATCGACATAATACTGGTCGGTGAGCCACTCACGTCCACGGCACTCCTCGCCGCTGAACGCGCCCACTTCAAGCAGGTTGCTGTGCTGTTCCTCGCCGTTGATTTGCACGATGCCGATGATGGTCATGGTGCTTTCGTGAGCGAAGGGATTCACAGTCCAGTAATAATCGTGGCTGAAGTTGGCCACGAGACTGCGGCTGCCCGTGACGATGAAGCTGAATATGTCTTCCGTGGAGACCTCCACGCCGTTCTCCGTCCAGTTGACGAAGGCATAGTTGGCATTGGCTGTGGCGGTCAGTGTGGCCGTTTCACCAAATTCATAGGCACCTGTGCCCGTCACCGTTCCGCCCACACTCGGGTTGGCCAAAGCGGTGATGTTGTAGCTGTAGGTCTCAAAATTCGCCACATAGTCGGCGGCCTCCGTGACCGTGATGTTGAGCGTCTGGTTGGCAGAAATGGCCGCGCCGTCCTTGGTCCAGTTGACAAAGCGGTAGCCCGTGCTGGGCGTAGCCGTTAAGGTGGCCATCTCGAAGTGATAGTATGTGCCGCTTCCTGTCACCGTACCACCTATGGTCGGGTTGGCCGTGGCAGTGATGGCGTAGCTGTTCAGCTCAAAGTTGGCCACAAAAGCCGCGCTCTCCAACACCGTGAAGCTGTAGGTTGCGTTGGTGGAGACCACTGTGCCGTCCTTGGTCCAGTTGACAAAACTGTAGCCCTCATTGGCGGTGGCCGTCAGGGTGCAGGTCGTGAAGTGGTCGAAGGTGCCACCACCTGTTGCTGTGCCGCCTTCGGACGGACTGGCCTCAACCGTGACTTCATAGCTGTTCAAGGCAAAATTGGCCACGAAATCCGAAACTTCCGTCACGGTGAAAGTGTAGGTTATGTTGGTGCTAACTTCCTCGCCATCGAGTGTCCAATTGATGAAGGTATAGCCCACATTGGCCGTGGCGGTCAAAGTGACCGTAGTGCCATGATCGTATGTTCCCGTGCCGGTAGTTACGCCGCCTTCGGTCGGGCTGGCCATGGTGGTGACCTCATAGCTGTTCAAGGCAAAATTGGCCACGAAATCCGAAACTTCCGTCACGGTGAAGCTGTATGTCGCGTCGGTGGAAACTACCGTGCCGTTCTGCGTCCAGTTGATAAAGGAATAGCCCTCGTTGGCGGTGGCGATCAAGATAGCCGTGGTGCCATAGTCGTAGGTGCCGCCGCCCGTCACGGTGCCGCCCGCTTCAAGGTTGGCGGTGGCAGTGATGGCGTAGCTGTCCAACTCGAAGTTGGCCACATAATCACCAGCCTCTGTCACGGTGAAGGTATAGGTTGTGTTAGTCGAGACTTCCTCGCCGTCGAGGGTCCAATTGTCGAAAGTGTAATGCTCGTTGGGCGTGGCGATCAAGGTGACCTCCGAGCCGTAAGCGAAGCTGCCCTGTTGTGCCGTGCTTTCCACGCCGCAAGTGACCGTCATGGCCATGATTCTGCGCTGTCCCGACGAGCCTTCAACATTGAAGGTCACGGAAGCCGCCTCGCCCGTCCATGTCATTCCGTCGAACTCGCCGACATCGGTGGTAATCGGGTTGGTGCCATCGTATGTGCCGTAGGCCAGGGTGATGGAAGTGAGGAGTCCAGCCGTGGAAGCGACGACAAATTCGTTTCCAAAGTAGCACCGTACGGAAGCGCTGGTCGTGTAATACTTCGGCGCATTGTTGCCTGTGCCTTGCCCAAACACCACCGAAACGTTGTCATTGATGGCAATTTCGATGCCATCGACGCTTTGGCCGTTCTCGAAGCCTTGGTCGGCAAACTCGATGTAGGCCGTCTGCGAGCCGCCGCCCGCCGCGTCGCCTTCAATGACGACCTCGCCGCCCTCGGCGGGATTGGACGACACCGAAACCGTATAGTAGATGACGCTGAAATTGGCCACATACTCAGCCGTCTCCGTCACAGTAAAGCTGTAAGTGGGATTGGTCGTGACAACGGTTCCGTTCTTCGTCCAGTTGAGGAAGATGTAACCCTCGTTGGTCGTGGCCGTGAGTGTGCAAGTCGTTCCATGGTCGTAGGTGCCTGCGCCTTCTACCGTGCCGCCTTCTGCGGGTTCCGCCGTGAGGGTGATGTCGTAGCTGTTGAGGCTGAAATTGGCCACATATTCCGCGTCGCCGGTCACCATGAAGCTGTAAACTTCTGAATTGCTCACCTCAACGCCATCCTTAGTCCAATTGGCAAAGGTGTAGCCTGTGTTGGCCGTGGCCGTGAGGGTGCAGGTGCTGCCGCCCTCGAAAGAACCACCGCCCGTGACCGTGCCGCCTGCCGTCGGGTTGGCCGCCACGGTGATGACGCCGTCGCAAAGCTCCAGGATGTTGCCGAAGCCGCCCCAACTCACCGCGTTGTAAGCCTCGGCGCTGCCGCAAGGCACATACACGGGAATGTCCATGCTCACCTCGCCGAAAACATCCTCGCCCAACGCGGGTGGATTCACGGCATGAGAGCGCAACGAAGCCAATCCCGTGCATTCGTAGAAGGCTTGGTCGCCGATGGAAACCAAGGTGCAGGGCAACTCAACGGAGGCCAAGTTAAGGCAGCCGTTGAAGGCATCGTCGCCGATGGTCGTCAGGCCGGTGAAGTAGCGCAGCTCATCGAACGAGGTGAT
>CAJOEZ010000011.1 GCA_905233685.1 uncultured Bacteroidales bacterium | reverse complement strand
AAATAAACCTTTAATTAAAGTCAAAAAAATGAAAGTCAATGAAATTATGACCGCTCTGGAAGCCAAGCATCCGGGCGAAAATGAGTATCTGCAAGCAGTGCGCGAAGTTCTCGAATCCATCGAGGAAGTCTACAACAAGCACCCTGAGTTCGAAAAGGCCAAGATCGTCGAAAGAATCGTTGAGCCTGATCGTATCTTCACCTTCCGCGTGACCTGGGTTGACCGCAATGGCGAAGTTCAGACCAACTTGGGCTACCGTGTCCAGTACAACGCCGCCCTCGGCGCTTACAAAGGTGGTCTCCGTTTCCACAAGGCCGTCAACGTCTCCATGCTGAAGTTCTTGGGCTTCGAACAGATCTTCAAGAACAGCCTCACCATGCTGCCTCTCGGCGGTGGTAAGGGTGGTTCCGACTTCGACCCCGTTGGCAAGACCGACGAGGAAATCATGCGCTTCTGCCAAGCTTTCATGTATGAACTTTGGAGAAACATCGGTCCTGACCAAGACAGCCCTGCTGGCGACGTCGGTGTCGGTGGCCGCGAAATCGGCTATCTCTATGGTGCCTACAAGAAGCTTGCCCGCGAACACAGCACTGGCGCTCTTACTGGTAAGAGCTACGGCTGGGGTGGTTCTCTGATTCGTCCCGAAGCCACTGGTTTCGGTGCTATCTACTATGTCGAGCGCATGGTGAAGCAGACTGGCGACAAGATGGAAGGCAAGAGAATTGCTCTCTCAGGCTTCGGTAACGTGGCTTGGGGTGCCGCCATCAAGGCTACTGAACTCGGCGCCAAGGTCGTTGCCCTGTCAGGTCCCGACGGCGTGTGCGAACTGCCGAACGGTATCGACAAGGAAATGATTGACTACATGCTTGACATGCGTGCCTCCAACCGTAACAAGGTTGAGGACATGGCCACCAAGTTCCCCGGCAAGGCCAAGTTCACCGCTGGCAAGAAGGCTTGGATGGTGAAGTGCGACATTGCTATGCCTTGCGCTTTCCAGAACGAGCTTGCTGAAGCCGACGCTAAGGAACTGATCGCCAATGGCGTGAAGTATGTCGCTGAGGTTTCCAACATGGGTTGCCAACCCGCCGCTATCGCCGCTTTCCAGGCTGCCAAGATTCCGTTTGGTCCTGGTAAGGCTGTGAACGCTGGTGGTGTTGCCACTTCTGGCCTCGAAATCTGCCAGAACGCTGAGCACCGCAACTGGACCGCTGAAGAGGTTGACAAGAACCTCCACACCATCATGAACAACATTTATGACATGTGTGTCCAGTATGGTAAGCAGGCCGATGGTACCATCAACTATGTGAAGGGTGCCAATATCGCCGGCTTCATGCGCGTTGCCAACGCCATGCTCGCTCAGGGTATCATCTAATTTCCAGAGCTAAAAGGTTTTTGCAAGGCGGCTCAATTTGGGTCGCCTTGCTTTTTTGTGTTTGGGCTTGAGTTTTGGAAATGATAATAAAAAGACGAGGCGACCAAAGTCGCCCCGAACTTGATGTTTTCACAACGGAATAATCCTTATTGTGAATTGCTGCATATCTTGTGCCGCAAAAATAGGGAATTTTTCGATAATGCAAGTGATTTATGAAAAAAATAGTATTTTTGACAAAATTTTTCGATTCGATTAAATATATGATACCATGAAGAAAATATTAGGACTCGACTTAGGAACCAACAGCATTGGCTGGGCGGTGGTGAATGCGGATGAGAATGGTAATCCGCAAAGCATTGAAGGCATGGGCAGTCGCATTATTCCCATGGGTAGCGACAAAATTGATTACGAAAAGGGAGCAACCATAACTAAAAATGCGGACAGACGGGCAAAACGTTCTGCGCGACGAATGGGTAAACGCTATAAGATGAGGCGTAATAAGCTGCTTTTCATTTTGGACAAATTGGAAATGTTGCCCGAACAGTTTCAATTTAAGAATGGATTTCCTGAAGCAAGTGAATTACAAAAGTTGGAATTACTACCAATACGGAAGCAAACTTTACAATTGGACTCACTGCAACATTATGAATTGAGAGTAAAGGCTCTATTTGAAAAGATAGGACTAAAGGAATTGGGCAGCATACTTTATCAGTATAATCGTCTAAGAGGATACTCTGGCGGTGGCAATGACGACAACGAAACAAAATACAACAAAATAGATGATGACCAAGAAGATGTAAAGAAATACGAAACACGTATTCAAAAATTCATCATCAAAAATGTTAGTCAATCTGACTCGATTTATAAAGTAAATAGTGGAAAAGACAAAGGAAAAGAGTTGCCATTGTTTGATTTGATTGTCACTGACGATGACAAAGAAATAAGTGGAACTACGACGCTTCAAAATCTCAGTGAAAAAGTTGGTTCGGAAATAGAACTTGAAATCAGAATTAAACGCAATAAAAAAGGTGAAAATATCACATTCGCACTTCCTCAAAAGACCAATTGGAGGAAACAAATGGAAGAAACAGAAAAGATTTTAAATGAAAGGCAACTATTTCCTTGTCAATTATTTGTAGAGGATTTACGGAAAAACAAATGGACAAAAATCAGAAATCGTGTTATTCTCAGACAACAATATGCCAAAGAGTTTGATGCTGTTTGGGAAGAGCAAAGCAAACACTATCCTTTCTTGAATAACTGTTCACAAGACCGCCTTCAAGAGATAGTGGAATATATTTTCCCGGGACAAAGCGACTCTCAAAAAGCACTGAGAGAAGAAGGCTTGAAAAAAGGTTTGAAGTATATCCTAAAAGAACAAGTGATTTACTTTCAAAGACCTCTAAAGCCTCAAACAGAACTTATCAGCAAATGTCAGTTCGAAAAAGATGAAAGAGTAATTCCAACTTCGCATCCGTTGTTTCAAGAATTCCGTTGTTGGGATCAAATCAACCGCCTTTTTATCACTTCAAAACAAATGATTTGGAATGAACGGAAAAAGAAAGAAGTCATCCAATACAAAAACCGCTATTTGACAGATGCGCAAAAACTATCGATTTACAACAAATTACAAACACAAAAGCAACTTGGATTTGCAGAAGTCGCCAAAACAGTTGAACTGAAAAACGACAATTCCGAGTTTTTAAATGGGTTACATATAAAGGCTAAACTAAAAGGTTGTGATACAGCAATATCGATAAAAAAAATCTTTGGTGATACTCCAATTGATGATGTCGCCATCAAACGAATTTGGCAGGCTATATATGACAATGTCCATGAAGGAAGTGAATACGACAAAGACAGCAAACGAGTACGTTCAATTTTTGATGCACTCCCCGAAAGCATTGAAGAAGATAAACGAATTGAATTGGCTCTTGATCTCGCCCAGAAAGTGAGATTCGTTAGAAAGTACGCAAGTATCTCAATAAAAGCCATTGAAAACATCTTGCCAATTATGAGGTTGAATCCTCAAAACCTGCCAGAAAAGGTAAAAACCAATTTCGAGAACATTAAGCATTTGATAGAAACGGGGGAAATAAGAGACGAGGATTTGTTACAGGATTATATTGTTGATTATGTCAAAGACAATCCCCAAGCAATAGAACATGGTGGTTTGATGTATGCTTTTGCTGCCTCTTTGGTATATGGAAGACACACGAAGGAAGATGTGAAGCCGCAAATTACAAATTACCATGATATTGTGTATGTTGAAAGAAATTTGAGGAATCCAATAGTTGAGCAACTTGCCAATGAGACAATGCAGGTTGTCAAAGCACTTTGGAAACAATTCAAATTGAATCCAGAGGAACTTGAAATTCGAGTGGAACTTGCTAGGGATTTGAAGAATAGCGCACAAGAGAGGGATAAGATTTTCAAGGCACAAGGCCGAAACAAAAAAACGAATGATAGGATAAAGGAAAGATTAACTGAATTGGGCGTTTCAATTACAGATTTGAACATTTTGAAATATAAACTATATGAGCAACAAAAGTATTTGTCACCATATACTAAACAGCCAATAGAAATAAGTAATTTGTTTGATGAAAACTATTATAATATAGATCATATAATTCCCAAATCGAGATATTTTGATGATTCGATTAGCAATAAGGTGATATGTGAGAGTAATATTAACGAAGAAAAAGATAATAGAACAGCGTGGGAGTATATTTCTCAGCAAAACTCAAAATATAGGAAAGATAGAGATGGTTATGAGATTCTCACACCTGCCAATTATTTAGATTACATCAATGGAAATTTCTTTGGCCAAAAGAAAAAGAACCTTTTAGCAGAAAAAATCCCATCTAATCCAGTTAGCCGCCAACTAAAAGACACACAATACATTTCAGTCGCAATAAAAGATGAGTTAGCAAAGATTGTGGGCAGCGATCATGTAAAAACCACCACAGGAGGTGTTACCGATTATTTGAGGAGTCACTGGGGATTGAGAAAGCTATTTATGGAACTAACGGAGTCGCGATTTAAGCAAATGGAACTATGGAATCTAGATGAGAACGGAGAACCTAAGGAATCGTGGATTACAAAATACTATGACAAAGAAAACAACAAACATGTTTATGAAATAAAAGGTTGGAGCAAACGATATGACCATAGGCATCACTCAATAGATGCACTTGTAGTGGCTTTGAGTAATGAGAAGTTTATCAAGCGTCTGAATGATTTGAATAAGTATTTCCAAGAAGAATTAGCAAAGCACAAAGATGTGATACCACAAAGTGACGAAGATACTTTGGAAGAAGCCTTCTTCAAACTCAGCAAAGAAAACCGCGAAAAAATCATGAAAGAGATTGAAAGTTCACGCAAGTTTGATGCTCCGATGAAGAATCTTGTTTCAGAAGTTCGAAGGTTCCTTGAAACAATGATTGTGTCTCAGAAGCCCAAAGATAAACTATCAATTAAAGAAGATAAAAACGGAAAGAAGCAATTGAAGATTCGCGCCGCAATACATCAGGAGACATATTATGGACAAACAAATGGACGGGACACAAAGACCATTCATATTTCGGAATTGAAGGCGAAAGATATCCCTCAAATTGTTGATTCCGTATTGAAGGATGAAATCGATGCTCACAGAAAACAATATGACACTATGAAAGAAGCGTTTACTGGAGAAGGACTTGTTGCTTTCAATGAATCAAGATTTCAAAGGAAGAACAAATCTGCATTAAAACCTCCAGTCTATAAGGTAAAAGTGTGGTATAGCAAGAAAGAAACGGAAGAAAGCGAATTGCAACAACTCTATGATGATAATTCTAAGAAAAGAGTTGTCACAGGAGATAATTACATGTTCGTTGTTATGGAAAAAGACGGAAAAAGACAATTTGAAATTGCTTCATTGTTTGATTCTGTAGAATTAGCCACAAATGAAATCAAAGAAGGGCAGCAAAATATCGATGCAATAAAACGGATTATATGCGAAAACATTCGTATTATGGACAAGAAAGACAAAAAAGGGAAAGTTTTGCCGAAACCTGACAGAGTTTTATTCTATTTGCAGCAAAACGATTTAGTCTATATGCCTCGATACGAAGATGATGAGGTGCTCAAATTCAGTATTAAGGAGTTACAGGATTGGCTGTTGTCTGAAAACAACAAAAAAGAATTTGCCGCACATATTTATAAAGTGGTGAAATTCTCAGGGAAAGATTGTTTCTTCATTCCCAATAATTATGCAAAAGAGATAAGCATCCCTAAAGACATTTCTGAAGAAGAAAAGGCGAGATTAGAAAAAAAGTATAAAGACACAAAGATTCCTAAACAGGAATTGAATTACGCAGAGTTTAGTTCATTTGGCAATTGCATCAAGTTTGTACCAGATGAAAAATTTGTAATGAATATTATTGACAAGAAAAAACCAAAGCCAATGAAAATACAAAATTATTGTGTAAAAATCAAAATAGATTGGCTTGGAAATATTATTGAATTTAATGGGCAAGAGTTATGAGCAACATAAAACTATTCCAAGACAAGAAAATCCGTTCCGTATGGAACGAAGAAGAGGAGCAATGGTATTTCTCTGTAGTGGATGTGGTGGAGGCTTTGACAAATTCGCCCAATCCAAGGCAATATTGGCGGAAAATGAAAGACCGTGATTTGAAAGAATATCAGTCGTACCCATTTTGGGTACAACTGAAATTGGCGAGTTCGGATGGCAAAAAATATGCTACTGATTGCGCCAACATCAAAGGCCTGTTCCGCATCATCCAATCCGTTCCATCGCCAAAGGCAGAACCTTTCAAGCAATGGTTAGCAACGGTGGGCTATGAGCGTATGCTCGAAATCGAAAACCCAGAACTGGCACAAGAGCGTATGAAAGAACTCTACGAGAAGAAGGGCTATCCAAAAGATTGGATTGACAAGCGGTTGCGTGGCATGGCCATCCGCCAAAACCTGACCGATGAATGGAAACGGCGCGGTATCACAGCCGAACAGGATTACGCCATTCTAACGGCAGAAATCTCAAAGGCGACTTTCGGCATGACACCTTCGGAATACAAGGAGTTTAAAGGCTTGACCAAGAAGAACCAGAACCTGCGCGACCACATGGACGACCTCGAACTGATTTTCACCATGCTTGGAGAGCGTGTCACTACCGAAATCTCCCAAAAAGAAGACCCTGAAACATTTGAGGAAAGCCGACAAATCGCGAAGCGCGGCGGCAATGTGGCTGGCGTGGCGAGAAAGGAAACGGAGAAGGAACTTGGGCGGAGCGTTTCAACACCAAGCAACTATTTGCCCAAACAAACGAATTTAGAAATAGATACCAATGATTAAACGAACCCTCTTTTTCGGCAATTCCGCCTACCTGTCGCTTAAAAACGCCCAACTGGTTATCAGGTTGAATGATGCCCAAACGCAGGAGGAAGTGAGGAAAACCGTTCCCATTGAGGACATTGGCGTTGTGGTTTTGGAAGACCGACAAATCACCATTACCAACGGGGCGATGGATGCCCTGCTGCAAAACAACTGCGCCGTGGTCACTTGCGACGAAAAGCACATGCCCGCCGGTTTGTTGTTGCCGCTTGAAGGCCACACGGTGCAAAGCGAGCGTTTCCGTTGGCAGATTGAGGCTTCACTGCCGTTGAAGAAACAATTGTGGCAACAGACCGTCCAGGCCAAAATCCGCAATCAGGCCTCGGTGCTGAAACGGTTGAGTGGGGCAGAGGTGGGCTGCATGGTGGCTTGGGCCAATAGTGTGAAAAGCGGTGACAGCGAAAACCTCGAAGGTCGGGCGGCAGCCTATTATTGGAAGTCGGTTTTCCCAGAAATGGAGCGTTTTGTCCGCGACCGCGAGGGTGAGGCTCCCAACAACCTATTGAACTACGGTTACGCCATCGTCAGGGCGGTGGTGGCGCGGGCTTTGGTGGCAAGCGGACTATTGCCCACCTTCGGCATCCATCATCACAACCGCTACAATGCCTTTTGCTTGGCCGACGACATCATGGAACCGTATCGGCCATACGTTGATGAGTTGGTGATAGAGATTTTGCGCAGCGGCGTGGATTGCAGCGAACTGACCACCGACTTGAAGCGGCAACTGTTGGGCTTGCCCGTGAAGGAGGTCGTCATCGACGGACGGCGCAGCCCCTTGATGGTGGCGGTTACGCAAACCACGGCATCGCTTGCCACGTGCTTCGGCGGAGAGTTGCGCAAAGTGGTGTATCCGATTATGGAATTATGATGGACCGTTTCAGTGAATACAGGATTATGTGGGTGCTTGTGCTTTTCGATTTGCCGACGGAGACGAAGAAGGAGCGCAAGGCCTACGCCGATTTCCGCAAGCGCATCATGGCGGACGGCTTCACGATGTTCCAGTTTTCCATCTATTTGCGGCATTGTCCGAGCCGCGAGAACGCTGAGGTGCACATCAAGCGGGTGAAGTCGTTCATGCCTGAGTTTGGCGACATCGGGATATTGTGCATCACCGACAAGCAGTTTGGCGACATGGAGATTTTCAGCAACTGCAAGCCGAAGACAGTGGACACGCCTTGCCAGCAATTGGAGTTGTTTTGAATCGGAAAAATTGGTCATAGAAAGAAAAATCCAACTCAAACGAGCTGGATTTTTCTTTTCTGAAACAACTTATAAAATGTTGTGGCTCTTTTTGTTACACATATCGTGTTGTTTCAAAGAGCAAAGATACAAGATAAATGCAAGCAATTCACAACGGCGGGTCGCCAAGGTCTTTCATCGCACCGTTGTTTCAAAGAGCAAAGATACAAGATAAATGCAAGCAATTCACAACTGACATCTTGTAAATTAAGTAATATGATGCGTTGTTTCAAAGAGCAAAGATACAAGATAAATGCAAGCAATTCACAACCCAAAATAGTGCTGCCAATCAAGGTTCTGCGTTGTTTCAAAGAGCAAAGATACAAGATAAATGCAAGCAATTCACAACCACTGATGATGTCTTTATCGATTAATGCTAGTTGTTTCAAAGAGCAAAGATACAAGATAAATGCAAGCAATTCACAACTGTTAAGAATCATAATTTGATTCAAGGTAAGTTGTTTCAAAGAGCAAAGATACAAGATAAATGCAAGCAATTCACAACCGAACACAATTGATTTTCCTCGGACAGCCTGTTGTTTCAAAGAGCAAAGATACAAGATAAATGCAAGCAATTCACAACTTGCAGCGTCAAACATCAACGAACAAGAATGTTGTTTCAAAGAGCAAAGATACAAGATAAATGCAAGCAATTCACAACCACGCTCTTGTCGTACTCGGCCTTCTCCAAGTTGTTTCAAAGAGCAAAGATACAAGATAAATGCAAGCAATTCACAACTGATTTTCAGCGGCAAAGGTAGGGAATTTTGTTGTTTCAAAGAGCAAAGATACAAGATAAATGCAAGCAATTCACAACTGCTGACATTGTGTTGTGTTTTTATTGGTTGTTGTTTCAAAGAGCAAAGATACAAGATAAATGCAAGCAATTCACAACTACGGGTATCGTGATAGTGCTTTGTACCAGTTGTTTCAAAGAGCAAAGATACAAGATAAATGCAAGCAATTCACAACATCGAAGAACTTGTGTTCGTCACGGGCGTGTTGTTTCAAAGAGCAAAGATACAAGATAAATGCAAGCAATTCACAACTAGAAACGCCAGCGGGTCGGGTCGTTGTTGTTGTTTCAAAGAGCAAAGATACAAGATAAATGCAAGCAATTCACAACCGGCTTCGTCGGCACGGGCAAGACCACCTTGTTGTTTCAAAGAGCAAAGATACAAGATAAATGCAAGCAATTCACAACGGTTATAGCGGCGAAAACGCTCCGCGAAATGTTGTTTCAAAGAGCAAAGATACAAGATAAATGCAAGCAATTCACAACAAAAGTGTAATCATTCCAAGTTGACCCGTTGTTGTTTCAAAGAGCAAAGATACAAAAGTCCGTACCAGTGAAGGCGTGGGCTTGCGACCACACGACTGAAGTTGTCAAATCAAACAGACGCGGCCAAGTTGCTGCGAGAAATTGTTGATTCCCGCTTGTATTTTCTGAACGGTGGCCGCTGAAGGACGGCTGTGCCCAGTAACATAATGGCTCAATTGCTTGCGGTTGATGCCAGTGATGGTTTGCAGTCCAGCAAGGCTCAGACGGTTACTGTAGAATTGAAGGAAACTTGCCGTGTCGAATTTTAGTTCCCATTCCATTGTCGGAAGTTCCGGCATGATTTCCTTGGCCTCGCAAAAAGAATTGTTAAGGTCGATAATGGCTTCATCAACAGTGTTGCCTTGACCGAAAAAACCAATCTTGTAGTTGTGTTGCGGCACAGCGGTATAGCTGCCATCGTTGCTCATTTCGATAATAACTGTCACTTTTTCCATTTTTTTCCTCCTTCGTTTTTTATAGGGAATCAGAGCTTGACCCCCGATTGTTCCTCGATGCTTTTTAGCAGGTTCCATTTAACGTCTTGTGTAAGGTGGCGAGGAACCTGAAACAATGACGCTCCAAAGATAGACAATTGTCTATTAACTTGCAAGAAACAAATGTTTTTTTTCAAAAATATTACGGAAAATCCATCATATTGAAAAATCCCGTATTTTTGGAGCATGAAACAAACAACACTATGCTATTTGGAACGCGGCAGCCAATACCTCATGCTGCACCGCACCAAGAAAGAAAACGACCTCAACCACGACAAATGGCTTGGCGTAGGCGGCAAGTTCGAAGAAGGTGAGAGTCCAGAGGACTGTATGCTGCGCGAGGTGTGGGAGGAAACGGGCTTCACTGTGACACAATGGCGCTACTGCGGTATCGTTACCTTCGTGCACAACGTCTACGAGGACGAACACATGCACATTTTCGTTTGCACTGACTGGACTGGCGAGCAAATCGTCTGCAATGAGGGCGACCTCGAATGGATTGAGAAACAGCGCCTTTTGGAACTCACCATGTGGGAAGGCGACAAGATTTTCCTCCGCCTCATCGATGAGAAACGGCCTTTTTTCTCGCTGAAACTCACATACGAATATGACACGCTGAAAAGTGCCGTTTTGGACGGAAAAGACACGCTTGTGTAAATACAAAATGGCTACATTTGCAATCTCGCATCAACTGAACAACTGACTAACTGAACAACTGAACAACTTACAATGAAACGAGGATTTGGAAGCGACAACCATTCGGGCATGTGTCCCGAGGTTTTGGAAGCCATCGCCCGCGTGAACAAGGACCACGCTGTGGCCTACGGCGATGATGAATATTGCGCCGCGACGGAGGCGAAATTCCGTGAACAGTTTGGCGAACAGGCTCGCGTGTTTTTTGCCTTCAACGGCACGGGCTGCAACACTCTTTGCATCGACGCCATGACGCGCTCGCATGAGGCCGTGATCTGCGCTGAAAGTGCTCACATCAATGTGGACGAATGTGGCGCTCCACAGCGCATCGTGGGTTGTCGTCTGCTGACGGTGGCTACGCCCGACGGCAAACTAACCCCCGAGTTGATAAAAACCCGCTTGCACGGCTTTGGCTTCGAGCACCATTCGCAGCCCAAAGTGATTTCCATCACGCAGCCGACGGAGTTGGGCACTTTATACACTTTGGACGAAATCAAGTCCATCGTGGGTTTGGCGCGTGAATACAACATGTACGTCCACATCGACGGGGCGCGTTTGGGCAATGCCGCCGTGGCTTTAGGCTGCACCTTCAAGGAGATGACCACCGACCTTGGGGTCGATGCCGTTTCCTTCGGTGGCACCAAAAACGGCCTGATGATGGGTGAGGCGGTTGTACTGCTGAATCCCAATCTTTGCCCCGAATTCAAGTACCGCCGCAAGCAAGCCATGCAGCTTTGCTCGAAGATGCGGTTTATCGCGGCCCAGTTTGACGCCTATTTCGAAAACGACCTTTGGAAGCGCAACGCCGAGCACAGCAACCACATGGCGCAACTGCTCTACAAAGCCGTGAAGGACATCCCCGGCGTAAAAGTCGTTTATCCCGTACAGGCCAATGGCGTGTTCGCCCAGCTGCCACGCAAGGTCTGGAAAGAACTGCAAAACCACTATTTCTTCTACGACTGGGACGAGGATGCCGACATCGTCCGCTGGATGTGCGCGTTTGACACGACGGAGGAGGACATTGAGCAGTTTGTGGGCAAACTGAAAGAGCTAATGGTTGAGTTTTAGCTTATTACCAAATTCTCAAAACTTTAGCGTCAAATTCCCCAAGACAGTGAATCCCGCCATCGGCATGAAGCCGATTTGATAGTAACGATTATCGTTGGAGTGGCCGTAGCTTTCGCAAATGGCCGAATAGACCCAGCCATTGGCGGCGTAGCGCTTGTTGAAGATGTTGCTGAAGTTCACCTTGAAAGCGGCTTCCTTGAGGACTTTTTTGGGCTTTAAACTATAGCCGAGGCTGACGTTTGAGACGCTGTAGGCCGGCAGCGAGCGGTCGAGGTTCTGTGTGTTATCAAGGTACATGCGCGAAACAAAGTTGGTGTGCCAGATCGCTGAGAATCCCTTGTGGTGGAAGGTGACGAAGCCATTCAGAATCGTTGAAGGCGAGAAGGCCAAGGTTGAGTTGTCGTAATGGAAGGTGGTATAACCCGTTTCGCTGTCCCAATCCTCAACTACCTCGTCGAAGTCCTTGATTTTATTTTGGCTTAGAGCCGCATTGACCTCGATAGTGAGCCATTTCGTGGCGTTTATTCCGGCTTGCAACTCCACACCCATGCGGTAGGATTTCTTGATGTTGGTGGTCAGGGCTTCGCCGATGTCACTGATTTCGCCCGTCTGCACAAACTGGTTTTTGTAGTCCATGTAATACAGGTTTGCACCGAGCAACAGCGTCTGATTGTTGAATTCGTAACCCAATTCATAATCAATGAGTTGCTCTGGAACGGGATAAGGGTAGGAACCGTTGTCGGTGAAGTTGTTGCGTTCCGGCTCGCGGTGGCTCATCGCGACCGAGGCGTAGGCATGGTGAGCGTTCCTTTGCCACGACAAACCAGCCTTGGGGTTGAAGAAGTTGTATTTCTCGTGGATGTCAAGCGGTTGGTTGTAATAGCCGCTCTCGTCGTCGTAGAACTTGTCGTTGATGCCGGTGGTCTGGTAGTTCACATGGCGGTATTGCAGGTCGCCGAAAACCGACCAATACTCGGTGATGTTGAACGCCGCCTTGATGAAAGCGCTGGCGTCGAATTTCGAGGCGTCGGAGTCGTAATACTGGTAATCGCCGTTGGCTAAGTATTTTTGGGCCACATCGGGGTTGGCGATGTAAGTGACGTAGCCGAAGTGGTTGCCGTCGAAGTTTTGCACCGAAACTCCGCCGATAACATCCCATCTCTCATTAGTGTATTTGGTGTACCAGAGCAGGCCATAAGTGTTTTGACTGAGCCCTTTCTTGCGCACGAAATCAGTCTTTTTCACCACGGTGCCGTCGGGATAGGTGTAGGTCATGCCGAACTTCGAAAGCTTGTTGTTTGGGCGGAATTCTTCGTAATATCCATAGCCGTAGGTGTAATGCAGCGTTGCTGTCGTGGCCCAGTGCTCGTTGATTTCCCATGCTGCCGAAAGAAGGTTATGGTCTTGCCAAAAATTGTCGGTGGTGCTTTCCCAATAGCTACCGTCGTTCATTTGGTAGCGTTGGGTCATGTAGTGGCCGTTCTCGTCTTGGACAAAATTTCCCTCATCGTCGGTGACGAGGTACTCGTAAAGCGAGTTGTATTGTCCCAACCCCACGCGGTACATGTCAGCGTAAGTCTTGATGCCCGTATGGGTGCCAAAAGTGCCGTCCATGAGGCTTAGGTCGTTGTTGCCCGCCACCACGCCGTTCCAAGCCTGACCAGTCCGCTCAAAGTTGCCAATGTTCTTATAGCGGAGTTGGAAGTTCTTATTATAATAGGTGATGCCGCCATAGAAACTACCGCTGCGTCCCTTGGTGCCGTGGATGAAGCCGTCGGTGCGGGTTTCGTGGTAAGCGCCATCGATGATGAGATGGTTCCAGAGCATACCCGTGGAGGCTTTTACGCCGAAATTAAGTGTGTTGAACGAGCCGTAAGACCCAGTGATTTCGGCACTTGGCACATAAGAGGGCGTTGCTGTCGACAAGGCGATGGTTCCACCGAAGGCACCGTCGCCGTTGGTGGAGCTGCCCACGCCGCGTTGGATTTGCACCGAGCTGAGCAGCGAGCTATAGCTGTTCATGTTGGCCCAGAACACGCATTGGTCTTCAGGCGAGTTGAGCGACACGCCGTCCAAGGTGACGTTGATGCGCGAGTCGCCGGAGCCACGGATGCGCATGTAGGACGTTCCCGTGCCGACGCCGTTCTCACTCCAGGCAAGGATGCCGGGTGTTTTGGCGAAGAGGAAGGGCAGCTCCTGTCCCGTTTTCGAGAACTCGCTGAGTTCGACTTTCTTGATGTTGGTGACGGCAAACGGGGCGTCGTTCTGGACGCGCACGCCGCTGACTACCACCTCGTTAAGTATTTCGTACTTTGTGGTGTCGTAATTCACGCCATCAGCGGCGACTTGTGCGTGAAGGTTTGCCGCCATTATAGTGGCAAGCGAGAGGGTAAAAATGTGTTTTTTGAGCATAACTCGTTGATTTAATGATTAATAGTTCAATAAATCAATAGAGGAATGATGAGGAACTCGATTCCCTGTCTCGGCATTATCCGTATCAGGTGCAGAGGGTTTGATCTCAGCCTGTCTTTCAATCTGCGCGGGCAGATAAGGCACCCCTATTGGTATCGGCGGCAAAGATAGTGCTTTTTTCGATATGTCAATCAGAAACCGATAAAATAACACAGGTAGCCTAAGAAAGCAGCCACCAAAACATTGATAACCTTAGCTTTGAGGAAACTCCGCTTGCTTTCAGCTAAAAGTGGCAACGAGGCATGACCATCTTGCGAAATACTGCTGGCCAACAGCACCGAAAACGGCACTGTTCCCGTGGCAAATAGAGTGACAAACAACAAATGCGGCCCCGACTCGGGGATGATGCCGACCAAGACGGCCAACAGAATCATCCATGGGATGTTGTTGCTGATAAGTGTCTCAATGTCAAAGTAATGCAGTCCGACTTGGATGACGAGCAAAGCGCCAAATGTCCAAAGAAAGATGCTCAAGAAATGCTTGCGGATGATGTGCTCCCACAAATGCTCCTTGACGACATGTTCGGGTGCCGTGGCGATAAACCACACCACAAACAAGCTGACCACTGCAAAAATGAGGTTCATCCAATACTCATCGAAGATATTGAGATGTGTGTGAACGACTTCCACGGCTTCCTCATGCTCGTGCTCCAACATTCCGAAAGCCAAGGCTACGATAAATAGGATAACACCTAAGAGCAGGGCGATGCGTTCCGCGCTGGCATGGCGCAGATTGCGAAGGGTTGGCTTGTCTTCGATTTCGGCTTTCTCGTCCTCGTCGTGGATTTGGTAGCCGTCCGCGCAGCCTTCGTGCTTGCTGGGTTTAGAGAACCTGTCCACTATAAGACCAGCCGCCACGGCCACCACAAACAAAATCACCATCAACAATAAGGCCTCCTTGGGTATCATGGCGAGCATGACAAAGGCTTCGTCTCCCGATGAGGCAATCATCATAGCGACTAATGCTCCGAAACTCAGCAACTTGTGCGAATACATTGACACGGCGGCGAAACCGCCCATGCAACCAGGGATGATGCCCAAACCTGCACCCAAAACGACTTGCCCAAAGCGGTTCTGGCGCAACTTCGTGAACCATTTCCCGTGAGAATGGATGTTGACATACTCAATCATCAACATCATAATCATCACCAAGCCAGTGATTAAGACGCTGTTTCTCAGCACATCCAAGAACAAATGCGAAAACTCGTGCATAGCTAAAATTTGAGCGGCAAAAGTAAAAAATATTATCTTTGCCGCAAAATCCGAAGCAATGAAAAAAGAAGACTGTTTTTACCTCGGTCGTGTGGCCAAAACCCACGGCCTGAAAGGGGAGGTGACCATCAAATTGGAGGCCGATGACCCGTCGGCCTATCTCGAAATGAAGCATTTCTTCCTTGAAATCAACAAGGTGCTGACCCCCTTCTTCGTGGAGAAAATCACGCCCAATGGCGACAAATTCTTCGTGGTTGTGCAGGACGTGAAGACCATCGAGCAGGCGCAAAACTTGGTTGGGAAATCGGTGTATCTGCCTTTGGAAATGCTGCCCAAACTCAGCGGAAAGCAGTTCTATTTCCATGAAATCGTGGGCTTTACGGTCATAGACAGCGAAAAAGGCGAACTTGGTCCCATCAGCGAGGTTTTGGAATATCCCACACAAGCTATTCTGCAAGTGATGAAGGGCAAAAAGGAAATCCTCATCCCAATCCTCGACCAAGTGATTCAGAAGGTGGACAGAGATAAGAAATTGCTTTACATAACCGCCCCTGAAGGATTGATAGACATGTACTTGCAATGACTGACGCTCGCCCGTTCCACTTCAAGCATTTCAGCCTCTACCATCACCGCTCGACGATGAAGGTGGGGACGGACGCCATTTTGCTCGGCCGCTGGACGGAAGTGAAGCCGACGGATGTGGTCTTAGACATCGGCACGGGCTGCGGACTTTTGCCTTTGATGCTCTCGCAAAAGGGTGTGGCACAAGTAGATGCAGTCGATATTGACAAAGCTTCCGTTGAAGAAGCAAGTGTCAATTTCGAGTCATCGCAGTGGCGCGAGCATTTGAAAGCCTATTGCGCAGATATCGTTGATTTCCAGCCTAATAAAAAGTACGACCTTATTGTGTCCAACCCACCGTTTTTCAGCCGTTTTTCCAAGTGCGACTCGGAGCGGAAAAGCCGTGCCCGCCACACCGACATGACGCTTTCGCGCGAGGCGCTTTGTCAAGCCGTGTGCCGCCTGATGAATCCTAATGGCCGTTTTGTTGTGGTACTGCCTTATTCAGAATCGCTTGATTTCCTTGAAGTTGCAGAAAACAATGGCCTATTTCTGCACAAACGCATGACCATCATCCCGATTGAGGGTAAAGCACCCAATCGCGTCAATTTAGAGCTGGTCTATAGGAAAACGGAAGCCATTCAAGAGGAGATTTTCACGATTCGCAATGAAAACAACCATTTCACCCCGCAATACAATGCGTTTCTGAAAGACTTTTATTTGGGATTGTGATGAAAAAAGGCTGCCACGGTGTGACAGTCCTACAATTTTTAACTCCAAACTTCTAACTCCAAACTAACTACTGTTTTTTCATCGCCTCTTTATTGGCCTTGCTTCGGTGTTCGTTGAAAATATACACGACCCTAAGCGTGATAGAATTGTTGTATTGCCGTTGCAGGGGCTGCACATTGACATCATCGTCCTTCAGGATGGTTTCGTCTATGTCCTTGTAAAATAGCCTTGTACGAATAGGGAGCAGCGAGTACTGATAGCGCAACTCGGCGTGAAGGCCTTCCCAAATACGCACCCTAAGGTCGGCACAAATGCTGAGGTCGTTGGGACGATAGGTATTCGAATTGGCAATAACTTGCGGAATGGTGACAGTATCGGGGAACCCTGCGCTGTAGACGATGTCTGCCAATTGGTTGATATTCTTCACTTTGCTTAGGTCAGGCATCTCGTCGTCGTTTTCCTTCCAATGCAGGTTGCCATCGCCTATGCCAGTGTACATTTGCCTTCCGCAACTTATCTCATTGATGCCAACCACGCGGCCGTAGGAAACACCCACGCCAATGCTATAGTTACCCTTGTCCGTAAAATAAAGCATGAGCGGGACTTCCGCGTAATTGAGAGTCAAATGGTAAGTGCCTGTGTATGAGCCTTGATGAAGGTTTAACGAATCGTTTTTGTTGGCGCCTTTTTGGCTAAACAAGACCTCTAATCCGACATCCATGAAATTAGTGATGGGAATCAAGGCACCGGCACCGGCATGAACACCGAATTTCCTGAATCCGAAACACTCGTCGCCGTCCACTTGACTGAGTATGCCGCCTGCAAACACTTCACCTTTAATGATTTGCGCATGGAGCAGGGTTGGGAAGGCCGTCATAAAAACCAATAAAAGGGTAATGATTCCGTATTTCTTCATTTTGAACTCAATTTCTATGATAAACTGATTTGTGGTGGTTTTATTGCAAGTATACATTACTTTTCGTCATCAATTCAGCTTTTGGCCAGAAACATTGTAGCGTTTTCCGTCCTTGATGATGACGATTTGCCCGTTTTCGAACACTTTCTGGACAGAAGAATTTTCCGGGTCTAGTATGACTTCGTTGATGCCAATATTAGTCTTCTCGATAGGTTCAGACCACATAATCTCCGATTCGTTGCCATTGGAGAACACCGAACTGATGCCGTATCGGTACAGCCCAACGGGAACATCATTCCAAGTGGAGTCGAGGTAAAAAGAACCAGTAATTTCGTCTGCTAGCATTATGGTGTCTGAAACGCTGTTGGTACGATAAATGCGATAGCTGATGATTTGTTCCAAATGGCTTTCAATTTCATAAATGAGAACTGAGGCATGATTCGTATCATAGTATTTTGCGACAACAAACATAGCGTCTTTGCCGTCGTATTTTCCCACAGAGGCCGCCTTGACACTTCCATGTGACATATTCAGACGAGGGTGGTTTTTGAGAATGTTGGTGGAGACGTCATAGTCGATTACTTCATCCGACGATGAAATTATCAACAGGTGTGGAGTTCCGTCTTTGGCGGTAAGGCTACCAAAACCTACGACAGAACTGTATGAGGATAAGGATGGGGTAGTCTTAATGGCTTCGCCTTGACGGTTTATGAGTGTCATATTTTTGCCTTGAAAACCATTGTAAAGCCAAAAACCGTCATTTTCAGCATCGTAGGAACATAGGGTAAACTGCCTGCCAACATAAAGGCTGTCAACAACCGTTTTGTTGGCAAAATCAAGGCAATACAGGTGAAAAACGTTGAAAAACTCATCGTTGTTGCTGCAATAAAAGTAGTTTCCATCACAAGTAAGGCCGTTGGGATTAGTGCCAGATATGTCAAATTGTTCCACCAATTCGCCGTCCATGGTGTATTTCTCGAAAGTGGTTGGTGGGTTAGTCAACAATGGGTAGCCGAAATAGATGTGCTCGTTGTCGGTGGTCAGGTATGTGTACCCGTATTGGAGGTTTTTTTCGACATAGAATTCTTTCAGAAGGGCCCATTGAAGATCCTTGTAATTCCAAGAAACGTTTATGCTGGTACTGCCCGGATTGTTTTCTTCGGGATAGTAACATGCTGAAATTTGTTCTATCGGCAGATAAGAGAAGATGGCTATAATATCGTCAATGTCATCCGTGACGCTGAAGGTGTATGACTCCGTTTTGGACACTACTCGTCCCTGTTTCATCCAATATTCGAACTTGGTGTTTTCAGCAGGCACGGCGGTTAAGGTGCATTGTGCTCCGATATGGTATTCGCCTGTCCCTTCTACTGTTCCGGCATTGGATGGATAAACTGACGCAAAGACAACACAGGGCTCGTATTGGGGGATAATATTGAGAATGGCACTGTGGTTGGAATTGAATTCAAACCCAAGAGGGTTCAGATTGCTCAAAGCAAAATAGCCATCAGCAGTGCCCCAGCCCCAGTTGAAGTGGAATAAGTCATTGTCGTCGTACCCATCGCATACGAAGGCATGGCCAATGTTGCCCGTACTTATGCCCGAATACAGTATGGGCTTCTGTTGGTCGAGATTACTTTTTAGCATGGATACCCATTCCTCGTTGTCGTAATTACTTTTTTTCTCCTTTTGAATACATCTCGCATAATCAAAATAGTGAACCAAGGCACTAGGAACGTCTGCGGAATTGGCTAATGAGCCATTGTTGGTAAATCTCATGTCCACCGAAACGCCGCAATGGTACAGCAATGTGGCTACAGCCTCAATTTCGACCTCGCTTGAGTTGTCAGTCAACGAATCGGGCATGTGTTCCCAATCGTAGATGGTATTGCCGAAATCAGCGGAATAAGTAGTGCCTGAATTGGTGTAGGAGTGTGAGCCCCAACCCGTTACAGGATATTTCCAATAGTGCATAATTTGTCCCATGGCCACGGCCACACAGCCTACCTCAGCGCGGCCGCAGGGACCACTCATAATAGGGCAGAGGTTGTTGTAAAGGCAGCCTTGGTGCCATTTGCTGGTTAGCAAAGCAGGCACGGTCTTGGCAGATTTGCTTTCGTTAAGCTTTCCTGAGGCCTTCACCAAATCCCATTGCTTTGTCGTAAAAGCATCCGCAACGATATGATTCTCAATGCCGTATTGAATCCTTGCGACAAAATCTTGGAGATATTCTTCCATCTGAATCGGGACATTGTTCGGGTCAAATTGGCCTTCATGCGAATAACCGATAATGGGCGTTTCGCAGTCGTCGGCGGAAACAATGATAAAGCCGTCGGTGGTGTTGAAGACATAGAAGGCGGCAATGTTATTGTCTGTTTGATAGGTTGTTACGTGTTGCAAGTCGTTGGTTTCCATAAATTTGGCGGCGATGACTTTGGCTGATTCCATATCTACGGGATGGGCAGTAGAGGAGAGGAACAAACCTATAATGGAGAATAAAGACAGGAACTTTTTCATAGGGCTTATTATAGTTTCATGGTTAAACTGATACGATTTCGGTTCACATCGACCTCTAAAACCTTGACTTTCACCTTTTGGTTCAAGTGAACGACTTCATTCGGGTCTTTGATGTAATGGTCGGCCATTTGGCTGATGTGGACGAGGCCGTCTTGGTGTACGCCAATGTCCACAAAAGCGCCAAAAGCGGTGATATTGGTCACGATGCCATTCAAATTCATCCCGACACGCAAGTCATTGATGGTGCGGATGTTCTTGTCGAATTCAAAGGCCTCAAAAGTCTTGCGCGGGTCGCGGCCGGGCTTGTCCAGTTCGGAGAGGATGTCGTTGATGGTTTCCAAGCCGAAGTCCTTTTCTACAAACTCTTCTGGCTTGATTTTCGCGATGAGTTCCTTGTTGCCGATGAGGTCTTTCACCTTTACATTTAGCTTTTTAGCCATCTTTTCAACGATGTGGTAACTCTCGGGGTGAACAGCACTTTGGTCCAAGGGATTGTCACCATTGTGAATGCGCAGGAAACCAGCACATTGCTCGAAGGCCTTGTCGCCGAGGCGCGGCACCTCATGAAGCTGCTTGCGGCTCTTGAAACCGCCGTGTTCCTCGCGGTAGGTGATGATATTGGAGGCCAAAGTCGGGCCGACACCGCTCACATAGGAAAGCAGTTGCTGGCTGGCGGTGTTAAGCTCCACGCCGACTGCGTTGACGCAACTCACAACGGTCTGATCGAGGCTTTCGCCGAGTTTGTCGATTTTCACCAACTCGGCGAGCGGGTCCATCAGTCGGCGACCGATGCTGACCGCGCCGCGCACGGTGATGTCGTAGTCGGGGAACTCGTCGCGGGCGATCTTGGAGGCGGAATACACCGACGCACCGCTCTCGCTCACCATCACGGCCATCAAGTCGCGGTCGAACTTGATGCTTCGGATAAAGTCCTCGGTCTCTCGTCCCGCCGTGCCGTTGCCGATGGCGATGACTTTGATGCGATAGGCATCCATGAGACTCTTGATTTTACGCGTCGCGCCCACCGTGTCCGACTTGGGCGGGTGGGGATAGATGGTTTCGTTGTGCAATAATGCGCCCGTTTCGCTCAAAACCACCACCTTACAGCCCGTTCTGAAGCCCGGGTCAATGGCCAAAACGCGCTTCTGGCCCATTGGGGCGGCAAGGAGCAACTGTTTTAGGTTCTCGGCAAAGACGCGGATGGCGGTCTCGTCGGCCTTCTCCTTATAATAATTGCGAATCTCGGTCTCGATGCTCGGCTCCAAGAGGCGTTTCCACGAGTCGGCGATGGCCTCGCGCACGAGTTCGGAGGAGGCGTTGTCGTTCTTCAGGAAGATGCTCTCCAACGAGCCTAACACAAAGTCGTCATCCACCTTGATTTTCACCTTCAACATACCTTCTTCCTCGGCGCGGAACAAGGCCAAAAGACGGTGCGATGGTGCTTGCGAAATCGGTTCGCGGAAGTCGAAATACTGTTGGTAGGTCTTGCCCTCATCCTCCTTGCCTTTCACCACGGCGGAACTGATGTCGCCTTGCAAGTGGAAAATCTTGCGGATGCGGTTGCGCCCGTTGATGTTCTCGGAAACCCACTCGGCCATGATGTCCTTCGCGCCTTGCAGGGCTTCCTCCACATCGTTCACGCCCTTGCCCGCATTGACATATCGCGCAGCGAGGCGATCGACAAAGTCCACGTTCTGCGCCATGATTTGTGCGGCGAGAGGCTCGAGGCCTTTCTCGCGGGCGATGGCGGCCCGGGTGCGGCGCTTGGGCTTGTAGGGCAAATACAAATCCTCAACTTCTTGCAAGGTTTTGGCATTCAGTATCTTTTGCTCTAATTCGGGCGTGAGTTTCTCTTGTTCGCGGATGGAGGCGATGACGCTTTCCTTGCGTTTTTGCAGTTCGGTGAGTTGTTCGAGACGATGCTGCACGGCGGCCACGTTCTCTTCGTTCATCGTGCCCGTCATTTCCTTGCGATAGCGCGCAATGAAGGGGATGGTCGCGCCTTCGTCCAAAAGCCGTATGACATTGCCCACATGGTGCGCGGCCAAGTTGAGTTTCTGCGCGATTTGTGGGGCGAAATCGGTGTTTTGCATGGGTGTCAATTTTGAACTGCAAAAATAAGTGTTTTCCTTTGAATAGCCTTTGCGCAATTCAATTTCCATATTCGAATATTGTTTTTTGCGGAGATTTCCATTTTGTGATATGGTTTTGTTCAAAAAACCAATATTCAGGGATTCTTTTCTCCGGTTTTATCAATATTCCAGCACCATTGCCCTAACGCGGTTGTCTGTCGTCAGATAATAGGCCACATCGGGGAGAACCAACTGGAATCCAACAAGTCCCTTTTCAGGAAGGGGCATTTCAGTGTCCGTGAATTCCTTTTGGCCTTTTCGCCAAACGAGGTAATGGCGTTTGCTCCTTTGACCATCCACGAAGTCGTCGTAAATCACGCCGAGCGTTTCCCCATCGAAAGCCCAATCCACGAGCCGCGCGTCCGCAGTCATTTGAATGTTGAAGCCGCCGTTGTCAACTACCTTGGTGTTGTATTTGAAAGGTAAATTGAAAACGGTATCTTTTTGGATGTCAACAAGATATTCGGTAAAGCCCAAATTCAGCAGGCCGTCTTTCAGTTTGGGTTTGTACCACAGCAGTTTTTGTTGTTCAAACTCAGGATAATTAACTGGGTGCTCGTCTTTTAAAACGAGGCTGTCATTCTGTATTTCGCAAATGGCTTGGTCGTAGATGCTTCGTCCTTCTTGATCAAACTTTTGTAAAACAGCGTAGGTGTCGTGTAAGAAAGAAAAAGTTTTGCCATCGTTGGAACTGTAGAATAGCATCGTGGCTGCCTCGTTTGTCCTTCCATCGAAAATGACTTTGAAGTTCTGCGTTGTGTCGTTAAGCGGATAAGAAAGCACTTGGTAAGGGGAACGCAAACTGACTTTTTCGTCCTCAATGGTCGGACATGAAACTGTGAAGCCGACCCAAATCTCGTTTCCGTTGATGAAGACCTCTTCAATCGAACTACGATAATACCCGTATGCTTTAATGGAGTTCAATACAGAGGCATCAAAATCCTTCAATTCGGGAAAGACATCGGCAGGGTCAACGAGATTGCCGTCAATTTCGCGGATAAGTTCACCATCGGAGTTGAAGATTTGGCAAAGGTTCATTGGACTGTTACACAAGACATAATGGTTGCCTTGCACCGAAAAACGAATGCCATCGTTGTTGTAGTCGCTCTGTAGGGTGATTGGCTCCTTTTGCATCAAAGCTTTTCCTTTCGTTTTAATGGCGTTGAGTCGGTTCATGGTCGTATTGTCGAGCCTGAAC
The DNA here is from genome assembly GCA_905233685.1 of uncultured Bacteroidales bacterium. Classification (GTDB taxonomy): domain Bacteria; phylum Bacteroidota; class Bacteroidia; order Bacteroidales; family F082; genus Limimorpha. The sequence goes on along the minus strand of CAJOEZ010000011.1, from coordinate 55,563 downwards.
TGGAACACCATGACTTCTTTGCCTTTATGGTCTATCAGATGCCCTTCGGAAACGGTGGGGATGGTGTTCAGTTGGGCGTATTCCTCCTTGTCGGAAACGATTTTGAAGCCGTCATCTCCCTTGACATATTCGAGCGCGTTGGTCTTGAGGAACTGTCCGATGGTTTTTTCATTCAGACCGTTGAACACGATTTCCACATCAGCCACTTCCGAGAGGTCGCGCATGGTGATTTGTCCCGAAACGCAACGGAAGCAGTCGGTTTCCTTCATCTTTACCTTGAGCAGATAAGGCTTTTCTGTTTTTGCCGTTTCTTGTTGGCCGTAGGAGGTCAAAACCAACATGGCAAGGGCCGCAAAGAATAAAAAGTGCTTTTTCATTGTCGATTAGTTTGTTAGCTAAACTACAAATTTAGGGTTTTTATTGTTGCCAACTTGTTTTTTCAATAATTTTGCAGCAAAATCTTGAATATGATTAAAAACATAATCTTCGACTACGGCGGCGTGCTCTTAGACTGGAACCCGCATTACCTCTATGACCCGTATTTCGGCGACAAGGACAAAGCCGAATGGTTCCTCACGAACATCTGTACCTACGAGTGGAACGCCCAGCACGACAACGGCAAACCCATTGCGGAAGGCACATCGGAGCTCATCGCTGAGCATCCCGAGTGGAAGAAGGAGATTGAGATGTATTACGGCGAGTTCATGAAGATGATGGGCGGACAGATTGCAGGCATGGAGGAGTATATCAAAGAACTGAAAGCTAAAGGCTTCCGTGTGTTTGGGCTGTCCAACTGGTCGGAGGAGACCTTCGCTTTGGTGCGGCATGTCTATCCCGTCCTCGACCTCATGGAGGACATGGTGATTTCGGGCATCGAGCGGGTGATGAAGCCCGACCCGAGGATTTTCCAACTGGCTTTGCAACGCTTCGGCATCAAGGCCGAGGAAACGGTTTTCATCGATGACAATCCGAATAATGTGGCGGCGGCGAATGCTTTGGGTATCACGGGGATATTGTTTGAGGGGAAGGACAAGTTGGAAAGAAAATTAGATGAATTTGATGGTTGACAAAACGTTTGTCATTTCGTCAGAGTGGCAAAAGCTTTCCTGATTTCCTTGATGGAGATGCTTTCTGCTTCGCTCTTATCGTACACCTGCACGAGGAATATTTCTCCGTCTTTTTCGGTCACGAGGCAGTTGAGGGAAATAATCCTTGCACCACCGCTTTTTCCCTTGCTTTTCGAAGTGATGGCCATGCGAATCTTGCGGAATCCTCCTGCAAGGGGTGTGCCTTGGTTCGGGTTCTTCTCGAGCGATTTGAGGAACTCCTCAAAGTCGTTTCGAAACGAAGGATAGCGTTTGGCAAGTTGCTTTGCGGAGGTCTTGAAAGCAGGTGTTGGAGTGAACTTAATCATACAATGAAGCAATTAGCTCCTCAGCGGAATAGTTTTCGTGCGGCGTCGAGGCAAGGTCAATCGCTTGTTGTCCGGCCTTGGTGAGTTTGGAAAGGAAGCGTTTCTTCTTCGCAGAATCTTTGTCTGCTTTGCTGTTTTTTGGCTTCACGCTCTTTCTCACCTTTACGCTCGGGGGCAAGGTCTTGAGAAAAGCGTCTATGCTGGCCGCAAATGGACTTCCGGTGTTGAATGTGAGTGTTATAGTTTCCATTTCAAGTCCTTGTTTTTTGTTTTTTACGCTGCAAAGATAATCACAATTTCAGTGCCAGTGGCAAAACCTCTGTGCTTCAATGCTTTTTTGCAACTTTTTTCCACTATTTTCAATGCAAAATTACAACTTTTTTCCAGTATTTCAATACCCTTTTTGCAATTTTTCCCAAATCCCTGAAGAATGTGTTGCTTTCATCTCGGTTTTATTCGTAATTTTGCGCAAATTCGAGTCGTTTAATTCATTATGCAATGAAACAAATTCAAAATATAGTATTACTGGTGCTGGTTGCTTTGTCAGTGAACGCCTTCGCCCAAAAAACGGGATGGGAAAAAGAATGTTTAGTAGGCAAAGTGAAAACATACGAGATGTACGCTTATAAATTTGACATTAGCGATTCCATCAACCATGATGATTTTATGAAACGTTTCTATCAATGTGATTTTGATGTGGATAGGATGATTCGCTTTGCCGACAGCATCAATAATAATGTTGTAAAAGACAGTAAGTTCTATTGGCTTAGAGAGTATGATTCTTTGGGGAATTACACAAGATTGGGTGATAATATCTATTATAACGAGTATGACAATCAAGGGCATTTGACGAAAATGATAATTGATGATGGGACTGCGTTTAACGATACCATCTTTTATTCATATAAATATGATGAGGCAGGAAGGCTTGTGGAAGAAAGATGTCAGAATCGTTCGGAACATTGGACATACGATTCGGAAGGTCGGCTGTTGGAACGGAAAGTATTTGAAGGAGAGGAAATGATAAAGCATTTCACAATGAAGTATGACAAAAATGGTGTTTTGCGCAAGTCGGAGGGTTATGGAGGAGATATAAGGAGTGATTCAAAGTCTTATAGGGAATGCGATTCGAGAGGAAATGTCATTTATGAGCGGAGAGAAAACTGTGGTTGGGGAGATGTCAACGAAACAAGGACAAAATATAGATATGACGGGAATGACAGCATAATAAAAGAAACAAGTATGGAAACAAGACGTTGGCACACTGTCATTAATTCGGATGATGATAGATGGCAAGAAACGGATTCAACAGGCCAAGTTGTTGATTATTTAAATTATAAGGTAACTGCGATTCCAAATAATAAAAAAGAAAAGTTGAAGCACGAGAGGATAATTAAACGAAATGCAGAAGGATTTCCTGTGAAGGAAAAATACGTCCTAAAAGACAAGTATGGCAAAATGGTGACTTATAGCGAGTATGATAGTTTTGGAAGGGTTGTCAAAATTGAGGATTTTTATAATGATGACACCATTCCTCGTGAGGTGATGAAATGCAAGTATGATGGATTGGGACGGCTAATTGAAAGAGAAAGAATTGACAATCGTCATGCGCAATTCCATAAACAAGTATGGCGGTATTATAAAGATACGGATTTTTATTCTTATTACGCTACTTATGATGGAGAAAATTATGCTTTTTCACACGAAAGCCTGTTCTTCTTTGACGAACACGGAAACTGCATAGCGCATGTACAATGGATGCCTGGCGCAGATTTGTATGAGTATTATTTTAATGTGTATAGGTGTGAGTATTACGAGTAAACTCGTATTTTTAAAAGATTTTTGAAATATTTCTACACGAAGTGTATCCCATAAAACAAAGAACATGAAAATCCTCTCAGTCAATCAAATCCGCGAAGCGGACAAATACACGATAGAAAACGAACCCATCGAGTCCGTCGATTTGATGGAACGCGCCGCCACCAAGGTCTTTGAGTGGCTCTACCGCCGCACGCCGCGCGAGAAGACCATCAAGATCTTCTGCGGCATGGGCAACAACGGCGGCGACGGCCTCGTGGTGGCCCGACTGCTTAATGAGCAAGAGATTGTCCCGCAGGTGTTTATGGTGCGCTATTCGGATAAGATGAGTCACGACTGCGAGGTGAACTACTTCCGCCTGATGAACGAGACCAAGGTGCCGATGTTCGACATTCTTAGCGAGGACGACTTCCCGAAAGTCGATGCCAACGATGTGGTGGTCGACGCCATCTTCGGCTCTGGCCTCAACCGTCCGCCGCAGGGCGTGACCGCCGACCTGATTGCCTACCTCAACCAAAGCAAGGCCATCCGTGTGTCCATCGACATCCCTTCGGGCCTCTTCGCCGACCAGCCCAGTGCCTTGGGTTTCATCTTCAAGGCCGATTACACGCTGACCTTCCAAAATCCCAAGTTGGCTTTCCTGCTGCCCGAAAACGACCCGTATGTGGGTCGTTTCGAGGTCTTGGACATCGGTCTGCACCCGCGCTATCTGGAAGAGGTGGAGACCAACAACCTCCTGACCGTCAAGGCGATGGTGAAGCCGATACTGCACAACCGCACGAAATACTCCCACAAAGGCACTTACGGTCACGCACTGTTGATTGCTGGTTCCGAGGGCAAGACGGGTGCTGCCTTGCTCGGTGCAAAGGCCTGTCTGCGTACGGGTGTCGGACTGTTGAGCGTCCACCTGCCCAAGATGGCCCAACTGCCTTTGCAGACCGCCATCCCCGAGGCGATGATTGATGCTGATGAATCAGATACTTGTTTTTCAATGTTCGGGCATTTGGATGCTTTTACCGCTGTGGGTGTGGGTCCAGGCCTGGGCAAGGCAGAGGATACTGTTCACGCTTTGAAACGCCTCATCCAAAAGGTACAAGTGCCGCTCGTCATGGATGCCGACGCCTTGAACATCCTCTCCGACAACCCGACTTGGCTGTCGTTCCTGCCTGCAAAAACGATACTGACCCCACACCCGAAGGAGTTTGAGCGTTTGGTAGGGAAGACCCAGACCTCATTCGAGCGTCTTGAGAAACAGCGCGAGTTGGCCGTGAAGCACAACCTCGTCGTCATCGTGAAAGGCGCACACACCACCGTCGCGATGCCCAACGGCACCATTTTCTTCAACACCACAGGCAATCCTGGTATGGCCACTGCTGGCAGTGGCGACGTGCTGACAGGCATCATTCTCTCGCTCTTGGCGCAACGCTATTCACCCGAGGAAGCCGCCGTTTTGGGAGTGTATCTCCACGGCCTCGCCGGCGACCTGGCCGCTGAGGAAATAGGGCAGGAGGCCTTGATTGCCAGTGATATAACTGAGCATTTGGGAAAGGCATACGCTGCGCTTCGCGCAAAATGAGAGGCCTATTGAATAACCACCTTTTTAGCCATAGTGCCTTCTTTTCCGTTGGCCACTAAGAAATAAATGCCCCTGCGACCATTCAGGTTATATTGCATAGCCTTGGGTTCCTTACCGTTGTAAGTCACAAAGCTGTCCACCAACGTGCCCATCATATCATACACCTTGACCTCCACTTTGCCTTCCATGTTCTCGAAACGCAACTCCATAGTGCCGTTGTTGGGGTTGGGGATGACGTCGAAGGCGCACCTTGCAGCATCCTGTTCGTCGATGTCGAAAAACGACGACTTGAGGTAGAAACTTCGCGTGATGATTTCCGGATCGCAGTGGCTGTTGTAAACGGTGCAACTCAGCTCTGTTGGGGTATCGTCGTGCTCCGCGACGAAAACCCTACAATAGCGTCTGCCGGTTTCGTTTTGGTATTCAGGGAGAATGGTGTCAATCAGCCATGATTCCTTGTTGATTTGCCACACACACGAGCCCCAATCATCGATGTGGCCGAGCGAGTCCTCCACGAAGAAGTCGTACTGGAACGAGAAAAATTCCGTGTTGTTGATGACGGCAATGGTGTCGCCGTCTTTGTAATAGTCGTCCTTCGAATAGACAATGACGGGTTTAGGCGTGTAATGCACGATGAGGTTCAACTCGATGATGCTGTCACAGCCATCCTGAGTCAAACCTTCATATTTATACTGACCCGATTCGGTCAGATAGCCGCCTGCAACCGACTGCCAAGGATACCTGTCGCACACGGTCTCGTTGAGCGTAGTGCTGTAGCCTTCCACAAAGGTAAGGTCAAGGACATAGATGTCGTCGCAGCCTGCCACACCCGCTACGGTGTCGTAATAAACGCCATCATGCGAATAGCTATGACCACGCCATGTGAACGAATCATTGCACGTCGTCTCTACCTCTGCTGGATGGATTTGCTCTTGACCTATGGTAAGATGTAGCGTGACGATACTGTCACAGCCAAGAGTGGTCTGGGTCAAATAAGGATAGTCGCCCGATTCCGTATAAATGGTGCCATGCCAAATGAACGCATTGCAAGCGACCGCCGTTGTGTCGCTTTGCGCATCATAGCCTATGGTCAGGTTCAGGACGAAAGTGCTGTCGCAAGCCCCTGGCGCTTGGACAAAATCGGTATAAGTGCCGCTTTCGGTATAGGTGATCCCGCGCCAATGGTAGTTGTTGCAGGCTGTCACGTATTCCTCAGAACTATAGCTGCCACTGAGGTTAAGGTTCAAAACCAACAGGCTGTCGCAGCCTGCAACGGACTGCTCCAAATGCGTGTAAATCCCAGGTTCAGTGTAGATTGTATTGTACCACTCGTATTCATCACAGGCTGTGATGTGGAGATAAGTCGTGTCAACCGGATTGATGGTCAAATGAAGAAACAACGTACTATCGCAGGCGTCGGGAACTTGGATGACATGGGTGTAAGTACCACTTTCCGTGTACTGGTTTCCATACCAATCGTAGCTGCCGCATGATGTAGCATAGATTTCAGAATAGGGCGACCTGACCTCTATTACCTTGGTAAGATACAGAGAATCCATGTCTCTATGCGGATTGTGAAGCACATTGGTTACGGTGTAAAAGCCCTCGGCACTATAAGCGTGCGTGACTTGCTCCCCTTGCGCCGAAGTGCCGTCGCCGAAATACCATGTCACATCGTCAAAATTCCAGTTGGTTAACGTATTGAATTCTATGTCTTGATTGGCGCAAGAATAATGGTTTTCCGGGATTTCAGCGTAATCCCAACCATCTATCGTCATGGTGTAGGTGAGGTTGGTGGAAAAACTATGTGCCTCTAAGAAAACCCCTGAATCCACAAGGCTATCACCCACGTCACAAATGGCCATTTTGATATGATAATTCGACATCGGAACCACGTTGAAACTCACTTCTAACAAAGTGGTGAACCCGTCAAATTGAATGGTAGCACCCCCGGTATTGTCGATGTAATACTCTGAATTGTGGTTCAGGTTCACGTTGTCAATGCTGACGGCCTCTGTCGTTCCAGGTATTAAAGCTATGTTTTGACGGTCGTAAAACCCTCCAGCCGGATTAATGCCATCTATGAAAAAGCCAAATACGTCATTATAATCCCAACCGACATATTCCATGTACTCTTCGGAGCCGAAAACGAAACTGAAAGTCACTGTTTCGTCCCATGGGACAAAATCAAACTCAAGCACCGCAACGTCAAATGGGGTACCTGAAGCGATAGAAGCCAGGTCGTTGTCATAGTAGTTTCCGCACGTTGTAGTCACATTGGCTTCATTTACATCATTCGGGCCTATGGCGACCGACACACCTCCCGAGGCAAGAATCAAGCCGGATTCCATGCCTATGTTGGTCGGCGTATCACCCGTTTCGAACTTTCCAATGCTGTTGCAGAAAATGACCCCATCGGAACCATTGAATTTGGCATTTGAAATGGTTACGCCATTATCCAAAAGGATGTTTCTGACTAATGAATCTGCAGTCCAGCCATTTAATTCAGAAGCATCGGTAACAATAAGTTGGGCATGGAGTTTTCCTGAGTATGCGGTACTCAGAAATAGAGCTATCAGTATAAGTACAATTGTTTTTTTCATGGCAGAGTTTTTTTCGTGAAGGGATAGGGCGAAGAAAGTCCATCTTCTTGGCTGAGGCAAAAATAGACAAAAAATGAAACATACAAGGGGGACGATGAAAAAATGCGGAGGAGTTTTCGTGGAATTGTGTAATTTTGCCAGCCAAATCAGGAAAATGGCATTATTGACGGCCCGACTATGATTAAAACCACCGTTACCAACCGCGAAATCTGGCGCATAGCGTATCCCATCATGCTGGGCAACCTCGCGCAGACCATCATCAACTTCACCGACACCGCCTTTTTGGGCCATCTCGGCACCATCGAGTTGAGCGCGTCCATGATGGCGGGCTTGTATTATTTCGTCTTCACCACCTTGGCGATGGGCTTTGCCATTGGTATTCAGATATTTATCGCAAGGCGCTTCGGCGAGGGCGACTACAGCAAAATCGGCGTGGTGTTTCAACATGGGGCTTTGTTTGTGCTGGGTTTAGGTTTTTTGCTATTCTGCATTTTGTTCTTCTTCAGTCACAGGCTGTTGCACATAATCATTGAGTCGGAGAACATCTATTTGGCGGCAGACGAGTACTTGAGTTTCAGGCAATTCGGCATCTTTTTCGTGGTGTTCAACTTCTTGTTTCGCTCGTTTTATGTCGGCATCAGCAGCACGCGCGTCATCACTTATTCGACGCTGATTATGGCCGTGGTCAATATCTTTTTCGACTGGGCCTTGATTTTCGGTCACGCAGGACTGCCCGCGATGGGCATTGGCGGGGCGGCTTTGGCCTCGCTGTTGGCCGAAATCACGGCGTTCTGCTTCTTCTGGATTATTACCTACATCAAGATTCCGCACGAGGAATACGGCATGTTCCGTTGGCACAAGTGGCAGCCGGCGCTGATGGGCAACATCCTCAAAGTGGCATTCCCGAGCATGATTCAGCGTTTGTTCTCGTTCGGCGCATGGTTCATCTTCTTCGTCCTCATTGAGAAAATGGGAGAGACCGCCATTGGGGTTTCGTCAGTAGTGCGCAGTACCTACATGATTCTCATCATCCCGGGCATCGCTTTCGCCTCGACTGCCAACACGCTGACGAGTCGCATCATCGGCGAGGGCAAAAGCAACGAGGTGATGTCATCCATCTGGAAAGTGGTGAAAAACAGCTTCTTGTGTTCGGCGGTATTGGTCGCGGTGGTGGCCATTATCCCACATTTGGTTTTGCAAATCTACACCGATGACACGGTTTTGGCGCAGGCCGCCATCCCTTCAGTCTATGTGATTTGTGTCGCCACGCTGCTCGGTGCCTTCTCCATGACTTTCTTTGAGGCTGTTTCGGGCACGGGCAACACCTCGGCGGCCATGGCCTTGGAGTTCGGCATCCTCATCATTTACATCATTTATGTTTATCTGATGTCAAAGACTTCTACTATCGCCGCCGTGTGGACCGCCGAGTGGGTTTACAACATTATGATTGGCCTGATTTCGCTGTTTTACATTTGGAAAGCCGACTGGCGCAAAAAGCAGATTTGAGAAACTTGGATCGTGGTGCGTCGCTGGAAATATATGGTTTTTCTGTTCTTTTTCGGGATTTCAACTTCCTGGGCGCAAGGGCGTTATGTCCCTGGCGATGTGGTGCCGGAGCCTTATCTCAAGGTCTTTGGTCACGAGCGTTTCTTCAAGATTTCAGCCATTTCAGAGCCGCTCAAAACCCTGATGGACAGCTGCTCCATGCGTCAAAAAGATCCAGTCTCTTGGGACGATTTGCGCTATTTGCAAGTTCTTCACCGTGATGCCGACGGCAACGCCATCATCGGCGAATTGGTTTGCAATGTACTTATCTCCAAAGACTTGATGGAGATTTTCAAGGCTTTGTTCGAGGCAGGCTATCCCATCGAAAGAATGCGCCTCATCGACCATTACGGCTGCGATGACGAGGCCTCGATGTTTGATAACAACACCTCCTGCTTCAACCAACGACCCATCACGGCAGGCGGCAGAATCTCGAAGCATAGCTACGGCCTCGCCATCGACATCAATCCGAAATACAATCCGTATTACAAGCTGAAATACGACAAGGCTATCGTCAAGCCCGAAGCGAGCACCGACTATCTCGACCGCAGCGCCGATTTCCCTTACAAGATTGCGAAAGGAGACCTATGCTATCGCCTTTTTAAGCAGCACGGTTTTCAATGGGGCGGCGACTGGCTTAGTGGGAAGGATTATCAGCATTTTGAGAAATAAGATTTAATCTTCATCCTCTTGAGGTCCAGGGATATAAAGGGTGCTATCGTCGCAACGGATGCCGTAAAATACATCCCTCATACGACCTTGCTGGGGTTCGAGAACGCCTTTCTCGACAAGGTCTTTGATGTCGCGGGAGGCGGTGTCGGTGGAGACTTTGCAGTGCTTGGCCCAGTTTTTCACCGTCAGCTTACCCGGATAACCATCCAAATAGATGTTCAGCACCTTGTTTTGTCGCTCCGTGAACGCGACATGGGCGTGGTTTTGCCAAAACGCCGCTTTCTGAAGGATGCGCGAAAGCACCTCGTCGGAAGCATGGATGGCGCGGGCCATGCAGTCGAGATACCACACTAACCAATCCGTGATGTCTGTGTCCGATTGGCGGCTAACCCGCTCAAGAACATCGTAATATGATTTCTTGTCCTTATTGATTTGTCGCGACATGCTGAAGAAGCGCATGGCGGAATCGTCGGCCTGCGAGAGTGCCATGTCGGCGATAGCGCGCCCGATGCGCCCGTTGCCGTCGTCAAACGGGTGGATACAGACAAACCAGAAGTGGGCAATGGCGGATTTCAAGTAAGTGGGCGAGGCAGTGCCCGTGTTGAACCAATCCAAGAAAACGCCCATTTCTTGGGGCACATCTTCTGCGGGAACGGCCTCATAATGGACTTTTTCGCGCCCATAATTGCCCGAAATCACTTTCATTTCGCCCTTGCGGTATTGCGTCACATCTATCCGAGAATAACCGCTCATTCCCGTGGGAAACAAGCAGTTGTGCCAACCAAAAAGCCGCTCATGGGTAAGGGGCTGGCGGTAATGGCTCACCGCATCAAGCATCATCTCCACAATGCCTTCCACATAGTGGCTTGATGGCTCATCGGCATCAGAATGAATACCCAATTTTCTGGCTATTGAAGAACGCACTTGTTTGACATTCAGAGAAATGCCTTCAATTTCGGACGAGTTGATGATGTCGTTGGAGAGCATTTCGGCATTGGCCGACAAGCGAGCGTCGAAGCCGATGGCGTTGAGTCGCCCCATAAGAAACCCCGAGGCTTTGTTGACGGCAGCCAATTTATCTGCGACAAGTTCCTTGTCCCAGTTGAAGTGTGGCCATTGTCCGCTTTGATGGATGTAGGCTGCCATGATTGATACATTTTTCGGCTGCAAAAATACAAATAATTCTAATAAGCCGCAACTTTTGCGGTTAATTATCCGCAGATTTTGCGGTTTATTGGCCGCATTTCCAAATTTGTGTGTCGAAAACACCGAATAAATTACCGCCAAAACACCGAACAAAACGTGTCGAAAACACCGAACAGATTACCGCCAAAACACCGAACAAAATGTGTAAAAAACACCGAATAGATTTGCGTAATTCATTTATTTATAGTAATTTTGCAGCGAATTTCAAAATGATGAATTATGGACTATTTCAAACGGATGGCAGACACCCAACTTGAGGAGCGTTTGAACGCCTTCGGAGCGGTACTGATTGAAGGCCCAAAATGGTGCGGAAAAACCACCACCGCAGAGCAATTGGCGGGCAGTGTAATCAAGTTGCAGTCGCCCGACATGCGTGAACAGTATCTCACCACGGCAGCCTCCAAGCCATCGTTGTTGCTGCAAGGGGCAACGCCTCGGCTCATCGATGAATGGCAGGACGCGCCTGTACTTTGGGATGCCGTGCGTACTTTGGTGGACGAGAGAGGGCTGGAAGGACAATTCATCCTTACTGGCTCAAACGCGGTGGATAAGAGCAAGATACACCATTCAGGAAACGGGCGCATCTCGAAAATGGAAATGTTGCCCATGAGCCTTTGGGAATCGAAGGAATCCAACGGAGCAGTCAGTCTGATGGACTTGTTTGACAATCCGCAACAAGACCTTGCTGCGGTTTCCGACATGCAGGTTGAGGACATTATTTTTGCTGCTTGTCGCGGCGGATGGCCTGTCACGTTGCGACTGAAGGACGAAAAATCGAAACTGATGGTGGCGAAGGACTATTTCCGGACCGTTTGCAAGGAAGAAATTTCACGAATTGACGGCGTGCAAAGGGACGAAAAACTGACGCGGATGATATTGCGCTCGTATGCCCGCAACATCTCCACTTTGGCCAAGAAAACGACCTTGCTTGCCGATGTGTCGGCATCCGAAGAGATGACCTGCTCGATGGATACCTTCACTTCGTATGTGACGGCTTTGGAGAAACTGTTTGTCATTCAGGATGTTGAGGCATGGTGCCCTGCCATTCGCAGCAAGTCAGTCATTCGCAGCACCCCGAAGCGCACTTTCTGCGACCCGAGTGTGGCCGTGGCCGCGATGCAACTGTCGCCCAAAGCGTTAATGACGCAGTTCAAGACCTTCGGCTTCCTGTTTGAGCAGTTGTGCATCAGGGACTTGAAGGCTTACACTTCCGACATTGACTCGCATATCGGCTATTATCGCGACAAGTATGGCTTGGAAGCGGATGTTGTGCTACATATCAACGATGGACGTTATGCGCTCATTGAGTGCAAGTTGGGTAGCGCGGAAATTGAGGAAGGAGCCAGTCATTTGTGTGAATTGCAGCGGCTTATCAAGGAGCATAACAAAATGGAGCATCAGACTCCGATACGCGAGCCTGATTTGCTACTTGTTCTCACGGGCGGGCAGTATGCCTATCGCCGAAACGACGGCGTGTTTGTGGTGCCGATTGGGTGTTTGAAGAATTAAGGAGTAGAATTTGTGGTTTATTGGCCGCAAAATAGGAAAAAATGACGATTATTACAGATGATTTGGGATGTTTTTGTAGATTTGCAAAAACAATAAATCATATCTGTTATGCAACAAAAACTAGTAGTCTTTACTGGCGCAGGCATCAGTGCCGAGAGCGGAATCCCCACCTTTCGCGACAAAAACGGGATGTGGGGCAAGTATGATGCCATGAAGTTGGCCAGCGTGGAGGGTTTCGAGGAAGACCCACAGGCCGTACTCGATTTCTATAATGCCCGACGGAAAAACCTGTTGGAGGTGGAGCCGAACCATGCCCATCGTGTTTTGGCGGACTTGGAAAAGCAATACGATGTGACCATCATCACGCAAAATGTGGATAACCTTCACGAAAGGGCTGGAAGCAGCAAAGTGATTCACCTTCACGGCGAATTGACCAAGGTGACATCTTCACGCAACCGCCTTGACCCCAACTGTATCAAGGAATATCCGCTTGATGTCCCGATTCTTCTTGGCGACAAAGCGGCTGACGGCTCACAAATGCGCCCTTATATTGTGTGGTTCGGTGAATATGTCGATAATATGGAGTTGGCGGCACATTTAGTGAAAATGGCGGACATCTTTATTGTCATCGGCACTTCATTGGTGGTGTATCCAGCAGCGGGATTGGTCAATTGTGCTCATCGGGAAGTCCCCAAGTTCCTCATAGACCCGGGTGACATGCAAGGCAAGTTGCCCTTCGGATTCGAGCACATCAAGGCCACGGCGGTGGAGGGGGTGGATGTTTTGTTGGAGAAGTTGTCCGAGTTTGATGCGGGTTGAAAAAAGCATTACTTTTGCAGAAACAAACTAAAACAATACATCATGATACAAACAGTAAACAAATATCCAATCGATGAGATTTTAAAGAAAAACGCATCGTTCTATTATGTAATCCCCAAGTATCAGCGTGAATATACATGGTCGTACAAAGAATGGAATGCATTGTATGATGATATTACGGAAAACTCAGAAGGCTATTTCATAGGCTCTATTATCTGTATAAACACTGGCGATTCAAATTATCCTCGGCTTGAGGTTATTGATGGTCAACAGCGTCTTACAACTTTATGTTTGCTCCTTCTTGCTATCTATCGTCGTCTTAATGAGCATAAAGATGAGATGGACGAGGACGATTACGATGAGATTTCATGGATTAGAAAGGCGTTGCAAAATGACAAGAATAGCAATGGTTTGATACTTCTTCCACAAGTTCAGAATAATAATCAAGATGATTTTTCCACTGTGATGAACGAGAATGGAATATTGAAGTATGCCAAAAAAGTTCCGTTTTATGGTCGCCGAAAGATAGCCCGTTGTTTCTATCAATTTCTCTATAAGATTGATTTGGACTTAAAGAATTGTGAAGACAAAGTCGCTAAACTGCTTGAAATAAAGAAAAAGGTTTGTAACGCGATGTTGGTCAAAATAGAAGTTTCCACTCATTCCGATGCATACATTTTGTTTGAATCGCTCAATAACAGAGGTATGCCACTTACGGCTGTCGACTTAATGAAGAATTTGATAATGGCGAGAGCCGAAAGGGTTGGATTGACCGTTGATGATTGTTTTGAGCAATGGAAAGAACTATTGGAATTGCTTACTGACGACTATGCCACGCAAGAACGATTTTTCCGTTACTATTACAATGCTTTCAAGAATCGACTTAACGAACCTTTCCGCAAGGATGACTTAAAGAAAAAAGACCCTTTGGGCATAGTTGCCACAAAATCAAATCTTCTTCAAATTTATGAAAAACTCATCAATAACAACCTTTCTGGTTTCCTGAATGATGTTTTGGAGGCAGGTCGAATTTTTGCTGACCTTCGTGATCGCGAAGATGACAAAACTCCTTATAGGCGTGCTCTTTTGGATTTGGCAAGGATTCAAGGCGTGCCGTCTTATCAGTTGTTGATGTTTTTGTTGAAAAACAAAGAAGAATTACAAATTACTGAAGATATTATCATCAAAGTGATTAATCTTTTGACGGTGTTTTTTGTTCGCCGTAATGTAACAGACTATCCTGGTACAAGGGATTTAAATCGTATTTTTATGGACACTATCTCTGCCATTGAAAACGATTCAGCAAAGGGCAGTGCCGTTTATGACACTGTGAAACACATTCTTTCCCAATGGGTAGCATCGGATGAGTTATTCATAGAACGGCTTAATGGCGACATTTATAAAGAGAATACTGGTGCGGCTCGTTTCATTCTTTGTGCTTTAGCACAAAAGTATATGACAAAGGAAACTTGGACAGACCTTTGGGAGTATAAGCAATATGAAAAGAGTAATAACAATGTCTTTATCTGGACAATTGAACATATTTTCCCCGAAGGAGAGAATATTCCCGATGCATGGGTGGAAATGATTGCAGGAGGTAATAGAGAATTAGCTAATGAATATCTCCAGAAATATGTACACAAATTGGGAAACTTGACAATTACGGGATATAATAGTGCGTTAAGCAATTTTCCATTTGAGCAAAAACGAGATCGAGTTAATAAGGATGGTATTTCTATAGGTTATAAGAATGGATTGGAAATCAATCGTGAACTTGCAGAGAAGGATAAATGGACAGTTGATGATATTAAGGAACGCACCGAAAAACTTGTTTCAGAAGTGGCAGAAATGTTCAGGTTTCCAAAATAGTGATATATGATAGATTGAGAATGGTATGTTTAGCACTATTTTAAGTTAATAGTATGGAAAGTCAATTGGAATTACCAGAGGATTTGGAAAGAGTACGTCATTTTATCGATACACATGAGTGGCATTTTGCCAAAACAATGCCACAGATTCCTCATTGGTATTGTTTGTTGAAAGACAAAAATGATGTTGAAGAATTCCGTTGGTTTGCAGCACATATACGAGAGTACAGCAAACCAGGCCAATTCTATGGTCGAACGTACTACTATTATTATTTGGATGAATACAAATATTGGTGGATGGACGATACCGTCGAAGAGTGCGACTTAATCAATCGGGATAAGGTGAAATAACGTTTGCCATTTTGTATATGCCGTTTTTACCTATATGCGAAGCGTGAAATCTAAGCCATTAAATGAGCATGCCGTCCGCATCCTGGCTGGGCAGTGCGCATGACGATGTTGTAAGTGCGAGTTTTCCTGTCGAGGATGACCTTGTCCTCGCTGCCGTCGGGGTTGGCTAAATAGGTGGTGCCGTCATCATCAAAAAACGGTACCGAAACGCCTTGCAGCCACGACTCAATATAGATTCGTTCCACCTCGCGCCTGACCGCTTCATTCACTTCTTTCACGGTTTTGCCGTTTGGCAATTCGATAGCCTCTATTTCACTGTATCTGCACATGATTCCAATCGTTTTCGGTCTGCAAAAACAATGATTTTTTTGAAACTTGTTAGCAAAACAAAAACTTGTCCCGAAAAACAATTTTTTTCAATAATATCTATTGTATTCCAAAATTAGTTGCTACTTTTGCAGTTATGAGGAAAGCGACATGAGCAGAATCACGAAAGAACAATACGAAATTGCATTGGAGAGAATCGAGGAATTGTTGCCGTTGGTGACGGATGAAACCCCAGCTAATGACCGCAACGCCATTGAATTGACGATGATGTCGGACATTGTGATTGGATACGAAAAGGAGCATTATCCAAAATTTAGACCATGGACTACAAAAAACTAAAAGAAGAACCCCTAAAAAGCGCGGTGCAGCAGGACTTCTTCAACAATTACAAATACACCCAACTCGGCAACATCGACTTCGTTGTCGCCAAAAACATCGTCAAGCAGGGTCAAACGTCGATTTTTGACGAGTTCGAGAACGACGACCTCAAGTCGCTGCTTTGGGCCGAGGCCAAACAGGGCACTTCGCACGACATCTTCGAGTCGTTTGTGCAACTCATCCTCACCATCGGCAAGGAGCGCACCTTCGAGAAGTACCTGCCGCCCAAATACATAGGTGCCTTCGACGCGGAGAAGTTCGCCTTCATCGAGTACCACGAAATCCAAGGCATCTTTTTCCAGAACGACTTCAACTGGAACGTGACGCCCTCGAACCACGACACCAAGGAGTTCCGCCAACTCTACGACCTCTGCAAGGGCTTGCTCGAGGACAATTCCATCCTCTTTTACTACGAAACGCAGGCGCAGGAGTTCAAGGAGTTCATCCGCCTCAATTTCAAGACGGGCAAGGAGGCGACGGAGAAAATATCGGTCACGAAGAACAACTTCACCTTCGTGTTCCAGAAATGGAGCGAGAAGGTGCGCCCCACCATCAGCGTGGATTGGGCCAAGGCCAACAAGGCGGGCATCATCTCCGCCGACTTCTTCCTCGCCGACCTGCTGTCGAGCAACGAGGAGTCGCTGAAGGACTCGCTTTATGTGGTGCTGCGCAAGACCAAGTACGAACTGGCCAAGAAGATTGACGAGATGGGGCTGGTTTCTACCTCGTCGGTGGGCTTCAACGACAAGCAGAAGGCCTACAAGCAGTTTTGGAGCATCTATGCGCGACCGCCCAAGGAGGAATATTGGAACTACATCATCGGGCGGCGCGACTTGCTTGTGCCGCAAGACATCCGCGAGCGCAAAGGCTCCTACTTCACGCCACAAATCTGGGTGGAGAAGAGCCAGCAATATTTGGCCGACGTGTTGGGCGAGACCTGGCAAGACGAGTATTACATCTGGGACTGCTGCGCCGGCACGGGCAACCTGCTGAACGGCCTGACGAACTACGACCGCGTGTGGGCCTCGACCTTGGACAAGCAAGACGTTGACGTGATGATGGACCGCATCAACAACGGCTGGCCGATGGCCGAAAACCATGTGTTTCAGTTCGATTTCCTCAACGACGACTTCGCCAAATGCCCCGAGGAACTGCAAGAGATTTTGAACGACCCCGAAAAGCGGAAGAAGTTGGTGGTTTACATTAATCCGCCGTATGCGGAGGCGGCCAGCACAAAAACAATAGCAGGAACGGGTGAAAACAAAACAGATGTTGCTGTAACACAAAAGACATACGAAAAATACCTCAATAGAATAGGTATTGCGGGAAGAGAATTGTATGCCCAATTTTTCATCAGAATTTATTGTGAAATCAACGGATGTATCCTTGGTGAGTTTTCAAAACTAAAAATTCTGCAAGCCCCTAATTTTAAGGAATTTAGAGATATATTTAAGGCAAAACTTGAAAAAATGTTTGTCGTTCCAGCAAAAACTTTTGATAATGTGAAAGGCAATTTCCCAATAGGTTTTTTTGTGTGGGACACAAAACAGCAAGCAGATTATAATAGTGTTGTTTCTGATGTGTATGATTTGGACGGGACATCAAAAGGAACGATTAATATTCGAGCCATAACTGAATTTCGTTCTATAAACGATTGGATTATTACGACAAGAAATAGGGAAGGAGAAAAAGCCATCGGCTTTATGTATGCGAATGGGGCTGATTTTCAACATAATAATTTCAATTATATTCTCAATGACAAGTCTCAACTACCTCATCCGAGAGGTACGATTGTGACAACAAAGAATATCAAGGAAATTGCTGTTTACATTGCTGTCCGCCACTGCATTGAGGCCACTTGGCTCAACGACCGCGACCAATTCTTGTATCCCAACGATGGTTGGAAAACCGACAAAGAGTTTCAGACGGACTGCCTGATATTCACACTGTTTCATGGGCAGAACAGAATTTCTTCGCAGCAAGGCATCAACCATTGGATTCCCTTCACCCGCGAGCAGGTGGGCTGCAAGAAGACGTTCAAATCAACGTTTATGGCGGATTATCTCAATGGGAAAATCAAACCTGCGGAAGGGCAAGGC
This sequence comes from uncultured Bacteroidales bacterium, assembly GCA_905233685.1. Taxonomy (GTDB): domain Bacteria; phylum Bacteroidota; class Bacteroidia; order Bacteroidales; family F082; genus Limimorpha. The sequence continues at coordinate 37,378 of CAJOEZ010000011.1, read as the reverse complement.
CTGTTTGGGGTAGAGACGGTGTGCACACCGTCTCTACAAACCATGTCGCCCGAGGCGCAGGCCGTTTACGACGCGGGCCTTGCGCTGTGGCGCTATTACCACAGCCAGCCCAACGCCATAGCCGATGCGTCGTTCTACGACATCCGCCTGCATTTCCAAGGCACCAACGAAAAAGGCAACATGAACGCCAAGAGCGACGACGAGACCTACACCGAACTCATCGCCACCCTGCGTGAGAAGATGAAACACTTGGCCAAGCGGATTGAGGCTAAGGTTTATGAGTATGAGTTTTTGAAGTGAGAGTCAAAGTCCCGAAGGGACGAACCGAATTGATTCGACGATTTCATGGAGATTATTCCCTCATAAAAGTGTAATTTTTTTGAAACATTCCCTCATAAAAGTGTAATTTTTTTGAAACATTCCCTCATAAAAGTGTAATTTTTTTGAAACATTCCCTCATAAAATTGTATTTTTGCGGCAAATTTGAAATACAAAATACATGGAAAGAGCAATTTATACTCAACTTTTGGAGTGGAAGGACAGTGCAGACCGCAAGCCTTTGATACTTCTCGGAGCACGGCAAGTGGGGAAAACCTACATATTGAAGCAATTCGGCACACGAGAGTTCAGCAATATGGTCTATATCAATTGCCACAACAACGAGTTCATGACGAGTCTTTTCTCGGATTTCGACATCGACCGCATCGTTTATCAAATCAGCGTTCAAACTGGGCAGAAAATCACACCAGGGAAAACGTTGCTTTTCCTTGATGAGATTCAGGAAATCCACAACGGCATCGCCAGTTTGAAGTATTTTTGCGAGAACATGCGGGAACTTCATGTGGTTGTGGCGGGTTCGTTGCTTGGCATTTCGCTCAAAGAAGACGAGTCATTCCCTGTGGGTAAAGTGAATACTATGAGGATGTTCCCCATGACTTTCTCTGAGTTTTTGATAGCGTCGGGAAGGATTATGCTTGCCGAAGCCATCGGTAATCTTGATTATGAAACCATGCGTCTTTTGAATGACGAGTGCGCCGACCGGCTGCGACAATACTTTTTTACAGGAGGCATGCCCGAAGCGGTGGCAAATTGGTTGCAAAACCACGATCCAAAACAGGTTCGCAAGATTCACGCTGAAATCCTTGAGTCGTATTACATGGATTTTGCCAAGCACACGAAAAACATGGTCAGGCATATCCGCATGGTATGGGATAGCATTCCGGCGCAGTTGGCCAAAGAAAACAAGAAGTTCATTTTTGGACTTGTCAAGAAAGGAGCAAGGGCGGCGCAGTTTGAGGAAGCCCTCCAATGGCTTGTGGATGCAGGGTTGGTCATTCGTGTGAACCGTTGTAATATGCCCCGCCAGCCCTTGAAGTTTTATGCGGATGCTTCGGCGTTCAAAATCTATCTGTTGGATTGCGGTTTATTGGCCACACTTTGTGAGACCGAACCTGCCGACATCCTTTTGGGAAGCAAGGCTTTCGTTGAGTTCAAGGGTGCCTTTGCTGAGAATTATGTGTTGCAGCAATTGACCGCCAAACAAAATCTTCCAACCTATTATTATAGTAAAGACAACTCCACGCAAGAGGTTGATTTCTTGGTACAAACCGCTGAAAGAATTGTCCCGTTAGAAGTGAAGGCGGAAGAGAATGTCAAGTCAAAATCGCTGTCCACTTTTATCAAGGAGGACTTTAAGGAGTTGAATCTTAAAGGTCTGCGTTGCAGCATGAAACCATACATTGACCAAGGCTGGATGGAAAACATTCCGCTTTATGCGGTTGAAGCTTATTTTGGAGAACAATAGCAGAGGCCTTTTGGGCAAAAAGCTTCTCAATGCAGCCGCAGCCAAACCACTAAAGGCCGATGGTCAGAGGCCTCTGGCTCGTTGATGACGTGGGATTCGAGGGTCTCTGCTTGGCCGTTGAAAGAGGCGATGTAGTCGATGCAGTCTGTCGGTTCGTGCGGTCGTAGTCCAAAACCCAATCCATGCCCGCGCAATGGCGCACATTATAGGTCATCACTTGAAGCGTGTCCTGCCCAAGGACAACCAGGGCAAGGCCCCACAGTATCAAAGCCAAAACGATTCCCCGTTTCATACGGCTCAAATCATTTTCTCCACATTCCAACTGAAGGCTCTCAATCCCAGTTCCGGCGTCTTGAGGTCTTTCTCGTGCAGCTGGTTGAGGATGGCATCGACTTTGTCGTCATCCACGATGCTGATGATGGCATTGTTCAGCGTGGGCCAGGCGTGGGTGCCATAGTGCGGCTCGCCAGTGTGGCTGCCGTGACCCTTGATTTCGTTCCATTCAGTGAAGCCCTTCATGCCGTTGTCGTTCAGCACTTTGGCGATTTCGTCGTAGTAGGCTTGGTTGTATGTAATCAGTATCGCTTTCATGGTTATCGGATGTTTTCAGTTTTCGTCAATGCTTCCTCGGCTTTGCGTCTCTTTCTCTTAACTGCACGGGTTTCTAACGAGCAGTACAGCGCGGGGATTAATAATAAGGTGATGAGGGTTGAAACGGTCAAGCCCCATGCGACGGTGATGCCCAAGGAGTTCCACATCTCGGCACCTTCACCGCGACCGATGGCCAACGGAATCATACCCAAGACGGTCGTTAGCGTGGTCATCAAAATGGGACGCAGACGCGAACGGGCGGCTTGCACAGTAGCTTCCTTGACCTCGGCGCCACGCTCTTCCAAAAGGGTGGTGTAATCGATGAGCACGATACCGTTCTTCACAACGATACCCATCAGAATCAGCACGCCGACGAAGGCCATGGCACCCAAAGCGGTGTTGGTGGCCCAGAGGCCGAGCAAAACGCCAGTGAAGGTGAAGGGCACGGAAAACATGATGACGAAGGGCTTCATCAGGTTCTCGAACTGCGAGGCCATCACGATGTAAACCAAAATGATGATGAGGACGAGCAGGGTGAGCAGGTCGCCAAACATCTCCTGTTGGGTCTCGTAGTCGCCGGCGATTTTGGTCATGATCTCGGACGGGATTTCAGTGTCGTCGATGACTTCTTCACAAATCTTGACCACATCGCTCAGCACCATGCCTTTACCGACCACGGCGGTGACGCTGACCATACGCTCACGGTCCTTACGCTGGATTTGGGGCGGTGTCAGGGATTCGACCACTTCACCGAGATCGCCGACGCGAACGGGCTGGCCGTAGGAGTTGTAAATCTTGATATCCTCAATGTCCTCGACGCTCTTGCGGAACTCGGGGGCGTAGCGCACGCGGATGTCGTACTCTTCGCCGTCCTCGCGGTAATAGGAACCCACCGAGCCATTGATGCGGTTCTTGACGTAGGTGGCCGCCGTGGTGCTGTTCAGGCCGTTCAAGGCCAACTTCTCACGGTCGAAATCGACTTGATACTCAGGCGTGTATTCGTCGCGGCTTACGATGACCTGCAGGATGCCGCGGTCGCGGAGCTTCTGCGCGATTTCGTTGGCCACGTTGTCGGTAGTACCGAAATCGTAGCCGTAGACCTCGACCTGCACGGTGCTCATGCCACCCATGCCGCCACCGCCTTCGCTGACGTTGGCTTTCTTGATTTCAGGCATGGCATTGAGTTTGGTGCGGATTTCGTCGGCCACCTCGCTGGTTTTGCGCAGACCAGCTTTGCGGCGCTCGGTCTTGGTACCAAGACGCAGGTTGAACGACATGATGTGTGTGCCGTTGCTGCGCATCGAGGCGAAGGCATTGTCGGAGTCGGCCTGACCGAAGCTGTAGTTACAAATCTTTACTTCAGGGATGGCCATGAAGTCCTCGGCGAGGCTTTTGGCAAAGGCTCCCGTAACGTCTTGTCCCGTGCCCGCCGGCAACTCGATGTTGATGCTCAAGCGGCCTTCATCCAACTTGGGCATCATCTCGGTCTTCAAGGTAGGAGCGAGGAGGGCAACGGACAAAACAAACAATGCCAACATGCTAAAGATAACCACTTTGCGGTGGTTGAGGCACCAGTTAATGAGTCGGGCATAGCCGTTGCTGATGGCATCCAAACCCTTGTTGATGGGACGGAAAATGGCCTTGTGGAGCTTGCTCTGGTGGGGGTTCATCACCAACATGCGCGAACACATCATCGGCACCAAAGTCAGGGCACCAGTGGTGGACACAATCATAATGATGGACACAATCCAACCCAACTGCTTGAACATCACGCCGGTAGTGCCTTTAATCATCGTCAAAGGCAAGAATACTGCCAACATGGTCAAAGTCGAAGCGATAACCGAAAGTTGCACCTCTTGGGTGGCATGAACAGCAGCTTCCTTAGGTTTCGAGCCTTTCTCAATATGCGTGGTGATGTTCTCCAACACCACGATGGCATCGTCAACAACCATACCGATGGCGATGGTCAGTGACGACATGGAGATGATATTCAGCGTGTTGCCCGTGGCAAACAGGTAAATCAACGAGGCGAGAAGCGAAATCGGGATGGCGAGCACGATGATGAAGGTGGCACGCCAGCGGCCGAGGAACACGAACACGACTAACATCACCAAAATGAAGGTAATGAAGATGGTGTCGCGTAAGTTGTTGATGGTGTTCTGAATGGTGGTGGAGCCGTCGACGATGATGTTCAGCTTGACATCGGAGGGTAGCGTGGGCTCAATGACTTCCAACTGTTTCTTGATGCCCTTAATGACGTTGACGGCATTGGCGTCAGTCTGCTTTTGGATAATGATGGTGGCACCTTGTCGGCCGTTGCTGTACGACTCCTGGATGCGCTCCTCTGAGCCGTCGATGACCGTGGCCACATCACGCAAATAAATAGGCGCGGTGCCGAATGAGCCGACAATGACGTTCTCCATCTCCTTGGCCGATGTGAACTCTTTCTGGATGCGAAGGCTGTAGCTGTTCGACCCGATGTCGATGTAACCAGCGGGTACGTTGCGGTTTTCGGTAGCCAAAGTATTGGAGATGCTTTCAAGGGTTAAGTTGTAGGCTTCCAACTTGTTAGGGTCGACATAAACTTGGATTTCGCGCTTCGGTGCGCCGTTGGCTGACACCGTACCCACACCGCTCACACGCGCCAATGGTGTTGTGACACGGTCATCGATGATCTTGTCCAAAGCGGGCAGGCTCTCTTCCGCCGTCACGCTGATGAGCATGATGGGCATGTCCTCGGCGTTAAACTTGAACAGGACTGGGTTGGTCGCGCCGTCGGGCAGGTAGTTTCGCACCATGTCGATTTTGTCACGCACGTTGTTGGTGGCCGTCTCAATGTCGATGCCGCTCTCAAACTCCAATGACAGCACCGAGGTGTTCTCACGCGAGGTGGAGGAAAGGTGCTTCAGGTCGGGCACGGCGTTCAGCGTGTTCTCCAAGGTCTTGGAAATGTTGGTTTCAATATCGGCGGCACTGGCTCCCGGATAGGAGGTCATCACCATGATGAAATTGGTCTCCATGTTAGGTAACTGATTGATGGAGAGGTTCATCAGGGAGAAAATGCCGAAAATGGCGATGGCGACAAACACCAAGGCTGTCGTCACCGGATTATTGACTGCTGTTCTTTGTAGGCTCATTTTCTTTTAGTTAGGAGTTAGGAGTGAAGAGTTTGGAGTTGTGGGGAATACTCCTCACTACTAACTCCACACTCCACATTATTTTATTTCACAGTAACACTCACACCATCCTTCAATCGAACCTGTCCCTCAGTGACGATTCGATCGCCCTCATTGAGGCCGCTGACGATTTCGTAACGATTGCCCATGCGTTTGCCAAGTTCCACGAGGGTGTATTTTACGGTGTTGTCGGGCTGCAGTACATACACGAAATGCTCGCCCGAGCCTTGCTGCTTGACCACGGCGTTGTCGGGGACGACGATGTGGTGGTTGGTGCCGAAGGTAGCCGTCACGCGGGCGAACATTCCCGGGCGTAAGCGTTGATCTTTGTTCTCACAAATGACCTCAACAGGGAAGGTGTGCGTAGTGGCGTTGACAGTGGGGTAGAGCAGGTTCACCTTGCCTTTGAAGACTTCATTCGGGTAGGCGTCAACGACGATGTCGAACTCCATGCCCTCATGCACCTGGGTGAACAGGCTTTCCGACACGTTGGCCAGCATCTTCACCGGCTGGATTTGCTCGACGACGAAAATGGGTTGGGCCATGCTGTACATGTCGCCCTTGTCGTAGTTGCGGGCGGTCACCACACCGTTGAGAGGACTTCTTAAATATGTGTTTTCCAATAGGTTATGATAGGTTTTTTCGGTGATTTTCAAAGAGAGCTTGGCCATGTCGTAGTCTGACTGTGCAACAGCGCCGATTTTGTGAAGCTCGGTGAGGCGGCTGAATTCCGTCGAGTCGTTGATGAACTGCAACCGCGTTTTGGCGAGGGTCACTTCATCCATTTTGGCCAAGAGTTGGCCTTTGCGCACCTTGTCGCCCACTTCGGCGTTGATGCTCATGATGCGGCCTGCCGTCTGCGAGACGATGTTGTTCGTGGCGAAAGGCTCGATGTTGGAGGTGAAGGTGTTGGTGATGTCCACGTCTTCGGCCTGCGCCGTGACGACACTGACCACGGGTGCGGCCTTTTGCGAGTTTTGTCCCGTCGTAGCGGTGGAGTTGTCTTTTTGCCCGCAAGCCGTCATCAATGCGGCAACGGCGAGGGTGATGATGCTGAGTTTAATGTATTTCATTGATTTTCTGTTTGTTATTTCCATTTATTTTCTTCTGGCTTTTGGCCTCTGGCTGTCATTGCGGGCGGAGACCCGCAATCTCCTTATGGGAGGGACAGCCAAGAGCCAATAGCCAATGGCCAGTAGCCTATTCTTTTCCAATTAATTCATCCAACGAGGCTTTAGTCACCATAAAATTGTAAACTGCTTGTGCCTGAGTGAGTTGCGCCTGCATCAAAGCCACTTGTGCGTCGTTCAGTTCGACTATGGTGGCCTTGCCCACTTCGTACATCTTCTCGGAGATGTCGTAGCTCTTTTGGGCAACCTCCACGGTGGCATCAGCGGCTTGGTAGTTCTTGATACTCAATGCCATCTGGTCGTTGAAGTTGCGGATGGCGACGCGCAGATTGCGCTCAGTGTCTTCGCGTTGAAGGGCAAGCATATTGCGTGTCACCTTGGTTTGCTTGATGTTGAAGCGTTTTTGGAAGCCGTCAAACACGGGGATGTTGAGACTGAGGGCGGCGTTCGATGAAGGGAACCATCTCAGTTCGTCGTCGCCCATTGCGCTGTAGTTGTAGTTGATGCTCGCCGCTAATGTGGGCAAGTATTGGTTTTTCTGCATCTTGATGGTGGATTCGAGCATACGGTCCTGAATTTCAAGCTGCAACAGGGAACTGTTGTTGCTGAGGTCTTCCTCCGAGGCGTATGGCGCTAACATCTCGTTAGTGTAGTCAATTAAGTCGCCAACCACTTGAATGTCAGTATCCAAGTCAATGCCCATGACGGCTTTCAGTTGCCAAGTGGCCAATACGATGGTGTTTTCCGCACTCGACACGGCCGGCTCTGCATTCATCATCGTCACTTGGGAGCGCAGGCGTTCCACTTCGGAGACCTTGCCCACGTTGAAGCGTTGCAATGTCTTCTCATAGTTTTTCTGGGCGTTGGAGTAAACCTCCGAAACCACATCGAGCGACTTTTCCGCCAACAGCACGGCATAGAAAGCCTGTTTCACCTGCTTGATTAGCCCAATTTTCGACGAACGCGCCTGTTCCACAGCCATTTCCACATCCATGGCCGACAATTTCAGGCTTTCCCATAGCTGGGCGTTCACCAAAGGCATACTGGCCGAGGCCGAGGTGGTGATGTTGTTATCGCGACCCACTTTGATTTCCATCGTCTGACCGCCCATGTCCATCACCATCACCTGCTTGAGGAGGGTGCGTTGATAGGAGCCGCTCACATTAATATTAGGATATAGCGCGGCATAGCTGCCCTTTTGCGCATAGCCGGTCTTTTCGATGGTCATGTCCGCAATCTTGATGGTGTTGCTCTCCGAAAGTGCAATCTCCAAAGCTTGGTCGAGGGTGAGCTGCAAGGTTCCTGAGCCGGTCGAAGAGCCATCCTGTGCCTGCGCAAAAAACGGGGCGATGATCATTGTAGAAATAGTTAAAATTCTGAAAATCAGTCGGTTCATTGGTTTGTTTTGTATGAGTCCTATATTTAATTAATAAGTTGCAAAAATAGTGAGTTTTGCGCTAAGATGGACGCATTTTTTGCTGAAATATTTTTCCTTATCTCAAAAAATATTCCAATGCTGCATTCACTTCACCAAAACAGCTGATTTTGTCGCCCAATCATCCCCGTCAGAAATGCTTAGTGACGGTGAAAGGGCATTCTCATATAATTAAAGAATTACTACAAACTTGATTACTTCAAATCAATGAAAGGCACCGAGTTGCCAAGCATGTATTGAGGCATCTTACCGTCCCATTTCTGTACGGCCTCGTAGTTCACCAACTTGGGGTTGCTCTCCAAAGCTGCCGCCTTGATGCTCATGGCTTCGGCTTCAGCTTGGGCCTTGATTTTGGTCTGCTTGGCCTGCTCTTCCACTTGGATGGTGACGTTCTTGGCTTTCAGGGCATTCTGTTCGGCCACCTGTTTCTCCTTGATGGCGGTCTCGAAGTCGTCGTCGAAGTCGATGTTTGTTATCTGAAACTGGATATTCATGAAATAGTTGCTGTCCAATGTCTGACGTAGCGTTTGCTCAATCTCGCGGCGCACGGCGTCACGGTTCTCAACGATTTCGGTAGCTGCAAAGTTGCCGAAGCTTTGTTTCATGGACGAACGAATGAAGGGCACCACGATGCGGTTGTGGTAGTCGTCGCCGACGTTCTTCATCAGCTTGCTGACGTTCTCGCGCACGAGGTCGTAGTTGATGGTGTACTCGACCTCCGAGGTTTGCACGTCGCGGGTGTAGCTGTTTTCCTTGCCGTCGAACTTCTTCTGCTGCACGTTGACGCGCTTGATGGTCTGGATGAAGGGAATCTTCATGTGCAAGCCGTCGCCGATGACCTCGTCGCTCATCTTCCCGAAGGTGGAAAGCACGCCCCGCTCGGTCGAGCGGATGGTGTAGAACGAGGAGAAAAATACCAAGATGGCCAAAAATGCCAAAATGCCCCAAAGGATGTAGCGTCCGATTTTCTTGTTGTTGGGGTTGATGTTGATGTTGGTGTAAGGCTGGTTCATTTTGCTGATGTTTTAATGTTAAGTTTGGGCAAAAGTACACATTTTTTGGAAATAATCGCTTGCTGGGAAAAAAGAAATGTTGTAATTCTAAATTCCAAGTATTTGATAAACAAACATTTAGATTTTGAAAAGTTTGTAATGCCCATAAAACTTGCTTTTTGTGCCGAAATTTGCCATATTTTTGCAACCGAAAACTATAAACCGTATCAAAATGAAAACGAAGAAACGATTTTTCAGAAAAGTGACGGCTCCAGCGGTTTTTGGGGCCTTGTTGCTGCTGCTCACGGCTTGCCCGCGCAGCAAAACAACTTATGTCGATTTGGGAAGAATCCCTGAACAGTATTTGGCCACCGTGCCTTATCGAAACGGCGATGTGTTCCGTATGCAGCACGAGAGCGACCGCACCGTCATCGACTTCACCGTGTCGCGCCACCGCCAAAAGGAAACGGGCTACGACTACCTTTACGAAAAGCTCAAACCCGCGCCGAACTACATCTATGAGTATGAGGCAGATATCACGAAATGCACGCCTAACTACCCGATTTTCAACGTGGAAATCGAGTTCTCCAACCGGTATATGGCTTTCGAGGAAGAGGGGCAAAACTATGCGAAAAGCGCCACAATTTTTGCCGTAGGAAGCGCACGGTTACCATTCATTGGCGAAGACCATTCCAATTATGAAATGCTTGATTCCCTGAAAGTTAATGGACGCTATTACCACGATGTCTTCAAACTGAAGTCGGAACTTGTTGATTATTACGAAGAAGAAGGCTCCATCCACGCCGATACCTATTATTACAATTATGAAAATGGCTTGCTCGAAGTCGTTATGTCTAACGGTGAAAAATATTGGCTCTATGAAGAATAAATTGTTGATTTTGATTGCATTGTCATTTGTTATGGCCTCTTGTGTGAAAACAAAAACATACCGCGTGAACGTTGCCAATCGTGATTGGTTCGCCGACAGCACAAATTGCAACTTCACGATGCAGGACGACAACGGCATCCAGCAGTCGTTCAGATTTGCCCCTGCAAATTCCTATACGACCGAAACGGGCACCACCATCCTTTTCATCCCTACGGAAAAGGGTGAATATGAGCACATTGAACAGAGCGGGGCGAACTCTTACGGCACAATAAGGGTTTCGACCACGATTTCCGCCTACAAGTGGGTGGAGTATTCGGATATTAATGAGTTCAGACTCTACTTTAACGAGGCTGTTTATGTGATGGGCGTTGACGGGAACTTGTTCTATCCCGATAGCGATAAAAGATACAAATGTTATGAATCTGGTTACGACAACGCTATGGATTACACTGCGGAATATCTTGATTCCTATACGGTCAGCGAAAAGACCTATCAAGGTGTGATGCACCTCAAACTCAAAGACGTTGCCTATCCGCAAACCAAAAACTTCCCGACGGAAATCTATTACGCCAAGCATTACGGTCTTATACAGTGCACTTTGGACGACAAGATAACCTTGTATCGCTTACCGAACTGACACAATATATTGAAACAATCACAAAGCGGAGCGGAAAACTCCGCTTTTTTTATTTTGTGTCGGAAATTTGTGTATCTTTGCCTTTTCATTCAAAACGAAAACAAAATTCTTAAAACAATGAATAACAAGTTATTAGACAACAAACTCCCATATTTGGTGGCCGATATGAACCTGGCTGCTTGGGGTAGAAAGGAAATTGAAGTATCGGAACACGAGATGCCCGGCCTGATGTCGCTGCGCAAGAAATACGGCGACACGAAGCCGTTGAAAGGCGCGAAAATCATGGGCTCGCTGCACATGACCATCCAAACGGCCTGCCTGATTGAGACTTTGGTGGAACTGGGTGCCACGGTGCGCTGGTGCAGTTGCAACATTTACTCCACACAAGACCACGCCGCGGCGGCCATCGCAGAAACGGGGACGGCTGTTTTCGCATGGAAAGGCGAAACTTTGGAAGACTACTGGTGGTGCACCAAACGCGCCATTACTTTCCCCAACGGTACAGGTCCAGACTTGATTGTGGATGACGGCGGCGATGCTACATTGCTGATTCACAAGGGCTACGCTTGCGAAAACGACCCCAAACTCCTTGACGCGCATACGGGAAGCGAAGAGGAAAGGGCTTTGATGAGCGTCATCAAGGCGACTTATAAGGAGAATCCCACTTTTTGGCACACGGTTGTGGCTGGTTGGAAAGGTGTTTCGGAAGAGACCACCACGGGCGTGCACCGTCTGTATCAGATGCACGAGCGCGGCGAATTGCTGGTTCCGGCCATCAACGTGAACGACTCGGTGACCAAGTCGAAATTCGATAACCTATACGGCTGCCGCGAGTCGTTGGCCGACGGCATCAAACGCGCCACCGACGTGATGATTGCTGGCAAGGTGGTTGTCGTGTGCGGTTATGGCGAAGTGGGCAAGGGCTGCTCGCACTCCATGAAGAGTTATGGCGCCCGCGTGCTTGTCACCGAAATCGACCCCATCTGCGCCCTACAAGCCGCCATGGAAGGCTTCGAGGTCACGACGATGGAGGAGGCCGTCAAGGAAGGCAACATCTTCGTCACCACGACGGGCAACTGCGACGTGATTACGCTTGAACACATTCTGAAGATGAAGGACCAGGCCATCGTGTGCAACATCGGCCATTTCGACAATGAAATCCAAGTCGACCGCCTCGAGAAGACCGACCACCTAAAGGAAAAAGTGAACATCAAGCCACAGGTTGACAAGTACGTTTTCGACGATGGCCACTGCATTTTCCTGTTGGCTTCGGGTCGACTGGTCAACCTTGGCTGCGCCACGGGTCACGCCAGTTTCGTGATGAGCAACTCGTTCACCAACCAGACTTTGGCCCAGATGGACCTTTGGGAGAAGCGCGGCCAATATAAAGTAGGTGTGTATTGCCTGCCCAAGTATTTGGACGAGGAGGTTGCCCGCCTGCACTTGGAGAAAATCGGCGTGAAGCTGACCAAACTCACGCAAAAACAGGCTGACTACATTGGCGTTCCCGTCGAGGGGCCTTATAAATCAGATATTTATCGCTATTGATGGCTTCGACCATGAAAATTGCGGTAAACACACGTTTGTTGCTGAAAGGCAAGTTGGAAGGCATCGGTTGGGTGGCCTATGAAACCTTGCGCCGCATGGTGAAAAGTCATCCCGATGTGGAGTTTTATTTCCTCTTCGACCGCCAGCCCGACCCGATGTTTCTTTTTGGCGACAATGTGAAACCCGTCGTTTTGTTCCCGCAGGCACGGCATCCGTTTTTGTTCATCTGGTGGTTCGAGTTTTCGGTGAAAAAGGCACTGAAGCAAATCCAGCCCGACCTGTTTTTCTCGCCCGATGGCTATTTGAGCCTTCGCTCCGATGTGCCGCAAGTGGCTCAGTTCCATGATCTTAACTTTGAGCATTTCCCTAAGGACATGCCGAAAATCCATCTTTGGCATTACAAACGGTTTTTCCCAAAATTTGCCAAAAAAGCCAAACGCATCGTGACGGTTTCGGAGTTCTCGAAACAAGACATTGTGGAATGCTACGGAATTGACCCCGAAAAGATTGACGTGGCGTATAACGGTGTAAATGAGAAGTTTGCACCAATTTCAGAGGAAGAACAGGAGCGGATTCGGGCACAATACACGGATGGACAACCTTACTTTATGTTTGTCGGCTCGCTGCATCCGCGTAAGAATTTGGCGCGGCTATTTATCGCTTTTGATTTGTTCAAATCGCAAACGCCGTCTAATGTTAAGTTGTTGATTGTAGGGGAGAAACGTTGGTGGTCGGAGCCGATCGAACAGGCCTACAGCCAGATGCGCTTCAAGGACGAGGTCGTTTTTGCCGGTCGTCTGAGTGCGGAGGACTTGCATTTGGTGACGGCGGCGGCTTTGGCATCGGTGTATGTATCTTATTTTGAGGGTTTTGGCATCCCGATTTTGGAGGCGTTCAGATGCGAAACGCCTGTCATTACCTCCAACGTAACTTCTATGCCCGAGGTGGCTGACGATGCGGCCTTGCTCGTTGATCCCTTCAGCGAGGCCTCTATTGCCGAAGGCATGACTGAAATGCTCGACGAAAACGTGCGCGAAGCCTTGATTGAAAAAGGCCGCGAACGCGCCAAGGACTTCTCGTGGGATAAAGCCGCCGAAGATATTTGGAACTGTCTAATGAAAGCAATTAAAGAATAACAATATGGCAAAAATCATAATGTATCCTGGTGAAGCCAGGAAAGAAGCTGTCGATTGGAAGGAAGTCCAGGGACAGCATATCACCGCTGTGAAACGCAACATTTTGGTACTCGGTTCAGGCGGACGCGAACATGCTTTGGCGTGGAAACTGGCCCAAAGCGAAGGCGCATATGTCTTCATCGCCCCGGGCAACGCCGGAACGGCACAAGTCGGCACGAATGTCAATTTGAAACTTTCTGATTTTGAGGCGATAAAGGACTTCTGCCTAAGCCACGAAATCAACCTTGTGGTAGTTGGGCCAGAGCAGCCTTTGGTGGACGGCATCGTCGATTTCTTCAAGCAAGACGAGGCTTTGAAGGCCGTGAAAATCATCGGTCCCGACAAGCGCGGTGCCCAGCTTGAAGGCAGTAAGGCCTTCGCCAAGGATTTCATGGAGAAAAACGGCATTCCGACGGCCAAGTGCTTCAAGGTCAATAAGGAAAACCTCAATGAGGGCTACAAGTTCCTCGAAAGCGTGAAAGCCCCATACGTGTTGAAGGCTGATGGCCTTGCCGCAGGAAAAGGCGTGCTGATTCTCAATGACTTGCAGGAGGCCAAAGACGAATTGAGCAAGATGCTCGACGGCAAATTTGGCGCGGCTTCGGCCACGGTGGTTATTGAGGAATTCCTGAAAGGCATAGAAGTTTCGGTCTTTGTGCTGACCGACGGTGAGCATTATGTTTTGCTGCCCGAAGCCAAGGATTACAAGCGCATCGGCGACGGCGACACGGGCCTCAACACAGGCGGCATGGGAGCGGTTTCGCCAGTACCGTTCTGCACACCTGAGTTTCTGAACAGGGTAGAAGAACGCATCATGAAACCGACTTTGAAGGGTTTGAAAGCCGAAGGCATCGACTATAAAGGCTTCATTTTCTTGGGTTTGATGAACGACGGAGGCAATCCATACGTCATTGAATACAATGTTCGTATGGGCGATCCCGAGACCGAGGCCGTGATGACCCGCATTGAAGGCGATTTCGCCGACTTGCTCTTCGCCTGCGCCGACGGTCGCCTGAACGAGGTGCATTACGCTAAGAGCGACAAGACGGCGGTCACGGTGATGCTGGTATCTGGCGGCTATCCCGAGGCTTACGAGAAAGGCAAACTGATGACTGGACTTGACGGTTTGAGGGATGTGGTCGCTTTCCATGCTGGAACGGCATTTAATGCTGAAAACGAAGTGGTTACGTCGGGTGGTCGCGTCATCGCGGTGACGGCCCACGGAAATTCCATCGAAGAGGCGAGAGCCAAAGCATACCACGAAGCGGAAAAGATTCATTTTGAGGGCGTGAATTACCGCCACGACATCGGACTTGATTTGATGAAATTGCAATGATAAAGTTTTTTAGACAGAGCTATGCCATTCAGTATGTGGTGATTGCGTTGTTGGCCATCGCCTTATGGATTCCAGCTTTTGGGTCTGCAAAAGTGTCAATGGGCTTGGGCGGACCTGTAACACCACTCTTTAATCTGGTTGACGGCCTGCTGGGCTTTTCGCCTATCGCCCAGCTTATTTTTGCTTTCCTTTTGTTAGTGCTTGAAACCTTGATTTTCAACGCAATATTAGTTAACAACCAAATTATTGGCAAGGTGAGCACAATGGGCGCGTTTGTCTTTGTATTGCTGATGAGTCTCACCAGGACGCAGACCAGCTTTTACCCATTTGCTTTGTCTGCTATATTTATTATTCTGTCAATCAATACTTTATTTGAGATTTACCTTTCTCAAAAACCCGAACTCGACTTGCTGAAAGTGGGTATTTTCATCGCTTTGGCATCAATGTGCTATTTCCCTGCTATTATTTTGATTCTGTGGGTAATAGTCTCTCTTCCAATAGCCAAAAAAGGCTCTTTGCGTTTGGAGTTGATTCCCCTGACGGGTTTCCTGTTCGTGTACTTTTTCTATTTTGTGGGCGTGTATCTGTTCGGAGATTTTTTGAATGTCGTCCACGGTTATAGAGATTATTTTCTTAATGTAAGACTTTCAGTAAAAGATTTTAATTTATTGGATGTTATATTATTATCATTCCTTGTGATTGTTTCTCTTTTGCTATCTTTTGGCAACTCGAACTATGAAAAAACTGTAGCTATCAGAGTGAAAATGACTATGACCATGCTATTGATACTATTCGGTCTGTTTCTACTCTTTGTGGGAGGGAATGTTTTGATGAACGGATTGATTTTCATTGCGTTGTCTATTATTTTTGCCTACGAGTTCACCTATATGAACAATACAGGCTGGGCGAATTTGGTACTGACACTATTTTTGCTTCTTGTTTTTGCCAATCATTATTACTTTAAGTTGTTGTAAATCATGAGTTTGCTTTCACATTATTCGGATTTGATAGAGGCTGGTTGCGACGAGGCAGGCCGGGGATGTTTGGCTGGACCAGTTGTAGCTGCCGCCGTGATTTTGAAGAAAGACGCCGATTATTCGGAACTCAATGATTCAAAGCAACTTACTGAAAAGAAGCGGATGCAGTTGCGACAACTTATTATGGATGAGGCTTTGGCATACGGAATTGGTGTGGTGACTGCTTCTGAGATTGACAAAATCAATATCCTAAATGCCTCATTCTTAGCCATGCACAGAGCTTTAGATGAACTAAAACTTCAACCTGAACTACTGTTGATCGATGGGAACCGTTTTAATCCATATAACAAAGTAAAACATATTTGCATTGTAGGCGGAGACGCTAAGTATCAGGCAATTGCAGCGGCTTCCATCCTCGCTAAGACCACTCGTGATATGATGATGGAGCAATACGACGCACAATATCCCGTTTACAATTGGAAGAAAAACAAGGGTTATCCGACGCCTGAACATAAACGCGCCATCGCTGAACATGGCACCACACCGCTCCACCGCATGACATTCAACATGGCTATCCAGACTAAAATTGATTTTGAAACAATTTGATTATGAAGAAATTAGTCCATATCATTCTCTTTTGTATGTTCTTTGTTGGGCCAGTTTGGGCGCAACAAGGAACAAAAGCTGACTATTGGGATGATGTGGATTTCAATGACACGACCTTGATTTCTTCCAGTGTATTGAAAGACAAGGTAATAGGTTTTCTTTTTGAGAATGCTTGCGTTGACGAAGCGCATTTTGACAGCCTTTCCATCGCGAACTTGAATATTGTTTTCGAAAAGGCCAAGACCAATATGCGGACGTATGAATATATGTTGGAACTGATGCTGAACGGCTACACGAACATGGGCCGCGATGCTGTCACGGATTACCTTCTGAATTATCCGCAACTCGCTGAAGGCGAAATAACTATGGCCGAAGGTCAGCGTTTGGATTCCGTCACTGAACCATTTCAAAAGGTGAGAGTGGGCGCAAAAGCCCCTGATTTTTCGGGCCTTACGATTGATGGGAAATCCTATCAACTATATGATTCTCAAGCAAATAACATTATCATCGTCTTTTGGTCGACGGATTGTGAATATTGCCATGATTTTTTGAACAGCATTCGGAAAAAACTTGACTTAAAATCTGATTTTGAATTGGTCACCTTTGCATTGGCAGAAAATCAAAAGGAAGTTGCTGCGGAAGTGAAAAAAATGCACTTGCTAGGATATCATTTTTATGATGAAAAACGTTGGGATGGAAAGGCGTATTTGGACTACCACATCACTTCGACGCCAACGGTTTTCGTGCTTGACGAGGCAAAGACCATCGTTTGCAAGCCTTACGATTGGCTCGAATTGAAGGATTGGATTAGAAACAAAAAACAAAAGTAATATGAAGTTAAAACATTGTTTATCAGTTAGTTTGCTTACCTTTACCCTTTCGGTCGGGCAGGCTATTGCCCAGTCTGCAGAAGACCGCTGGGTGGATTCGGTGTATAACAGTCTCACCACGGAGCAGCGTGTGGCTCAGTTGATTTGTATGCGCGCCAATCAGCCTGACAAGCCTTTTTATGAGGATGTGGCGAAATACATCAAGCAGTACAACATCGGCGGCGTGTGCTTTTTCCGCGCCGATGCCGAGGCGCAGGTGGAACAGACCAACGCTTGGCAAAAACTTGCCCAAACGCCGTTGATGGTCAGCATCGATGCGGAATGGGGATTGGCCATGCGAGTCAAAAACACTATCGCCTATCCTTATCAGATGACGCTCGGAGCCGTGAATGATAACGACTTGATTTACAGCATGGGACAACAAATCGCGGAACAATGCCAGCGGATGGGCATCCATGTGAATTTCGCGCCGGTTGCGGATGTCAATTCCAATGCGGCCAACCCGATTATCGGGATGCGCAGCTTTGGAGAAAACCCGCAAACCGTAGGGGAGAAGGCAACATCATACGCTCTCGGAATGCAGAGCAAAGGTTTGATTACTAGCATGAAACACTTCCCTGGTCACGGCAACACGGCCACTGATTCCCACATGACCCTGCCCACCGTAACCCGCACGATGGAAGAGGTGCGCGACATCGAGCTGGCACCTTTCCGCTACATGATTGAGAATGACGTGAACGGTGCGATGGTCGGACATCTGTATTTTCCTGCTATTGAGAAAGTTAAGAACACTTCGTCTTCGCTTTCTTACGGTGTGGTAACCGAACTCCTAAAAGAAGACATGGGCTTCGAGGGCCTGATTTTCACCGATGGTTTAGACATGAAAGGCGTTTCAGAAAAAGTTCGCCAGGACAGCGTGCCGTATGTGGCGTTCATGGCGGGCAACGATGTGCTGATTCTGCCCACCAACGTGCCTTTCGCCATCAAGACCATCAAGGCGGCGGCGGAGCGTGATTCTAAGGCGGCTGCCCGACTGGAGGAAAGCTGCAAGAAAATACTGCGCTACAAGTATCGCGCGGGCCTAAACCATTATAAACCAGCTTCAACCGCGAATCTGATGTCAGATTTGAAGAAGGACGAGTACAAGGACTTACGCCGTCAGCTCTATGAAGAGGCTGTGACGGTCATACGCAATGAAAATCAAGTGTTTCCATTGTCCGACAACAAGAAAATTGCCGTGGTGACCATCGGCAACACCAAAAACGACGTGAACGAAGGCTTAAAGGCCAAAGGATTGAATGCCAAGTCTTTCGTCGTGGAAAAAGACCAGATAGCCACTAAGTCGGCGGAATGGCTGAAGGCGTTGGAAAGCTATGACCTTGTGGTGGTCAGTATTGAAAAAACCAACATGTTTGCCAGCAAGAATTATGGCATCACGGACGAGACGGTGAAGTTCTTCAACCGTCTTGTGGCACAGAATGACGTGATTCTCAACCTCTTTGCCTGTCCATATGCCCTCGATTTGTTCCGCATCAACAACAGCGTGAAGGGCTTGATTGTGGGTTATCAGGACGAAGTTCCCGCCGTGAATGCTGTCGTGAAAATCCTGACGGGAGAAATGGAAGCCCACGGAACCTTGCCCGTCTCGACGAATAAATTCCAGTGTGGTGACGGCATTGTGACCGGCACTCCCGTTAAAAAAGCACATGTTCTCCCCTCAAAGGAAGAACCAAAGTCGTCGATGCAACCTGCTCAGGAAAAGCAAGTTAACCCCATTCCAACAGCCAACATGACCGCCAAATACGCCTCCAAATTGGACTCAGTAGCCAAGTCGGGCATCCGTCAAGGCGCCTATCCGGGCTGCCAGCTTATGGCGCTGAAGGACGGCAAAGTGGTGTATGACAAGTGTTTCGGAAATTTTACCTACGGCGGTGGCCATGCGGTGCAGCCCGACGACCTGTATGACATCGCCTCATGTACCAAAGTCTTCGCTTCCACGCTGGCTATCATGAAATTATACGACCAAGGCAAGATTGACCTCAACAAGACCTTGGCGGATTTCTTTCCTTATCTGAAAGGCAACGAGCACGGCAAGCTCAAGCTCATCGAGCTGATGACGCATCAGGCGGGACTGAAGGCTTGGGTGCCGTTTTACAAGATGACGGTCGATGAAAACGGCCCGAAGCCAGAGTTTTATGTAGATGAAATCGACGAGCAGCACAATGTGCGTGTGGCCGAGAACCTTTACCTTATCAATGATTACGCCGACCGCATTTTCGATTCCGTCAGCAAGACAAGTTTGGGCAAGAAGAAATACCTCTACAGCGACATGGGTTTCTATTACATCCCCAAAATCGTGAAACTGATTACCAATCAGAGCATTGAGGATTTTTTGGAGCAGGAGTTTTATTACCCGATGGGGCTAAATCACATTTGCTACAAGCCTTTGAACCACTTCACGCGCGAGCAGATTGCCCCGACGGAGAACGACACCATTTTCCGCAGGCAGTTGGTTTGGGGCGATGTGCACGACCAAGCTGCGGCCATGATGGGCGGCGTGGCAGGCCACGCGGGGCTGTTTTCCAATGCTGGCGACCTTGCAGCACTCATGCAGATGCTATTGGACGAGGGTGAGTATCAAGGCGTTCGCTACCTGAAACCCGAAACGGTGCGCTATTTCACCACCGCGCCGTTCGCTTCAAGCAACGACAACCGCCGTGGCATCGGCTTCGACAAGCTGCCCATCGGAAAGAAAGGCGCTTGCACGGCATCAAAGTCTGGTTCGATGAGGGGTTTCGGTCACACGGGCTTCACGGGAACCTTCGTCTGGGCAGACCCCGAGAACGACCTGATTATCATCTTTTTGTCGAATCGCGTCTATCCCGATGCCGAGCCGAACAAATTGGTGAAAACAGGCATCCGCTCCGTGCTGCATGATATTCTTTATCAGGCTTATCCGATTCAGTGAGCCCTAACTTTTCACCGTTTTAATGCTTATCGTTTCATTACTTTGACCACCTCGATGCCGTCCTTGTGTTGGATGCGCAGGAGGTAAAGCCCTTGCGGCAAAGCTCCCATTTCAATCACGAGGCTTTCTCCTTGGGCGTTGCTTTCAAAGATTGTCGTTCCCGTGAGTGTAACCAAACTGACCTGGCGCAAGGCTTTTCCATGGATAGTCAATTGGTCTTTGACCGGATTGGGATAGACCTTAACGCTTTGGTTGACAATAGGTTGTTCTTCAATCCCAACGGTCGGGCCGAGGAAGACGGGGTTGGAGAAACCGGTCTCTCGGCCGTCCCAAATAGCGGTGACGCAATACCTCAGGTCATCGTTGGTGTTGTAACTGTCTTGTGTTGCAGTGAGCGCTTCGTGTCCGAGCATCATCTCATCCTCGCCGCCTTCTTCAGGACCCCAATAAAGGTTGTAGGTGAAGTTTTGGTTGTCGATGGGAGCAGTGTAGGCACGCAGCATCCACGAGCGATACATACCGTACTGCGTTGCGGGTTTCCACACGGATCCCGACCTAATCAGGCAACTGTTGCTGATGCCCACATAGTCGCAGCAGGGGATGGGTTTCTGTGCGCCTGAGGTGGCAACGCAAATCCATAGCGGAAGCGTGGGGTCGAAAGCGACGGCCTCATCCAAGGCAAACCTGACCCACTCGTATGAGCCTTCCATCTCGCGTTGCTGGGTGAAGAGCGTAGTGCTGTTGTTGGTCAACTGCCCGTTGTAAATGGTGAAAGTGTAAGTCCCTGAGGAGCAGTCGAATACTTCGATGTCTGTAAGAGGATGACCAGCAAACATAGCAAGTTGTTCAGGGTCGATACGGATGCCCCACTTGTGGCTGGTGCTACCGATTTGTTCAAGGAACTCATTGTTGTCATAAGCCAACATGCCGTGACCGACAAACGCAGGCGCATCCCAGTTGAGCTCCACATGGCCGTCTTGGTAATACGAGCCTTGCAAGTTTTGTGGCGGTTCGCAGTAATAGTTCATCGTGGTAGCATGAACCAAGTTGTCGGGGTTCCAAGAGGAGATGTCTCCAACCGCACTTTCCACATGGTAATTGTGGGTGCCGGAACGCATGATTTTGTCGTCAAGGTAAGTGTAGCCTTCGGCGGTATGGTATAGCCTGCCGTCGCGGTAGATGTCAAAGTCCTTGTTTTCGGTGGGCACCGTCCAACTCAATTGGATGTTCGTCCCGTCGGAAATAGCGGTCACGTTTTGCGGAGGAATCACGCCCAAACCTTCATCAAGTGCGGTATAATGAGCAATCTCATAGGCAGGTTGGTCGATATCGAAAAGAATGTCTTGACTAACTTCGTTGAGGCGGGTGGCCGTGAGATGGATGCCTTTACTCTCGGGGTCAAACCCCGGATTCCAGAAGAAAGTGACCTCGGTGCCGGCAGGCACGTACAGTTCGGTTTCATTATGAGTTCCTTCGTAAATGGTGAGCCATCTCGGAGGCATATTCGGATGGTCGTATGTTATCGCCAGCTCCCCGCCTTTGGTGCCGTAGGGCGAATCGGAAGTCAGGGAAAGACGGATGGTCTCGTAGTTGCCGATGATGGCCCATGTTTCGGAAGGGGCGGAGTGATACATCAGCAAGCCGCCGCTGACATACATCAAAGCGTAAGCACGATAGCCGAGGTCGCCCTCGGAATAGGGAAGGACGTAGGTAGTGTCGGTGATGTCTCTTGCGATTTCCATCAAACCGCCCGATGGAGCGACACGAAAGAGCTTATAGGAGTCGGCACCTTCTTTGGGACTCCATGAAAACTCCAATTGATGGTCGATGCTGTTCACATTGACGTTGAAATTCTCCGGACCGGGCATGGTATATTCATAGTTCCAATTGGGTTCATAAACGAAACTTATCTTGTCGCCCCTCGTGCTGATGTTGCGGATCCAGTCCCATTCCGTATATCCATCGTCGTTGGTGAGGAAAATGTGCGGGTCGGTTTCGCTGTTGAACTCAGTGCGGCTACGTTCGGCGCAGAAGTTGGCGCGGTTCAAGTTGCCTTCCCCGTTGACGCTGCCGCCTGGGCGGAAGAGATAGACCTCATCGAATTGGTCGGTTCCGTTCCATCCCGCGTTGCCGTCAAAGCGGGTGTCGATGCGGTAAATGAGCAGCCCGCCATCGGGTACGTTCCTGTCGAAGATGTCGTTTTCGTTGCGGTATTCAATAACGATGAATTGGTTCGGGTCGCTAGTACTGATGCGGTAGGCATTGCGACGGTTGCCCTCCCACGAGTCGGCTTCGACTTCGTAGTAGCCATAGTTTCCAGTGATGTCAGGGATGTCGTCTACCCAATTGCCGTACTTGTATTTCATGTACATGCCAATCTGTTGCGGAGGCTCCGTGGTGCCGCACATGAGGTCCCAGCTGCCTACTGCATCGGGGCCGCCATCATAGTGGTAAAGGTCGGGCGCGCCCAAAGAGTGGTTCATCTCGTGGCAAAGCGTGCTGACGTTAAAATAGCCCCCTATTTCGAGTTGGAAGTTGAAGTCGTAAACTTGCAGCCCATTCAGAGGCACATAGCGGTCGTAGATGCACCAGCGGTGAGGCCAGAGCAACGAGGCCCATTCGCCTGGCTGCCCCTTGATGACAAACACTACATTATCGACCTTGCCGTCTCCGTTATAGTCAAGATCGAGGGTGTCGGGCACTTGGTCGGCCACATAGTAAATGGCGCGTTCCAGCAGCGAGAACTCACGCTCGGCGGTCTCCCAGTCTTGGTAGCCCATGGGATTGGTTACGGGGTCGTAGGGCATGTAGTATTCTTTCGGATAGATGTCCTCGTAGGAAAGGATGGTCTCGCCGTCAGGAATGGGATAGCAATAGGAGCGGAGGTCGAGTTTGTTGTAGGAAGCGTGATGGAAGTAGTTGCGCATCGAGATGGACTCGTAGTTGGAGGCGTTGAACATGGAATCGACAGCGGAAAATGGCGTGGTGTGGTAAGTGTCGCCTGCAAAACGGATGAAGACGACCAAGTTGTTGTAAACGCCATGGTTAAGCTCGCGGTTGGCGGGCTTTTGAGGCCGCCTGATGTGTTGTTCGCGGGCATGACGGCGTTGTTGGTATTCCTCTGGAGAGATTTTCACGTAGGGATTTAGACCTACCGATGCCGGTTCCACGCTATTGACCTTGTAGGAAGAGGGCACCACTTGGCCTTGGCTGTCGTGCATGGCGTAATAGTAGTATCCATTGTCGCCTTTGACGATGGTGAAACCGTTGGCGTCGTGCAGATAGTTGTAGAACTCGTCGCCCGACGCATAGCAGTTGATGACTTGTCCGTCGGGCTGTGTGAGGCGCACTTCGATGTTTTTCAAGGGAGCTGCTGTGGCGCAATGCAAGGCTCCGAGTAATGCGATGAGGAGAAAGAAGGTCTTTTTCATGAGAAATAAAGTTTGATTGAGGCAAAAATAAACAAAAATTTCTTAATACAATTTCAATGCAAAAACAACATAAACAATCAATGCCGTGAATAATAAGAAAAAGAGAATCATATAATATAAGATTATCGCCAAGAGGCTTCTCCATACGGTTTTCGCAATGCTGAACCCCAACATTTTATGGAAACAGGCGGTAAAGGCTGCGATGATGACCAATGGAATGAAGTTGCCCATGGTATCACAAGCACTTTCCGAAAAAGGGTACACAAGGCTGACCAAACAACGGTAGAGGATCACCATGACCATTGAATAGGTGATGGCGACAATATATTCAGCACGATAATAGCGCTTTCTGTTGGTTTTGCCATACCAAGCCCTCGTGGTCAAAAGGAATAAGGGAAGGGTCAGCATAATAACGGTGGTATAGTAATTGTTGTAAAACTTGAATGCCATCCCGATCATCCTAGATAACTCGTTTTTGCGGGTGTCAATTGTTGCGGTGTTTTCAGCTGAATCGGCCTCGTTCGATATTTCCAATTCCATATACTCTCGCTCAATCTTTTTCATGTCGTTGCGACTACCAGTTAAAGTGAAAAGCAGGATATAGAGCGTAAGGACACAAAACAGCATGGGGAAAGGCGAGACATATCTTCTGCGCTTGCCGTTGAGGATTTCGACAATCATCTCGCCTGGACGGGTGAACAAGTTCTTGACTGAGAACCATATACCACCGTCCTTACTGATGAACGCCGCCAGCAAGTTATCGAAAATGAAGCGCAATGTGAAACGCCCTGTGTCGGCACTTTGTCCGCATTCTGGGCAGAAATTCCCTTGGAACTCGTTGCCGCAGTTGAGGCATTTCACGGTGTTGAAGGTCTCGCAGTTGGTGTTCTTGACTTCGGTTTGTATTTCGTTTTCCATGACCCTTCGTGTTTGATGGGGCAAAGGTAAAGCTTTTGGTAGAATTGGGAAAAAGTTTGTGATAAATACTTAACGTAAAGCAAGCATGATTTGAGAGCATTTTTTTGAATAAACGACTAAAAAAATGATTGCTAATTGTTCGAAAAAAGCTCTATTCACTTCACTCATACAACTCCTCAAACTCATAACTATTCCCCATCTCCTCCAAAAACTTATCAAAAATAATGAAAGCTGCTGGAATCATCCGCCGAATTGGCCAGACAAAGGCGGCCATTGGGAAGTGATTGAGAAACCATGAACGCCAAACAGATTGCACAGGGAGAGGGGGAATTGCTATTGGAGGGTGGAGAGGAATGAAAAAGTTGTATATTTGCGGATGAAAACAAGATAATAACGAATACGAAATTGAAATTAAAATATTGAAGTACAAAAAGATAGAAATAAACTAATATAATAATTTTAGCGTTTGCTACTATTCTGAAATCATTCCAAAGCTTGGTCGCAAAGGAATTACCTACAGAAGATAGTGCAAGCCTGCGATTTTGCGGGCGTGCTTATCTGTAGGTAAGGGTATGACCAAGCACCCGGAATGTGGATGAGTTTCGTCCGCATTTCTTTTGCGCTTGGTCTAAAAAGACTAATTTGAAGCAGTTAATATCACTATAAAATTTGGACGATTAATAAACGAAAATTATGTATAACTAACAATTTAAATGGTAAACTTATGGGATTGTTTGATTTTCAAAACAACAGTAATTCAAGTCTTAAAACACTTGTTGACAAATGTATTGAACTTGAACCTAAAGGGAATAGTTCAGAGTTACAAAACTATTTATTCCAACTTTATAGTCAGTTTAACAAACCTGGCGCTGGCAAGAAAATAATATCATATCCAGAAAAAGACAATCTTGCATTGTGTTTTGCTTTTATGCTTCATTATGATTGGATTCATGATTCTGACATTAGAGAAGTATGGGCGGAAGATGGGTTTTACTGCATAATGGAATATATAGATCATCAGCCATACGGAAGGCAAGGTCAATCTGAAGCAATGGCAATCTTATTTACGCTTCTTTGCGTTGGAAGAGATTCGCTAAAACCAAAAGTTCAAGATGTTCTGAACAAATCGAGAATGCTCGGAACCCCAGTGTTCCATACTGATGATTACACCATCGGGGCTAATAATGTAATTGACCAAATATCACTAATGGCGGCAAGTGGTATAAGAGATTTAGGGCAAACTGCCATTCCAATCTTGGCGAAAATTATAGGCAGATACAATGGTGCTAGTTTTTTTGAATCAACGATAAAAAGAAATGACCTTTTGAAATATGACCCAATGGATGTTGTAGCAAAAGCTAGATTTATCAGAAATATTATAGGTTCTATCCTTAACGATATGTAAATCAATCATACAACTCCACAAACTCATACCCATTCCCCATCGCCTCCAAGAACTTGATAAAGTCCTCCTGACTAATAATAATCGTCCCAGTGTTGTCGTTGGGATGGAAGCTTAGGCGAGGGGCATTCAAGAGGTTTTTGTCGATGAAGAGGTGCACCTCGTGGTTCTCGTCGTTGATGAGGCCGAAAGGGGAGACGCTGCCGGGCTTCAGGCCGAGGTATTTCTCCATGCGGGCCTCCGAGGCGAAGGTCAGTTTGCCTTGGTGCAGTCGCTGCTCGAGGTCATGGATGTCCATCTGGTGCATGCACTCGAAGATGACGAGGTAGTGCTTGTTGCCCTTGTGGTTACGGAAAAACAGGTTCTTGCAGTGCGTCGCCTCGAACTTGCCCCAGTAGGCCAACGACTCCTCGATGGAACCCAACGGCGGGTGGAACTTGATGTCGAAGTCGATGCCAAGGCCGAGCAGGGTGTCCACTACCTTCTGCTGCCGCTCACTCAAGGGTTGGTTTATCTCTGATGGTTTCATATAATTGTTCGTATTTCAAGCGCAAAATTAGAGAAAATAGTCGCAAGGTGATGGAAATTGTGTAATTTTGCCATCGAAATAAAACATAAAACAATGTGTACTTATAACATCTCGGTAAACGACACGGTAATTGAGACAATTCGCCCGGCATTTGAGGACGAAAAGGCTCTTGAGCAATGGCTGCAGCGGCAGATGGACATGATATTGATTGAATTTGCCGCAAGACAAAAGGCATCCGTTGTGAGAAAGCAACCGCTCTCGCAAAGACTTCGCGGCATCGCAACGGCCCCAAAAGATTTTGACTATAAGGAAGAACTGGCAAACCGTTACGAAGCATGAAGCATTATCTTGTTGATACAAATGTCATCATTGACCTTCTGTTGAACCGTGAAGGTGCCAATGCAGCTGCCGCTTTAATTGATGGCGCCGAACAAGGCGAGTACAAGGTTAGTCTGTGTGCGCTTTCCTACACCAATATCTATTACTCGTTGCGCAAGTTTCTTTCCCATGAAGACCGCATTAACTGTCTTTCCCAATTGGGTGAAGTTGTAAATATATTGCCAGTAAATGGCATGGTGATTACTACTGCATTGCGGGCTGGATGGAAAGACTTTGAGGATTCCGTGCAATATCATTGCGCTTTGGTTGATGGAAGTGTTGATGGCATCGTGACGCGCAACGGCAAAGATTTCATCTTGTCTGCCATTGATGTAGTTGACCCTACGGAGTTTTTGAAACGATAGGCAGACTGATTATTGAAGGAAACGGTTACAAATTGTGACCAGTTGAACACAAACCATGAACGCCAAACAGATTGCACAGAGAGAAGGGGAATTGATTTTGGAAATCGGAGAGGAATGAAAAAATCGAACAATATTTGCAGAAGAATGAAATAATTTGTGTAATTTTACACCCGATTTTAAACGGAAAACTATGGAATAAAAGAAGATATAACTAACATAACATATTGAGCTTGACGCTCTTGTTCTCTTTGAGTAAAGTCTGGAAAACTTACTATGGAATGAGAATAAGGTAGCGAAAAGTTCACGCATGGCGTGAATTTAATCGACACTTATTTATTCCAAAGGTATTCCAGACACCGACTCAAAAAATAAGTGGAAATAACGAGAGGATTCATGCCTTCTTTGTTTCCAGTTGTTTTTGAGGATTCAGCATTTGGCTCAATGAAATGGTGAAATCTATAAACAATTAAATCAATAAAGCTATGAGTACAAAGATTAAAATGATTGCATTTGCAATGTTTGCAATGCTGAACATGACTGCGTATGCACAAAACAAAACGCCAAAAGAACTTGTGGAACAAGGTTACAAACACTCTGAGAATGGTGATTATGAGAAAGCTATTGAATGTTATCGAAAAGCAGCTCAACAAGGCGATGCACAGGGTCAAGATGAACTGGGTGGGATGTATTTGTATGGTGCAGGGGTTGAAATGGATTATGCGATAGCTCTTGAATGGTTTAGGAAATCTGCAGCACAAGGTTTTGCTGAAGGACAGCGCGATGTCGGACTTATGTATCACTATGGTTTGGGAGTTGAGCAAGATTATGCAAAAGCTTTAGAATGGTACAACAAAGCAGCACGGCAGGGGAATGCTCATGCTGAAAAAGGATTGGGCGATATGTATTATTCAGGAGATGGAGTTCAGCAAAGCTACGAACAAGCTGCAACTTGGTATCGTAAAGCTGCTGACCACAATGACAGAGAAGCACAGAATGCATTAGGTAATTGCTATTATTCGGGTAATGGCGTGCAACAGAGTTATGAGGAAGCGGTAAAATGGTATAGGAAATCGGCAGAGCAAGGATTTTGGTGGGGAGAGTATAACTTGGCAAACATGTACTATAATGGTAAAGGTGTGACACAAGACTATGAACAGGCACTTCAGTGGTACAAGAAATCATCAGAAAAAGGGGTTGGGGATGCTTCAAAGATGGTTGGATGGATGTATTGGCAGGGTGATGGTGTTGAGAAGAATCAGAAGTTAGCTGCTGAGTGGTTTAAAAAAGGAGCAGAACAGGAAGATGCAGATTCGCAATATTGTATAGGATTCTGCTATGAAAATGGATATGGGGTGGAAAAGGATATAGATAAAGCGATAGAATGGTATCAGAAAGCGGCAGAACAGGGGGATAAAAATGCACAGAAAGCGTTGGATAGAATAAAGATTAAGATTGTCATAAAAGTAAGAGGCCATGAAATAAAGGCTGTTGATGGGGTGTATGATTTGGGTGTTTTAATTAGGTGGGTCGATTCGTGTGAGGTGACAGTATCCAATATTAGTAGAAAACCATTGTCTGTAAAAAGTTTAAAAACAGGAGGGGGTGTTAGTCTTCCTAAGATTAAGGAAACAATAACAATCCAACCAGGAGAACGAACAATGTTTGAAATCAAAGGAAATAAGGAAGGTAAAACTAATAAAAGTTTTTCCATTTATTATGACGAAGGCGAGTATCCTGTACGCGTAAGATATGATGGCTTGGAAATGGAACGCGATTTAGCTTTTATGGAACAGGATGGGAAATGGGGTGCAATTGATATTAATCATAATATTGTTATTCCTTTTGAATATGATGCAATTCGTTTTAATCAATATGATAAAGACAGCTGGTTTGTTAAGGCAACAAAAAACGGTAAACATGGTTGGGTCGATAATAAGAACAAAGTTGTCATTCCATTTGAATACGATGATGCTTCTTCCTTTTATTTTAATGAATGGACAACAGTTAGTAAGAATGGCCAATGGGGAGTTATTGACATTAAAAACAGGACAATCATTCCTTTTGAATATGAATATTTGGCTTTTATTAATAAAAGTTGGATAAAAGCAATGAAAAACAAGAAGGTGGGGATGATAGATATAAAGAATAACTTAATTATTCCATTCGAGTATGATGATATTTCGTATTTTAGTTATAAAAAGGAAGGGTGGATTAAAGCAAAGAAAAATGCAAAATGGGGATTGATTGATGATAAGAATAAAGTGGTTATTCCATTTGAATATGAAGAAATTGGTCATTTTGTAGAAGGGGATGGAACCATAAGAGCAAAGAAAAATGGAAAATGGGGTAATATTGACGATAATAATCGAATAATTAATCCTTTTGAAGATTCGTCAGAAAGCTTGGAGCCTGATTTGGAAGATTATGATATTTATGAAATGTGGTATTAAGATTTGGATTATTGCAAATAATTAGAAAAGGTTTGGCTGACTTTTCCAAAAAGAAAGAAGCCTGACTTTTTCTTTTATCATTGAGAACAATAAGTATTTTAGACAAATAACCAAACGCACGTCCGTTTAGTCGTATAATTCAATATATTCATAACTATTCCCCATCGCCTCCAAGAACTTGATAAAGTCCTCTTGACTAATGATAATCGTCCCGGTGTTGTCATTGGGATGGAAGCTTAGGCGAGGGGCGTTCAAGAGGTTTTTGTCGATGAAGAGGTGCACCTCGTGGTTCTCGTCGTTGATGAGGCCGAAGGGGGAGACGCTGCCGGGCTTCAGGCCGAGGTATTTCTCCATGCGGGCCTCCGAGGCGAAGGTGAGCTTGCCTTGGTGCAGACGCTGCTCGAGGTCGTGGATGTCCATCTGGTGCATGCACTCGAAGATGACGAGGTAGTGCTTGTTGCCCTTGTGGTTACGGAAAAACAGGTTCTTGCAGTGTGTCGCCTCGAACTTGCCCCAGTAGGCCAGCGACTCCTCGATGGAACCTAACGGCGGATGGAACTTGATGTCGAAGTCGATGCCGAGTCCGAGCAGGGTATCCACTACCTTCTGCTGCCGCTCACTTAAAGGTTGGTTTATCTCTGATGGTTTCATATTGTTATGGGATGTTCTACATTAAACCTTATGCCGTCATGGCGGACAAGGATCCGCCATCTCCTGCGCGCGAAGATGGTCCTTCGTGGCTCGGGAGATTGCGGGTCAAGCCCGCAATGACGACTTTGAGGTGAGGTTTCGTTTTCATCACGGAGGGTTTTGTGACATAATTACAACTTGATTTTCAATGCTTTTCCAGTATAAGACTCTTTGCACTTCACCAAGTCCTCGGGCGTGCCTTCAAAGACGATCTCGCCACCCTTGTTGCCGCTCTCGGGGCCCAGGTCGATGACCCAGTCCGCCGACTTGATGACATCCATGTTGTGCTCGATGATGATGACGCTGTGTCCGTTGGCAATCAGGGCGTTGAACGACTCCAACAGCTTGTTCACATCATGAAAATGCAGGCCCGTGGTCGGCTCGTCGAAGATGAAGAGCGTGGGCTTCTCGATTTGCCCCTTGATGAGGAAATAGGCCAACTTGACACGCTGCGCCTCGCCGCCCGAGAGCGAACTTGACGACTGCCCGAGCTTCAGGTAGCCCAGACCCACCTCTCGCAACGGCCTGAGTCGGGCGAGGATGCGGCCCACCACAGGGGTCTTGCTCTCCGACGAGCCTTCGAAGAAGTCGATGGCCTCGTCGATGCTCATGTCGAGGATGTCGGCGATGTGCTTGCCGTCGTATTTGATTTCAAGCACCTCTTCTTTGAAGCGCGTGCCGTGGCAGGCTTCGCAAGGCAGGTAGACGTCGGCCATGAACTGCATCTCGATTTTTTGCACACCTTCGCCCTCACATTCC
The DNA here is from genome assembly GCA_905233685.1 of uncultured Bacteroidales bacterium. Classification (GTDB taxonomy): domain Bacteria; phylum Bacteroidota; class Bacteroidia; order Bacteroidales; family F082; genus Limimorpha. The sequence continues at coordinate 6,362 of CAJOEZ010000011.1, read as the reverse complement.
TCGCAGCGACCGCCAGGCACGTTGAACGAGAAAAACGCGGGCTTGATGCCGCGCAGTTTGGCCAATTTCTGTTCCGAAAACAGTTGGCGGATTTCATCGTAGGCCTTTAAATAAGTCGCTGGGTTGGAGCGCGTTGATTTGCCAATCGGGTTCTGGTCGATGAACTCGACGGCTTGGATGAGGCGGAGGTCGCCTTCCAAGGCACCAAAGCTACCGACGCGCTCGGCACTCTCGCCCAACTGTCGCTTCATGGCAGGATAAAGCACGTTTTTCACCAAGGTCGATTTGCCCGAGCCGCTCACGCCCGTGATGACGGTCATCATGTTGAGCGGGAAGCGCACGGTGAGGTTCTTCAGGTTGTTTTGAGTCGCGCCTTTGATGACGACAGCGTTGGAGCTTTTGCGTCGACGGGTGGGGACGGGGATGCTCATCTTGCCCGTGAGGTATTGCGTGGTCAGGCTGCGCTCGCAGTTGATGAGGTCCTTGATTTCGCCTTCGAAGACCAGCTCACCGCCATAGACGCCCGCCTTGGGGCCGATGTCAATGATGTAGTCGGCGGCACGGATGATCTCTTCGTCGTGTTCAACCACGATGACCGTGTTGCCGATGTCGCGAAGGCGTTTCAGCACTTTGATAAGTTGCTCTGTGTCACGCGAATGTAGTCCGATGCTGGGCTCATCCAAGATATAGGTGGAGCCGACCAGGCTGCTGCCCAGCGATGTTGCGAGGTTGATGCGTTGCGATTCGCCGCCCGAAAGGGTGTTTGAGAGACGGTTCAAGGTCAGGTAACCCAAGCCCACCTCTATGATGAAATCCAGGCGGTTGTTGATTTCCACGAGCAGACGTGAGGCAATCTGGCTGTCGGTCTCGTCGAGTTTCAGGTGGTCGAAGAAGTCCTTCAGTTCGTCCAAAGGCATCTGCACCAAATCGGTGATGCTCTTGCCGCCCACCTTCACGTATTGCGCCTCCTTGCGCAGGCGCGTGCCATGACATTCGGGACAGACCGTCTTGCCACGATAGCGGGCCAACATCACGCGGTATTGAATCTTATAGGACTGTGTCTCAACGTATTTGAAGAAGTCGTTGATGCCCTCGAAATAGCGGTTACCTGTCCAAAGGAGTAGCTTTTGCTCCTCGGTGAGCTCGTAGAACGGCTTGAAGATGGGGATGCCCACCTTGTCGGCCACGCGGATGAGGGCGTCTTTCCACTCGCTCATCTTCTCGCCGCGCCAGCAGGCGATGGCGTTCTCATAAATCGACAGGCTCTTGTTGGGCACCACCAAGTCGGGGTCGATGCCAATGACGCTGCCGAAGCCTTGGCAGGTGGGGCAGGCACCATAAGGGTTGTTGAAGGCGAACATATTGGCCGTAGGCGGTTCGAAACTGATGCCGTCGGCCTCGAAACGCGACGAAAAGTCGGCTTCCTTGCGCTCGCCGTCGAGTTCGCTGATCACCTGACAGGTCTCCTTGCCCTCGTAGAAGGCGGTCTGCACCGAGTCGGAGATGCGCCCTATGGCGTCATCCATGTTCTCGTTGATCTTGATGCGGTCGATGAGCAGCTTCACCTTCTTCTCGCTGACCTTTTTCTTCTGGTCGAGGAAATCCTCGATTTTGATGATCTCGCCGTTATATAATATACGGTAGAAGCCCTGCTGCATGAGGATGTTGAGGTGCTCTTCGAGGCTGCGGCCTTCGGGCAGGTGAAGCGGCGCGACGATGTAGGCCGTGCTACCCGGCGGCAGGCCGAGGATATGGTTCACCACGTCCATCACCTGATGCTTCTTGACCAGTTTGCCCGAGGCGGGGGAGTAGGTCTTACCGATGCGGGCATAGAGGAGTTTTAGGTATTCATATATCTCGGTGCTGGTACCTACGGTGGAGCGCGGATTGTGGGAGTTCACCTTCTGTTCGATGGCGATGGCGGGCGAGAGGCCTGTGATGCTCTCCACATCGGGCTTGTTGAGTCGGCCCATGAACTGCCGCGCGTATGAACTCAAACTCTCCACATAGCGGCGTTGGCCTTCAGCATACAAAGTGTCGAACGCCAAGGATGACTTGCCCGATCCCGACAGGCCGGTGATGACCACCAGCTTGTTCTTCGGAATCTGCAAACTGATGCCTTTCAGGTTGTTGACCTTCGCGTTGCGGATGGTGATATAAGAGGTTGTTTGCTCTTTCAAGGTTCGGAAAAATTGAATTTGCAAAGGTACGGAAAAGCGGGGAAATAGGAGAGGGGGAAGAAGAAATTCTTCATGAAACACTCACAATTATTTGCAAAATTTGTGAGTTTATGCGTATTTCAGAAGAAAATCATCGAAAATGTAAAAACATTGCAAATTATATAGTTATCTTTTCGGACGAGGTACGGAAAAATTGGGAAATTGGAGAGGAATAACATCTATTTTTTGCATGTTGATGGTGGTTGGTGCAAAAAATGCACATCAGAAAAAAAGGCTTCGCCTATTCGGCGAAGCCTTTTTTTCTGATTAATACTCATGTTAACGAAATCTATTCGTAATAACTTCTATATCCGTGCCCGTCCACACTCCACGGACCAACCAGTTTTCTTCCGCTTTTAACAAATCGTATGAATGTTTTTTCTAGACCTTCCAAGTCCATCGAAGCGTCATTGATTTCGGAAAGCACATTCCGATTGGAGAAATCTTTTCCGTAAACATTACGCATCTCTCCACAAAGACCTTCACAACGGTAACCATCCCAATGCGGGAAGTAACATCCATAAGAGCCAATTCCTTCTTCTAATGCAATACCCAGACCATGAGGACCGTAATATACTCGTAAAAATGGATAAGTTATTTTACCCTCACAAATATAAGCTAAATATGAGCATGCATGCCCTTTAGAGAATGTACCTTGTATAATTACTAATCCATTTAAGACACCTTGAGAAGAAACAGTTCCACCGTAACATTCCTCAAGCATATCATCACTATTTTTGGGAAATGCATTAGATAATACAACAACTTCTCCATTTTCAGTCCTCACACTCACATTTCTGGAAGCCCAATCCTGCAAAAATCTAAATCCCGCCTTCTGCAAATCTTCTTGGGTGAGAATGCCATCAGATGAGCCTCCATTGGCATCACCAGACCTCACCAGTCTAACAGTTTTCGCTCCTCCAGAATGAGCATTTTCTTGACTCATATAGCCACTGATACTTCCTATGCCTAACTGGGACTTTGCGGTCGCCATTAGAGAAAGTTCCTCATTCGTTGGTAATCGCCAATCGCTGTAATCATTAAGTTTTTGACGATTAATGGCCGCAATCACAGAAGTGGGAGCACCATTAAAAGAGCCAAGGTCTTCAGGATATACCTGAAGATATCCAAGAATGGTTTCAACTTTCCCGCTTGGGGATTTCCCAGTTGGTTGAGAATAACCACTTTGGCCGCTTCCACCATAGACAACACCAATTTGACTAGCAACTTTTTGGGCAAGTTGTTGCATAGTCGCACGATAATTTGTCCAAGCAAAAGTCGCACCATCACGACCTGTCACCTCTCCGCTTTGGACATCAATCACCCTGACATCAAGATTGGGAGAACCGCCAACGATATTCACATCGCCAACGACAATCTTTGACAAATTCATAATTTGACCCAATCTGACCATCTGTGACTCCGTAAGACTTGTTTGCTGAAATCCTTGTTCTTCAATTACTTGATTGATTTGAGACCTTTCAACCAGTTGATAACCTCTCGGATTGAAATAAGTGACAAACGTCGATGAAAGTCCATCCACGTCGGTTTGACTTATTCCGACTCCCGCCTTAAAGTCTAGAACGGCAATCTTTTGAGCGAATGTGGCTGATATTGAAACCAGCATGATTAAGACCACTAATCCAATCTTTTTCATTTTCTTGTGATTTTAGTTTGTGCGTGAAACTTTCTTGTTTCCCGCTGCTTAAGGTATTTGGCGTAACCCGACATCTCCGAGAAATAAGTCAATCTCACGCCGTAACGCGAGCATTTTGACTTTTAATCTGAGATGTCTTCGTAAAAATCGCCAAATTTTTAAGCAGAAGAAATCAGTTTTAATGCTGTTATTTATGTTATTTCATTTCACGCAAATCTGCGCTTTTCTTACATGTTTGTTCGTTTTTATGGGTTACTATTTGTGGTTTATCGGGGCAAAGATACACAATTTTTCAAAGTCGCAAGAAATCAGGTGCGTTTTTCGTCAAATAGGCGTCTTTATACCTTTTTTAATTATTGTGGAAAACGGTCGGAAAAACATGCAATTATTCCGACCAAAAAGAAGTCAAAATATAGGTGCAAAATTTTGTTCATAAGCAAATTAGTTGATACACAATTCGCGGAAGATTCGTAAAGATGTGTATATCTCAACTTATCAAAATCGATCAAAAAAACTAAGTGCACTAACTTTCGCTTCCTCATCCCATCACAGTTCCAAAAAAACATGTATTTCGCAAAATAAGAGTGAGCAATTACCTACCAGGAGGGAACAATTTCGACACTTTTCCAGTAGTTGTTCTATAGATATTCAATAAAAGAATCACCAAAGATTTGCGTATTTTTGGAGAAATCTAGCAAAAACATTTCGGTATTTTTGGAGCAATCGAACAGAAAAATTTCGGTGTTTTTCCATAAAACGTCTAAATAATCTTACGTGCCAAGCCTATAAGCAAAACGTCATATAAGGCGGAATGCACACAATGCCGTCTTTCAAAGAAAGATTCTTGGGATGGATAACATAACAGCCACCAATGCGCTCATGGTATTTCTCCTTGAATCTTTCAAGCGAGGTGGTCGAGTAGTTTTCGGTTGACTTCACCTCAATAGGGAAAACATTGTATTTCAATTTGCTATGGTTCGACAAGAGGAAGTCAATTTCAATGTCGTTGCGGTGCTTTGTTTCGTTGTAATGCGTATAAAAAAACAACTTGTGACCCGCTGCCACCAGCATCTGTGCGATGGCGTTTTCGTATAACATCCCCTCGTTGAGCGAGAGTTTCCCATGCAGGATTTCCCGATACAGTTCGCCATCGGAAACGTCGTTTTCGCTGAAAGCATGGCTGACTAAAAGTCCAGTGTCTCCCATATAGCACTTCACGTAAGTCCTATCCTCGTTAATGGAAAGCCCAATGTTAGGGTCGGCGCAGTTGAAGCACTCGTTGGCAATCATCGAATCGGCAAGCCAAAAGAAAGTGTCTTCATATTGCATGAAATCGGAGCCTTCCACTATCTTGTTGAGAACCACCCGTTTTTCGTGTTTGGAAAGCAGCCCGGGAATCTGGTCGTAAATGGCCAGCACCTTCGAGCGGTATTGATTGCCGATTTTCATAATATCCTCTCGATAAAATCACGCGAGTTTTCGAGAAACACATCCAAGGGCTTCGGCATACCCCCGACAAGCAGATATTGCCTAAACAGCATCATGGCTTTGCGGTGCAAATCGTTGGTGAGCGGCCTTTTCTTCTCGAAGCACAGTTTAATGTAATCCAGAAGTTGCTCCTCTCCGAAAGCCCAACAAAATTCCTCGAAATCAAGTGGATACATCTTTATGCAACGCTCTTCTGAAGGGATAACGATGTCTGCGACATTCTCATGTATGGAAATGAGCGACCCTGTTTCGATATAATCATAGCGTCCATCTTGCACCAAATACTTCACGGCCTCGCGTGCCCGAGGAAATTTCTGGACTTCGTCAAAAATAATCAGTGACTGCCTTTCGTGCAACTTCACCTTAAACTCGCTGGAAATAAGCATAAAAAACGTGTCGAGGTCGTCGAGATTGTTCACAAAAGCCTCCTTCACCACATCCCGGGCCTTGGCAAAATCGATAAGGATATAGCTCTTGTATTCGTTTCGGGCAAACTCTTCCACGATGGTTGACTTTCCGATTCGTCTTGCTCCTTCGACAAGCAAAGCTTTCTGTCCGCCCATCCTTTTCCATTCAAGGAACTTTCCGTATATCTTTCTATTGAAAATCATATAGTTATATTTTAATTTCCGATAGTACGCAGATGCAAAGATATATAAAATTCCGATAATACGCACCTATTGGTAATAAATTTTTTCCGATAGTGCGCAGGTAGATGGGCGTGCAAAATTCCGATATTGCGCAGGTGGGAAAAGGATTTTGATCTCAAAATATTCAATGAGATTTCTTTGCTATTGGCTATAATTTATTATCCATACACCACAAAACCCATCAAAACACGAATTTTGTTGTCCATAGACAATAAAATCCAAGATAATGACGATAATTACTTCAAAGTCAGCAGGTATAAAACACTAACCTGACATCTTCTTCGTTGCACCAATCATCAGTGATGAAAGAAGCGAGTTCCTTTATGCTCATCACAAATCCAGAGAGAT
>CAJOEZ010000010.1:70825-73666 GCA_905233685.1 uncultured Bacteroidales bacterium | reverse complement strand
CTTAGGCGGCCGCCTGGTCATCCCCACGAGGCCTTTCAGTGAAGGCTATTTCCTTGACGATGCCAAGGAGTTCAGGGCAGCTTTGAAAATGCCTTTGATCTATGTAGGCGGCATGGTCTCGAAGGAAAAGATGGAAGAGGTGCTCGGTTCTGGCTTCGTAGCCTTGCAGATGGCGCGTGCCTTGATCAACGACACCGACTTCATCAATAAACTGCAAAAGGGCGAGGTGACACGCAGCGAGTGCAAACACTCCAACTATTGCATCGGCCGCATGTACACGCTCGAGATGAAGTGCCATCATTGCGTGGAGCATATGCCGAAACCCTTGCAGAAAGAGATCGACGAAGCGGAAAGGACATTATGAACGGCAAAAAATGGTTCCATCGGTTTCAGGAGACGCAAGGGCGACAGCCTTGGGCCTTGATTACGGGCGGCAGCTCGGGCATGGGTCTGGAGTATGCACGCCAGCTGGCTGAGATCGGGTGTAACCTGCTGCTAGTCAGTAACCAAGAGGCGGAACTGCAACAAGTCGCCGAGGAATTGAAGCAGGGCAGAGCCATTCAAGTCATTCCGCATTATCAGAATCTGGCCACAGAAACCGCGGCAGAGGAGCTGTTGGCTTTTTGCCAGACAGAAGGCTTGACCATCGACATCCTCATCAACAACGCAGGCATGTTCTTCTTCGAAGAGCTGACCACAGAGAACGAAGCCAAAGCTTTGACCATGATGCGTTTGCATATCCTGACGCCAACAAGGCTTTGTGTCGTCTTTGGCGAGGAGATGAAAAACAGAGGCTGCGGATACATTATTAATATGTCGTCTATGGCGGCCCAACTGCCTTGCCCAGGCATCACAATTTATTCTGCTACGAAAGCCTATCTGAAGAGCTTCGGCAAGTCGCTGTATTTCGAGATGCGTCCCTACGGTGTGGGTGTGACCACGGTCTGTCCTGCTGCCATCGCCACACCGCTCTACAAATTAAAACCCAGTTTGTTGAAGTTTGGCGTGAAAATTGGATTGATAGGTACACCGCAATGGTTGGTGCGAAAGGCGTTGAAAGGCATGATGAAGAAGAAGCGGGTGGTGAAACCCGGTTTGATGAATCATTATCTGCCGCCTTTGATTGCCGCTCTGCCTCATGGATTAGTCAATAAGCTATGGCAAAAGTACAAGTAACGATATTGTTTTTGTTGGCCTGCTTGACGGCCTCGGCCCAACGCTACGAGAAGGTGCCTTTTGGTGACTTCGAGCATTGGACGGTGCGTTATGTCACAGAATCGCAAGTGCTTGGAGGAAAGGAGAAGGTGCTTTATGTGATTGGTCCTACCGACACCATCCGAAGCAACGACCCATACAAATACAAAAACACGATTTGGTCTTCGTCGAATGCCTTGGCCAAGGTGATGGGTGTGGTGAAGGTGAGCACCAACGTCACTCCCGACGATGGCCCGACTGGCAAATGCGCCAAGCTGGCCACGGAGTTTGCTGAATGCAAGGCGGCGGGGCTCATTAATATTAAGGTGTTGGCTGGCGGCTCCATTTATTGGGGCAAGATGTTGGAACCTGTAACAGGTGTGAGCGATCCCTTTGCTTTCATGAACTGGGGCATCCCGTTTACAAAACGACCAAAGGCACTCGTTCTCAATTACAAAGCCACTATCCCGAATACGGGCAAATTGGTGAAAGGCACCACTTTCCGTACCACTGAGTTCAATGGCTATGACCCAGCTGAAATTCTCTTCATCCTTCAGAACCGTTGGGAGGACGAGAAAGGCAATATTCACGCCAAGCGGGTGGGGACGGCAGTGTATCATGTCGAAAAGAGCACCAACGGATGGCAGCGCAACTTCAGGGTGCCTGTCATCTATGGCGATGCCCGAAAGGCTAAGGAATACCAACCTTATATGGACTTGATCTCTGGCGACAAGACCATGTATGCCCTCAATAGTAAGGGCAAGAAGAAAGTCATCCAGGAAGAGGCTTGGGCCGATGCGGATTGCCCCGTCACCCATGCCATCATGATGATCACCTCCAGCAGCCAAGGCGCTTTCGTCGGTGCCGTGGGTAACGTCCTTTGGGTCGATGAAATCCGCTTAGAGTATTGAGTGCTTTGATTTCAGAAAGCATGTCATCCCTGCGCAAGATGGTGCGGTGGCAAGGGATCTATGCTTTCTGAAGCTATCATTTTTCTTTTTCTAAATTCATTTGAATCGACTTTCCAAAACTTTTCCTATTTTTGCAGCCGTTTTTAAAGAATTGAACTATGGATCTGAGTAAAATTGTTTCAATATCCGGTAAACCTGGACTTTATGTTGTTAAATCTCAAGCCGTTGGTAGGCTTATAGTGGAATCCGTTCTTGACGGCAAGTGCTCGCCGGCTTTTGCGCGCGAACGTATGAGCTCGCTTGAGGAGATTTCGATCTTCTCCACAGATGAGGACCGTCCGCTGAAGGAAGTCTTCATGATGATTCACGACAAGATGGGCGACAAGGTTGACTTCGACTATAAGAAGGCTTCGAGCGAAGAGTTGCGCGAGAAGTTCGCCTTCGTCATGCCCGACTACGACGAGGAGGCTGTGTATCCTTCCGACATGAAGAAGGTCTTCGCCTGGTATCAGATGCTGGTCGACAAGAACCTACTCGACTTCACTGTGGAGGAGGAACAACCCAAGGCTGAAGCTGAAACACCTGCCGAAGCTCCAGCTGAAAAAGAGTAAAGTTTTTTCATGGCATATTATTATTGAGAGCCGCTTTTGCGGCTTTTTTTGTATCTTTGTCCCGTGTAAGTGCTTATTATGAAACAAATAATAGACTTCAAACTGGTGGAGAAGCAGGGCTATGG
>CAJOEZ010000010.1:0-70786 GCA_905233685.1 uncultured Bacteroidales bacterium | reverse complement strand
TACCTGCGCCGCCCTATCTCCATCCACGATGTGGATTTTGAGCGAAACGACATCACCTTGTTGGTGCAGCAAATAGGCGAGGGGACGCGGCATCTGGCGGCTGCCGAGGTGGGCGATACCATCAACGTCGTGCTGCCATTGGGCAATGGATTCAGCATGCCCGAGAGAGGGGAGCGGTGTCTGCTCGTCGGTGGCGGCATCGGCATCGCACCTTTGTATTATTTCGCCAAGGTGATGGGAGAGATAGGCATTCGCCCCATTTTGCTCTTGGGCGGGAAATCCAAGTCTGATTTGATTCGTTTGTCTGATTACCAGCGACTTGGTGAGACCTTTGTGACCACCGAAGACGGCTCGCTGGGCGAGAAAGGCTTTGTGACCATGCACTTGGTCTGGCAGAAGCAAAGCTTCGACAAGATCTACGTCTGCGGCCCGAAACCCATGATGAAGGCGGTGGCGAAACTGGCTGCCGAAAAGGATGTCTGGTGCGAAGTCTCATTGGAGAATCTGATGGCCTGCGGCTTGGGCGCCTGCCTCTGCTGTGTGGAGGACACCGTCGACGGCCACGTGTGCGTCTGCAAGGAAGGTCCGGTATTTAACACAAGGAGGTTGAAATGGTGAACATGACGATAGACTTGGGTCGCGGTCTGGTGCTGCGCAACCCTGTGATGACGGCTTCGGGCACCTTCGGCTATGGCGAGGAGTACACCGATTTCGTAGACTTGGCCCAGCTGGGCGGCATCATCGTGAAAGGCACAACGCTGCATCCGCGCGAGGGCAACCCATATCCGCGCATGGCAGAGACGCCTTCTGGGATGCTGAATTGCGTCGGGCTGCAAAACAAAGGCGTACAATACTTTATCGATACCATTTATCCCCGTATCAAGGATTATGACACCAACGTGCTGCTTAACCTTTCAGGTTCCACTTTGGAAGACTACGTGAAAGGCGCCGAGATGGTGGATGCCTTGGACAAGATTCCTGCCATTGAATTGAATGTTTCTTGCCCCAATGTGAAGCAAGGCGGCATGGCTTTCGGCGTGACCACTACGGGCATCTCACAAGTGGTTTCTGAGGTGCGCAAAGTGTATCATAAACATTTGATGGTCAAGCTGTCGCCAAATGTAACCAACATCGCCGAGATTGCTTTGGCAGCCGAAGCTGCCGGTGCCGACTCGGTCTCGCTCATCAACACCCTGATGGGCATGGCCATCGATGCGGAGCAGCGCAAGCCGAAACTGTCTGTGATTACAGGTGGCCTGTCGGGTGCCTGTGTGAAGCCTGTGGCCTTGCGCATGGTATGGCAAGTGGCCAAGGCGGTGAAGATCCCCGTAGTGGGCTTGGGCGGCATCAGCAACGCCACCGATGCCGTCGAGTTCATGCTCGCCGGCGCCTCCGCCATTGAAATCGGCACGGCCAATTTCATCGATCCTGCGGTCTCAGCGAAAGTCGCCTGGGGAATTAACGAATACTGCGAGCGGCAGGGTTTTGCCACAGTCGCTGAATTAACGGGTGCTTTGGATAATTAAACATAATTCACCTCGGGACTAATCTTTATTCCGAATTTGGTCTCCACGGAATCTTGGATTCTTTGGGACAAATCCACTATGTCCTCGCCTTTGCCGCCACCGTAGTGCACCAGGACGAGCGCCTGCTTGTCGTACACGCCCACATGCTTGTCGCGCCAGCCTTTCCAACCTGCTTGTTCGATGAGCCAGCCCGCTGGAACTTTCACCTTGCCATTGGGCTCGTCATAATGAGGAATGTCGGGGTAATCCTTTTGCAAAGCCTCAAATTGTGCTCTTTCAATGACGGGATTCTTGAAGAAACTGCCGGCACTGCCCAACTGCTTCACATCGGGCAATTTGGCGTCACGGATGGCACAGATGGCGTCGTGTAGCTGCTGCAAAGTCGGGTTGTCGATGCCGTTTTGCTCCAGATAGGTCTTGATGTTGCCATATTCGAGGTGGAGCGACGTATTTTTCTTCAGCAGGAAATCCACCGAAGTGATGACATATTGGCCTTTCAACTCGCCTTTGAAGATGCTTTCGCGGTAGCCGAAACGACACTCCTTCTTTGTGAAAACCTTAGTTTCACCAGAGGCTATATTCATCGCTTCACATTGCAGGAAGCAGTCCTTCAGTTCCATGCCGTAGGCACCGATGTTCTGCACTGGCGCGGCACCAACCTTACCTGGAATATGGGCAAGGTTTTCCATGCCATGCCAACCCTTTCCGACACAAAAACGTACAAATCCGGGCCAATCCTCGCCAGCTTGGGAGCGGACGATGATTTCGTTTTCGTCTTCCCGAAGGATTTCGATACCTTTCGTGTTGATGTAAACCACGAGACCGTCAAATACCTCGTCTTGGAAAAGGATGTTGTTTCCTCCACTGAGAATCAAGGTTTTGCGATTCTGCAATTCGCCGCTTTTGATGAGTGCTTGCAGGTCGCCGATCGCGTTGATTTCAACGAAATATCGGGCAGTGGCGTCGAAGCCGAAGCTGTTGTGGGATTTGAGGCTGACGTTGGTTTTCATGCTGCAAAAATACACAATAGAAGTTAAATCTCGTCGTTTCATGAAAAACATTCGTATCTTTGTCCCCATGAAACGCGCCATCGTATCGGTGATTAACGACTTGGTCACTGACCAGCGGGTCAACAAGTCGTGTCTGGCCTTGCAAAAAGCTGGTTACGAGGTGCTTTTGGTGGGACGGAAACAACGCAAGAGTCCGCCGATGGACGAACGTCTCTACGATTCTCACCGCATGAAACTGCTTTTCGAGAAAGGGCCGCTATTTTATGCCGAATACAACATACGCCTGTTTTTCTTCCTGCTGTTTCATCGCGCACAGCTGCTTTTGTCCAACGATTTGGATACCATTCTGCCCAATTACTTCATCTCGCGGCTGAAAGGTATCAAGATGGTTTTTGATAGCCATGAATACTTCACAGAAACGCCAGAGTTGGTCAATCGTCCCCAGGTGCAACGTGTGTGGAAACGCATTGAGGGCTTCGTGGTACCCAAATTGAACGAGATGATCACGGTCTGCGACAGCATTGCCGACCTGTTCCGCGAGAAATATGGCGTCAAGGTGCATGTCATTCGCAATATCCCGCCGCGCAAGGCCTTGCCTCCAAGAGGCGACAAACAAGCCTTGGGCTTACCTTCCGACAAACATCTCTTAATATTGCAAGGCTCTGGTATCAACATTCAGCGAGGTGCCGAGGAACTAGTGCAGGCCATGTCGCTCTTGGACGACTGCTTCTTGATGATTATCGGCGGTGGCGATGTGTTGCCGACCTTGAAACAAATGGTTGAGGACCTGAAGATCACCGACCGAGTGTGCTTCTTCCCGAGGATGCCTTACCAGCAGATGATGGCCTACACGCAACTTGCCGAGTTGGGCTTCTGCCTCGACAAGGACACCAACCTCAACTATCGCTTCAGCCTGCCCAACAAACTGTTCGACTTTATCCAAGCAGGTGTGCCGATTGTGGCTTCGCATCTGACTGAAATCGAGAAAATCATCCGACAATACGACCTCGGCCTGTTTATTGAGAACCATGAGCCTGCGACTATCGCCGCCACTATCCGAGAGGCCTTTTCGGATGAAGCACGGAGGGAACAATGGCAACGGAATCTTGCTCTTGCGGCACAGGAATTGTGTTGGGAGAACGAGGAACAGAAACTGCTTGAAATCTACAGACATTATGAATGACACGGATTATCACCTACATATAATAGCCTTTGACGTGCCTTATCCTGCCAACTACGGCGGGGTCATTGATGTGTTTTACCGCGTGAAGGCACTCATTGAAGCGGGCGTCAAGGTGCATCTGCATTGCTTTGAATACGGTCGCGGCGAGCAGGAAATCTTGAAGCGCTGCCACGAGGTGAAATATTATAAACGCGACACTTCCTTCGGCAAACAGCTGAGCCTCACACCTTTTATCGTCAACTCGCGCCGCTCCGAGGCGCTGGTGCAGGACCTGCTGAAGGATGACTATCCCATCCTATGCGAGGGCTTGCATACCACAGCTGTCCTTTTCGACAAGCGTTTGAAAAACAGAAAGATCTATGTCCGTGCCCATAATGTGGAACACGACTATTACAACGGTTTGGGTGATACTGAAAGATGTGGCTGGAAGCGTTTGTTCTATCACGCTGAGGCATGGAAACTAAGACGATACGAACCCGTTTTGAAAAAGGCCGCAGGCATCTTTGCCATCTCGCAGCAGGACGTGGATTATTTCAAGAAACGATACCAGAATGTCATCCTCGTTCCGGGTTTCAACGCCGCCGACTCTGTGTGTTCTGAGACGGGTAGGGGAGAATATGTCTTGTATCACGGCAATCTCTCCGTCCGTGAGAATGAAGATGCTGCTAAGTGGCTGATAGAGAATGTCTTTTCTGAATTGGATCTGCATTGCATCGTTTCGGGTTTGAATCCTTCCGACAAGTTGATGAAACTGGCTGAAAAATACAGTAACGTGACCCTAGTGGCCAATCCCGATGATGCCGAGATGATCGACCTCTTGCGACAGGCGCAGGTGAACATTTTAGTTACTAACCAGCCTACTGGATTGAAACTGAAGCTGTTGAATGCACTTTACAACGGACGTTTCTGTCTCGTCAACTCTGACATGGTGAAAGGTACATCCTTGGAAAGTCTCTGCGTGGTGGCCGACGAGCCGGAACGAATGATTGCCGAAATTAAAAGGTTGATGGAGGAAGATTTCACGGAAGAAGACATCGACGAGCGCGACGCCCAGATGCGGCAACTCTATGACAACGAATCCAATGCGCAAAAAATCTTGAAAACGGTTTTTTGCTGATCACTCCATTTCTGAGCAAACCACTGTCCCATTCTTACAATTGGCGATTCGGGAAGGATACTTCTGCATGAGCGTGTAGTTGTGCGTAGCCATCAGCACAGCGGTGCCGCTCTCGCTGATGCTGCGTAGGAGTTTCATCACTTCGAGGGTGGTGTCGGGGTCGAGGTTGCCTGTGGGCTCGTCGGCGAGGATGACATCAGGCGCGTTGAGCAGGGCGCGGGCAATGGCGACACTTTGTTGCTCGCCGCCTGACATTTGGTGCGGCATGCTCTTGCGCTTGTCGGCCAGCCCTACCATAGCCAGTACTTCATCGATGCGTTTGGAGATTTCTACGGGGTCGGTCCAGCCCGTGGCGCCCAGCACAAACGAGAGGTTCTTCTCCACCGTGCGGTCGGAGAGGAGTTGAAAATCCTGGAAGACGATACCGATTTTGCGACGCAGGTAGGGGATGTCCTTCCTTTTGAGTTGAGTGAGGTCGTAGCCAGCCACACGGAAGATGCCGTCGCGAGCGGGTAGCTCACCGTATAGAGTCTTTAACAATGAGGATTTTCCACTTCCCGTGCGGCCGATGAGATAGATAAATTCGCCTTTGTTCAAGGTCAGGTTGACGTTGGAAAGGACAAGGTTCTCCTGCTGGAAGATGGAGGCGTTTTTGATTTCTATTATTGGGATTGACATAATCAGATTCAAAATTTAAAATTCAAAATTCAAAATTGTTTTGCTGGCATGCTGTGACAGCCCTACAACTGCTAACTGGTAACTGCAAACTCCTAACTGACAACTACCAACTGCCACTCGCTCCGCCGCCACCGAAGCCGCCGCCGCCGAAGCCGCTAAAGCCACCTCCGCTGCTGCCCCCGAAACCGCCTCCACCAAAGCCTCCGCCTACCCAAGAAGTCCTGGATCCTCTTCCGGAATAGCTTGACGAGCTGCCTTTGTTGCCCCAGATGACAATCAAGATGATGATGATAATGAGAATGATCCACCAGACGGGACTTATGTCCTCATCGTTATATTTGTCTTGGGTGAACTTGCCCGAACAGAGGCCAATGATGACGTTGATGGCGTTGTCGATGCCCGTGTAATAATCATTGTCCTTGAAAGATGGAATCATTTCTTTCTCGATAATGCGCTTGGCCGTGAAGTCGGTGATATATTCCTCAATACCGTAACCGGTCTGGATGGTCACTTGGCCTTTCTCTCCGCCTTTGTTTGGCTTGACGAGGATGACCACACCGTTTCCCTTGTCTTTTTGCCCTACGCCCCAGCTGTGGCCGATTTCCGTTGCATATTGCTCGATGTCGTAGCCTTGCAGGTCGTCGACGAGCATGACCAGAATCTGGGTGGAAGTACTGTCGTTGTAAGCCACAAGTTTGTGCTCCAACGAATTGATCTGTGTTGTGCTCAAAGTACCGGTGTAGTCGTTCACGAGGCGTGGCGGATAGGATGGACTCGGCAACTGGGCCTTCAGCGATGTGCCGAAGGTGAACAAAACGAACAGCAAACAGATTAGAGTAATCTTATGTCTTTTAATTGTTTCCATAGGAGATGTCGTCGGGGATTTCGTTGATGTCGTCGGATTGGTAGGGGAAATAGGTCTTGAGCTTCTCGCCGCAGCGTTGTATGCCTTGTTCGAGGCCCTCGGCGAAGCAGCCTTCCTTGAAGTGGGATTGCATCAGGTCTTTCACGTCGTTCCAGAAGCTGTCTTCCACCACTTTGTTGATGCCTTCGTCACCTAGGATGGCGAACTTATGGTCCTTGACGGCCAGATAGATGAGCACGCCGTTGCGTAACTTAGTTTCGTTGAGTTTCAGGTGCTTGAAGACGGCAAGACTGCGTTTCTCCACGTCGCCTCGGCAGCGGTTTTCGATATGCACTTTGATTTCGCCCGAAGTGTTAAGTTCGGCCTGCTTGATGGCTTCCACGACGCGGCGGTCTTCTTCATGATTCAGGATGGTGATGGCGTTGGACATGTTTTCTTTCTTTGGGTGCAAAGATAATAAAACTTTCAATAAAGCAACCCGAACATCCAAAACGGGATCTTGTTTCCATAGCCCACTTCGGTTTCGTCGATAGCTAAATAACTGTTGGGAATCAATTGTAATTAATGACAGGAATTCCCAATTGTTTGCAGATGGTTTTTGCTGTATAGTCCGAAATCTCAGGATGGCGCGGCACGGCAGCGACATTGCCGTTTGAACTAACATACAAACTATGCCTCGCTCCTTCGCGGTATAAAGTGCAGTTGTTCTGCGTCAAATGCGTTATGAGCAGATTCCTTTTCATGCGAGGGCTAATTTCCGATAGAAGAAACGCTCGCCTTCAAAGGCATGTAGGGCTTGCTCCTTGTTATAATCCAGAACAAGTTGGATGGCGTCCTTCATGTTCTCCATCAACTCATCAAGGGTCTTGCCTTGCGAGATGGCACCGGGTAATTGTTGACATTGGCCGCAATACCAGCCTTCTGCTTCGTCTTTGTGGATCAAAATGGTGTATTCCATATTGGGTTGTTTTTCACCTGCAAAAATAAACAATTTCTATAGCTTCTCCAAATTCCTCTTCACAAACTCGCTCAAATCCTTGCCCTTGAGCAAATTCTTAGAGAGCAAAGCGAGGTCGTAAATCTGCCGAATCGTGGCTTCTTGTGCGGCTTCGTCTTTGTCGAGTAAGCCAGTGATGACGGGGCTGTTCGTGTTGAGCATCAGCGTGTAGCTGTCGGGCATCGAGCCGTAGAACGACATTGGGCCGCCACCCATCTGTTCCATCTCCTTCATACGGCGCATCCACTCGTTTTGGGTGACCTCAACGGGGGCAGCTTCTGCACCTTCGTTGCTGAATTCCACGTTAAATCTTACTTTGTCGATGACCTTCTCGAAGGCAGCCTTCACGGTCCCTTTCTGCTTGTCGTCGAGGCCCGAGGCGGCTTCCTTGTCGTCCTTCACGATGAGTTTGTCGATGGTGTTGGAGTCGACACGGGCAAACATCGCGCGGTTGTCATCGCCTTTTTCGCCCTCCTTTTGTTCGTAGGCACTGATGAAATGCGGGTCTAGGATGCCGTCCATCATCAGGACGTTGTAGCCCTTCGCCTTGGCGTTCTCGATGTTGGTGTATTGGTCGTCCTTGTCGGTGGCGTAGAGGTAAACGAGGAACTTGTCCTTGTTGGTCTGCTGCTCCTTGATGAGCGCCTTGTACTCCTCGATGGTGTAGTATTTGTCGTCGGTGTCCTTGAAGAGGAAGAACTTCTCGGCGCGCTCGTAGAACTTCGGGTCACTCATCATGCCGTATTCGATGAACACGCGGATGTCGTCCCAGTTCTTCTGGTAGGCCTCGCGGTCTTTCTTGAAGAGCTCCTCCAGTTTCTCGGCCACTTTCTTGGTGATGTAGGTCGAGATCTTCTTCACGTTCTGGTCGCTTTGCAGGAATGAGCGGCTGACGTTCAGCGGGATGTCGGGCGAGTCGATGACGCCGTGCAGCAGCGAGAGGAACTCGGGCAGGATGCCTTCGACGCTGTGTTGCGCTGGAACTCGTAGCGGTTCTTCACCTTCGGGAAATAGAGGATGCCCGTGAGGTTGAAGGGGTAGTCCACGTTGAGGTGGATGTGGAACAGCGGCTCGCCGAAGTTCATCGGGTAGAGCGTGTGGTAGAAGTCGTTGTACTCCTCGTCCTTGATGTCGGTCGGGGCTTTCTTCCACAGCGGCGCAACGTCGTTGATGATCCAGGGCTTCTCCACTTCCTTGGTCTTGGGTTTGCCGTCCTTGTCGGTCTCGCCCTCGATTTCCTCCTGCACCTTGCGCGTGCCGAATTGGATCGGGATGGGCAGGAATTTGCAGTATTTGTTGAGCAGTTCGCGGATGCGGCCTTCTTCGAGGAACTCGGCGGCATCGTCGCTGATATAAAGGATGACGTCGGTGCCGCGGTCACCCTTCGGGATCTCGTTCATCGTGTACTCCGGGCTGCCGTCGCATTCCCAGATGACGCCGTTTTTGCCTTCTTCCTTGCAGGACTTCGAAATTAGGGAGACCTTAGATGATACCATGAAGGCGGAATAGAAGCCCAATCCGAAGTGGCCGATGATGTTGGCGGCTTCGGCTTCGCTTTGCGTCTTGAACTTGGCGATGAACTCCTCAGCACCCGAGAAGGCGATTTGGTTGATGTACTTGTCGACCTCTTCGGCATTCATGCCGATGCCTCTATCGCGCACGGTGAGGGTCTTTTTCTTCTTATCGACTTCCACCTTAATAGTAAGGTCGCCCAGTTCGCCCTTGAACTCGCCCGAGGCGGCCAAGGCTTTCAGTTTCTGTGTGGCGTCCACAGCGTTACTGATGATTTCGCGCAGGAAGATCTCCTGGTCAGAATACAAGAACTTCTTGATGACAGGGAAAATGTTTTCTGTCTTTACTCCAATGTTACCGGTTTGCATATCGTTAAGTATTTAAAATTCAAAATTTAAGATTTAAAGATTCTTTGTCGCTTCGCGTCATTGCGAGGAGGCACGACGAAGCAATCCAGAATTGACGCGCGTCTTTTGTCAAATTGTGTGCCATTTGGAAAACTGACATTTTGGCAAGGAATTGTTGCGTCAATCAGATGAAAAATGTGTTTTATCCAACGGTGAACGCATATTTTTGTATCTTTGCCGCTGAATAAAACGATGTTTTAGGTGAATATCATTAGCAGAAAAGACGAAATTACTTTGCGTAAAAAAGAAAGAAAGACTAATGAAAGTAAAGAATACTAATATACTTTTTATAATAATCGCTTTGAGCCCGATATGGATAATTCCTATAGCTTTTTTATCTGATTATCTAGATAAGAAATATCCACCCACGGTAGTAGAAAAACACTATGTATACCCAAGATATGAATATCCAGATGATACAGTTATCAAACATCCGGAAAAATTACTTCAAAAGGGCCAACTGATTATGCCTCAAGTGAATAGCCAGAATTTAAATGGTCATGGGGTAATCTTAACATTGCCCGGAAATATTCAGGTAAACACTAACTTATCAGCTGAAGAGATCTTAGAACAATTGGAATTGGATTATCAAGACTTATATGATTATTACGGAGGGGCTGATGAATTATACTAATATATAACAAATAGGGATAATAAAATAATGAAGAATACCATGTTTGAGATTTTGAATAAATATAGCCATACAGGGCATTTTGATTTCCATGTAGATGATAATTTGGGAGATGTCTGCAATGCTCCAACGGACAAAAGTGGAGTCTATATTATCTGGACTATTCTGGAAGGCAAAGAGCAACTTCTTTATATTGGTCGATCTGGCGAAAAAAAGAATGGCGTAATAGTTCATCGAAAGTGTGGCTTGGGTGGAATTAAAGACAGGTTGGTAAATGGTCATCAATTTGGGAAACTCCCTCGTAGACGCATTTGGCCAGAGAAAATGCGAGAAATGGGATTTTCTGTGCTTTCTGTCTTTTGGTATGACACAGAAGAAGATGATCCTAAAGAAGTAGAGAGACTGTTACTTGCCGAAGCTTATAAGAATGGAGTGTTGCCATTTTGGAATAATCAGTTATAATAGAAGAATTAACTGAAAGGGATAGAAGATTGCATCAAAGAGATTACCCTATTTTTGTAGCCAAGATCAAAACTTATCAAATATGAAAAAACTGTATGCTTTAATCGCGATGTGGCTTCTGATGGGAAGCGCTTTCGCACAAGTGATTGTCAATGAGACTTTTGAAAATGGTAACACGGTAGATCAAACCCCGGTGGGCTGGATTGGTGATGGTGGCTGGAAGGCTGGCGTTACGATTCCTGATGACAACATCGCCCGTGGAAGAAAGCCGCATACCGGCGACTGGTACATGTATGCCACCTACAACACGGATGTGTGGATTTACAAGGAAATCAACGTGACGGCGGGGGATTACTATCGCGTTTCGTTCTGGTACGCCACTTGGCATGTCGACCACTTCAATTTGGAAGTGAAGGCTGGTGCAAATTCCAATGCTTCGGCGATGACGGTTCCTGTTGTGCCGATGATGATTGTTGATAATGAAGACTTTGAGCAGACCTCGGGTGTGTTCCAAGCGACAAGTTCAGGCTCCTTCTATGTGGGCTTCCACAGTGTTGCTGACAATGGGCCGTGGTACTTGTCGATTGACGACATCATCATTGAACAGACCGCGCAATACTATTTCAATGTGGAGCAACTTACTGCCGACACTGCCGTTTATTTCGGCGAGCCTGCCTACCTGCGTTTCCGCCTCAGCAACACGGGCGAACAGTCGGATACCTATCAGTTCAACAGTACGGGCAACCTGCCGATAGAGTTCTTTCAGAGTGGCACGCAAGTGAGCCAGGTTAATTTGCCTTACAACAGTTCGGTGGAATTGGTGGCCAAAGCGATTTTGCCGATGAATTTGAGCAACAACGAAGTTGTTCATGCCACTTTTGATGTTGTTTCAAGTCATTCTGCCCCGACACAAAATGTTGATTTTCAGATTACCGCATTGGCACCAGTCAACGAATTTCCTGTTGAGGAAGGCTTTGAGAACGCTTTTGTGCCTGATGGCTGGCAGAACAACATCACCAATGGCAACTACGCTTTCGACCGCATCACGCAAGGCTCCACGCCTGATGCAATGCCGCAGGAAGGCCAGTACATGGCGCGTTTCTACACTTACACCAATCCTGCTGGAGGTTCCGCTGAGTTGGTTTCGCCCAAGATGGAACTGAGCGACCACGACAATATCGTCCGCTTCTGGATGTATCGCAACAGCAACCCGAACATCAACCGCGCCGACCGTATCAATGTGTATTACAATTCGGTGCCGCGTTCTGAAGGTGGACAATTGCTCGGAACGATTCACCGCTGCACCTATATGGAACCCGTCGTCGCCGATGTGGATGACTGGTACGAATATGCCTTCACTTTCGATTGCCCCGACAACTATGGCTTCATCATTTTCGAGGGTGTCAGCGACTACGGCTGGAACCTCTATCTCGATGACATTTTCATCAATACTTCTTCGGAGGATCACGAACCACCTACCTTGATTTCAGTGACTGGAAATCAGACTTATGCCGACACGGAAATGAATCTCACCATACGTGTTCATGATGCATCTACTATGCCTGTGACTTTGGCGGCCACGTATTCCATTTGGGGCGTGACCAACAACCTGATTTTCACGAGAGCAGGCAAGGGTAGGGGCAACTACGATTACACCGCCACCATTCCCGCGTACGACAACCACACCCATGGCACGATGACCGTGCAACTTGTGGACGACTTGGGCAACAGCGCTCTGTCGGAGGAAATCCCGATTCGTTGGGACTATCAGCGGCCTTTGCTTTATGAAACTTTTGAGGAGTGCAGTCTGTATGGTCTGCCCGAAGGCTGGACCACTGATGGCAACCCGACTTGGTGGGACTGGTCGTTCCAAGGAACGGTCTATTACACAGACTATTACGAGAATGATTTTATTGTGGCACCTCATGGCGGAAGTAAGCAGGCTGTGTTGGAGTGGGACAGCAGCGAGAATCCCTCTGCGCAAGATCAAACCTTGATTACGCCCGTGCTGACCATCACCAGACCGACCGTGTTGCAGTTCTGGACTTGGGTACAGTACGGCACCGACGGCTACGACCATTTCGCGGTCAGGGTGTACGACACCTACAGCGGCACTTGGGAGGACAAATGGGATGCTGCCAACATGCCTTACGGTCAGATTAACGAGTATAATGAGCCGATTTCCATCAATTTGGACGAGTACATCGGGCGCAACATCAAAATCGGTTTTAGGGGCTACAACGACTTTGGTGAGTTCTTGGCCTTCGACTGGTTTGTTGACGATGTGAAAGTCGTCCCGACTGACACAACCAATGTGAATGTGAACGAATTGGCTGCTTTGAAGTGCAATGTTTATCCCAATCCGGCCAAGGATAAAGTGACCATTGAGGCGCAGAGCAACATCCAACAAGTGTCGCTGATGGGCATCAGTGGTGTGATGTTGGAGGACAGAAAAGCCAATTCTAACAAAGTGGAACTCAACCTTGAAGGTTATTCAAAAGGCATTTATGTCGTCCGCATCGTGACCGAAAATGGTGTTACAACGCAGAAAATCAATCTGATTGAATAGGGGAGAAGCACATAGGAAACGAGTGCCGCTCTATGCCAAGATTCTGCTCGGCATGGGCTTGGGTGTTGGCTTTGGTTTTTTAGCCATAGCTTTGCATTGGGAAAGTTTCGTACACGATTGGGTCGCGCCGTGGGGCGTCATCTTCATGCGACTGCTTAAACTGATTGCTGTGCCGCTTGTGTTTGTGTCGCTCATTATAGGTGTCGTCAACCTCAAAGACATCCGAAATCTGTCCCGTATCGGTCTGAAAACCATACTGATATATGTATGCACCACGATTATTGCGGTGAGCATCGGTTTGGGCATGGTCAGCCTGATTAAGCCGGGGAAGGTGTTCCCGAAAGACCGGCAAACGGAGTTTATGGAGCGTTACGAGCAGATTGTGGCGGAGCGCGAGGCGCAGATGCATCAGATGCAGGAAGTGTCGCCGTTGGATTTTTTGGTCGAAACTGTGCCTGAGAACATCTTCCAAGCCTTGGGTGACAATTCCAAAATGCTGCAAATCATCTTCTTCGCCTTGCTTTTCGGCGTAGCCATAATTGTTGTCGGCACGCATAAAGTGCCGTCCGTGGTGCGGTTTTTCGGGCAATTGAACCTCGTTTTGCTGAAAATCATCGACTTCATCATGGCTTTTGCGCCCATTGGAGTCTTTGCTTTGATGGCCACTTTGATTGTGGACTACGCCGGCGATGTGGGCATATTCTCCGCTTTGGGCTTGTATGCACTGACGGTGATTTTGGCTTTGGCTGTCATTATCGTTTTCGTTTACCCCTTCATTATGAGGGTGTTCGGCAAGCGAACCGTGAAGCAGTTCTTTAAAGCCGCCGCGCCTGTGCAGATGCTGGCTTTCACCACAAGTTCAAGTGCGGCCACATTGCCTTTGACGATGGAACGCACGCAGAAACAATTGGGCGTTTCCGAGGAGGTGTCGTCATTCGTTTTGCCCGTGGGCGTAACTATCAATATGGACGGCACGAGTTGCTATCAGGCGGTGGCGGCGGTGTTTTTGGCGCAAGTCTTGGGCTTGGATTTGACCTTTGGCCAAATGCTGCTCATTTTGGCCACGGCCACCATCTCCTCAATTGGCACACCGGGCATTCCGGGCGGCTCCATCGTCATGCTGATGATTGTCCTCGATTCGGTAGGCATCCCGATAGAGGGCTTAGCCCTCATTTTGGGCATCGACCGGCCTTTGGACATGCTGCGCACGATGGTCAATGTGACGGGCGACATGACAGTGGCTTGTGTCGTTGATAGCGGGCAAAAAACTAACACAATGTAAAGCTTAGGAACGGCTTACTGTCGACCCGAATTTGACAGTTTTCGCGATGGTGTTTAAGTGATTTTGCCTAAATTTGCCGCAAAAACGATCTTTATGCGCAAAGCGACACTATTTTCGCTCATTCTGATGCTGATGGCGGCTTGCAGCAGGACACCTTTTGCCGAATGGACCGAAGGTCCGACCGAAGCCGATGGTCGCGCTCTGCACACCTTGACACTCAACAACATGCCCCAAGGCTCGCGGGTGTGGTTTCAGGAGCTTTTTGACGGAAAAACTTTTGTGGAAGGCCCTGAAATGCACCATTATCAAGGCACATCATGGTACATCGACATCCCGACGGGCGGCACGGTCACACTGAAGTATTATGGTCGCCCGTTGCCGAGGCGGTCTTGGGCACCCGAAGGCTTCGTCTTGCAGCAAAAAGGAAAGCCCGACACGCCTTTTGAGGTTCATTACTACTTCTTGGAACTGCCTGAAAACGAAGATTCTGAAAGCGATTTCGTATGCAATTACGATGTCTGTCCTGCCGATATTATTCCGCAAGTAAAACGCATCCAATATGGCACCGAAACGATGGAAGAGGTTGAAAACCAGATTGAGGGATGGTACCGTATCACGATAGGGGAGGACGGTGAGCCGAAAGTGCAGGCTGGCGACGAGGATGGCGCTTTCTACGCCCAAACCACCCTCGCCAAGCTGCCTCGCCCACTTGAGCCTATGACCATTGAGGATTGGCCTGATTATCAGTATCGAGGCTTTATGCTTGATGTGGTGCGCGATTTCCGCTCGGTGGACGAGGTGCTTCAAATCCTCGATTTGATGGCCTCGTGGAAACTCAACACCCTACATTTCCACATTGCTGACGACGAGTCTTGGTGTTTGGAAATCAAGGCGTTTCCAGAGCTTACAGAATATACCGCACATCATGCCCTGCCTGATTGGAATCTTAAAGAAACCAAGGCTTTGAAACCTTCGGCAAATGGCAAAATTGGAAATGTAACTTATTACAATTCAGATGAATACATAAAGATCTTGAAATATGCTTGGGAACGCCGAATCGCTGTGATTCCCGAGTTTGACATGCCCGGACATTCGCGGGCTTCCATCAAGGCGATGCAGGTCTATGAACAGCGCACGGGCGATAATAGTTTCCGCTTGCAAGATCCCGCCGACACCTCGCGTTATTGGTCGGCGCAGGACTTTACGGATAATGTATTAAGTGTTGATTTGCAGAGTGTTTATAAGTTTTATGGCGTGGTCTTCGACGAGGTCATTCGTCTGCACCAAGAGGCGGGAGTGCCGTTGCCCGCTATCCACATCGGCGGCGACGAGGTGCCCGACGGCGCATGGTCAGGCCGCGACCGCCACGAGATGAAGGAAACTTTCATCAACCGTATGCTCGACCTTGCCGAAACGAGAGGCATTCGTCTTGCCGGTTGGGAAGACATTGCCCGTGGATTGAAACCCGAAACCGAGGAACGACTCAAACGTTCGCTGTATTTCCTCAACGTCTGGAACACCAATGGCATCGAGGGCTTCCCCGTGGTGCTTTCGCCTGCGCCTTACACCTACCTTGACCTCGCCTATAGCGACAACCCCAAGGAAATCGGCCTTTCGTGGGCGGGCTATGTTGATGAACGCAAGACTTTCGCCTTGCAGCCCAACGACTACAAGGGCGACATTATCGGTGTGCAGTCGCAGCTTTGGTCGTCGCAGCTCCGCAGTTTCGATGACGCCACCTACCAAATGCTTCCCAAAGCCCTCGGCACCGCCGAACGCGGTTGGAATGCCCATTCCGACTGGCCCACAGAAGAAGACCTTTCTGCTGATTTTGAGCGGTTTTATAGCATTATCGTTGCCCGCGAAATGCTGGTTTGGGAGCGGCAAGGGCTGGTTTTTAGGAAAAGATAGGCTTGTTGTGGTTCATCAACCTAAGCTTGCTCTATCAAATAGGTGTTATAGCCGGCTTATGGTTTGAGAAGTGTTTTTTTCGATGAAAACGGTGCGACTTTGCGGAAAATTTCTTATCTTTGCACGGTATGTCAGACGAAAAGACCATAGGGCAACTTCTTGATTTTGAGGAGTACATCCGCATCGCTGAGCCGCACAAGCGCGAGCGGGCCTACGCTTGGCGCACGGCCATCGGCCTGCAGGCAGTGGACGGCCTCATTGTGTCGGATTACCTGAAGGAGACGGCTCTCCGCAACATCGAAGGAGAGATCACCATTGATGAAGCGAGGAAGCTTATCAAAACCTATTACCAGTCGAAGACGAAACGCGAGCCTGATGATGACAGCAAGTCGGAAGCGGATAAAGTGTCGGCCAATATCTCTGGGATTTTGTCGCGGCAAACGCTCGATTTCACCGCAAAAGGCTTTGTGGCACTGCATCGTAGGATATTTGATGGCGTGTTTAAACATGCCGGTGAGTTGCGCAAGTATGACATTACCAAAAAGGAATGGGTTTTGCGCGGCGATACGGTCAATTATCTGAATTTCGAGGACTTATGGTCTGCCCTTGATTTCGACATCAGCCAAGAAAGGGCCTTCAGTTACAAGGGATTGTCGGCTGACGAGACCGTGAAGCATATTACGGGCTTTGTTTCGGGATTGTGGCAAATCCATCCTTTCGGCGAAGGTAACACGCGCACGACGGCCGTCTTTACCATACAATATCTCAGATCTATCGGTTTTGATGTGGATAATGACATGTTTGCGGACAACTCTTGGTATTTTCGGAATGCTTTGGTAAGGGCGAACTACAAAAATGCGATTCAAGGCATTGAGTATGAGCCTGTTTATCTGGAACGTTTCTTCAGGAACTTGTTGCTCAGCGAACAGAATGAACTGCGCAATCGCTATCTTTTGATTAATATGCCCGAGGCATGGAAGCAGTCTGACCCGACAACTACCCGACAACTACCCGACAACCACCCGACAACTACCCGACAACCTCAAGACAAGCTGCATACGGATAATCCAAGCATAGAGAAAACTCTTATGGCGATCGGGTTTGGGCAAAAGTCGGCAAAGGAAACCATGCAAGTGCTTGGGCTGAAGGATAGGGAGAACTTCCTCGCACTTTTCTTGAATCCAGCTGTGGCAGAAGGCTTCGTCAAGCCACTTTATCCCGACAACCCTCATCATCCACGCCAGAAATACCTCCTGACTGTGAAGGGCTTGACACTATATGACGAACTCTTGAAACACTAACTTAATAAAGAAAATATGAACAAGACATTGAAAATGTGGATGTTGGCCGCCACCCTTGTTTTAAGCGGCGCAAGCATGACCGGCTGTGGCAACAAGAACGCCAAGCAAAAAGAAACCAAAGAGGAAGCTCCTGCCCAATCCGAGACCCAACTGACTGAAGTGAAGGAAGAAGCGACTCCCCTCACCGCCGTTGACGATTATCTGGTGAACGAAATCGGCAAGAACTATGACCAGAGCGATGTGACTATCCCTTACGCTTTCGTGGTCAGTACCGATGAAAGCAATCCCGACGACATCCTCGTTTGGGGTGATTTCTGGGTGTTTAATTATGACATCGCGGGCGACACGCTGAAAACAGCTTCGGGCGGCAGCTATCCTGGCCTGATGCACGTGAAGAAGACCGACAACGGCTTTGAGGTGTTTGGCTTCGATGCCGTGGCCGACGGCTCCGACAACATGCCTTCCGCCAAGAAAATCTTCGGCGACAAGTTTGATGCCTTCTGGGAACTCAACAGCGATAAGGAGAAGCGCGAGGACATGAGGCTGCATTTCACTAGCGATTATGTGAAGAAGCACAACTTGCCGGTAACAATGCTGCAAGACTACGGCTGGCCTGCGGTGGCACTGCCTGAATAAGGCTTTTTCTCTTATTTGCGAAAAGACTTGACATGTCCGAAAACCTTGAAAAATTTCTGAGCCGAGTTGACGAAGCTTCCCGGCAAAGCACCTTGGTGAAAATGACCCTGAGCAAGCCCGCGCAGAAGCACGACGACTTGCGCAATGTCTATGTGAAACCCGTATTAATAAAGGAGAAGCGACTCTTTGCCTTTACATACCACTACGAGCGCCGCGACGAGGTAAAGAACTACAATGCCGCGCAAATGCTTGACATTCTGCGGGAAATGATTCCGAATTGTTTTTTGAATGCCGTGTTGTTCACTGTCAGCGAGGATGTTACATTGCTTGTTTCAAGCAAGGGCAAGGCGACGATTCAAACCAAAAAGGTACAGGAATGCCGCGAGCAGAACCTGGAACACGACAAGCAGAAAGCCCGCCTCATCAATCCGGCCAATCCGTGGTGGTATCAGTTGGGCTTGACGACACGCGAGGGCAAGATTACCGCTGATATGCAGCACAAGTTCAAGCAGATTTATAAGTACGCCGAGATTGTGGAAAGCCTCATCAAGCCGATGAAGTTTGAAGGCACGGTCCACATTGCCGACATGGGGGCAGGGAAGGGCTACCTCACTTTCGCCCTTCATGAGCTTTTGACCCAACGCATGAACCTTGATGTCGATATCAAAGGCGTGGAAATCCGTCTTGATTTGGTGTTGAAAATCAATGAAATCATCAAGTCGGACAACTTGAAGGGCTTGGAGTTTGTGGAGAGCAGCATTGAGGCGTATCATCCTGAAAAACTGGATGTTCTGATTGCGCTTCATGCCTGCAACACGGCCACTGATGATGCCATCGCTTCGGGCATCAAGTCGGGGGCGGATCTGATTGTTTGTGCACCGTGCTGCCACAAGCAAATTCGGCAGGAGATGGAACGCTCGGGCAAAGTCGATGTTATCACGCGTTACGGCATTTTCCTTGAACGCCAAGCCGTGATGATCACTGACACTATCCGCGCTCTGATTTTGGAGTATTTCGGCTACAAGACGCAGGTGATGGAATTCATCGAGATGGAGCACACACCGAAAAATGTGCTGCTCGTCGGGAGAAGAACAACGAAAAACGCGAAAGACCCGAAAATCTTGCAGCAGATTGCCGATTTGAAGGCTCGGTATGGCATTGAAAGACACTACCTTGAAACGGCTTTGGACTTAAATTGCTAATTTTCTCCAAAAAAGCGTCGCACATTCAGAAATTATTCGTAATTTCGTGGACTTTTACAAATCAACCGAATCAATCATCTAAAACAATAGAATCATGCAAAACATCGATTGGGCAAACTTAACATTTGGTTATTATCCAACGAATTACAATGTCCGCTGCTACTTCCGCAACGGCAAATGGGGCGAACTTGAAGTCAGCTCCGACACGTCAATCAACATCCACATGGCCGCTACCTGCCTGCACTATGGTCAGGAAGCCTTCGAAGGCATGAAGGCCTTCCGTGGCAAGGACGGTAAGGTGCGCGTATTCCGCTGGGACGAGAACTGCAAGCGTTTGCAGCGTTCAGCGCAGGGCATCATGATGGCCGAGTTCCCCGAGGACAAGTTCTGGCAAGCCATTGAGAAGGTCATCCGCCTCAATGCCGACTTCATCCCGCCTTACGAGACGGGCGCTTCGCTCTACCTCCGTCCGCTGCTCATCGGTACGGGTGCCCGCGTGGGTGTGAAACCCGCCGACGAATACCTGTTTGTTGTCTTCGTGACGCCGGTCGGCCCTTACTTCAAGGGCGGCTTCATGGCCAACCCATACGTCATCACGCGCAAGTACGACCGCGCTGCTCCGCTCGGCACTGGTACTTACAAAGTGGGTGGCAACTACGCCGCTTCATTGCGTCCGCACGTTGAGGCTTGCCACGGCGGCCAGTATGCTTGCGAGTTCTATCTCGATGCCAAGGAGAAGAAGTATATCGATGAAGCTGGTGCTGCCAACTTCTTCGGTATCAAGGACAACACCTACATCACGCCGCAGAGCACATCCATCCTGCCTTCCATCACCAACAAGAGCCTGATGCAGCTGGCTGAGACCCTTGGCATGAAGGTAGAGCGTCGTCCCATCGCTGAAGAGGAACTGGCCACTTTCGAGGAGGCAGGCGCTTGCGGCACCGCTGCCGTCATCAGCCCCATCTCCCGCATTGACGACCCCGAAAACGGCAAGTCTTACCAGTTCGGCGACGGCAAACCCGGCCCGTGGAGCGAGAAGCTTTACAACAAGCTCCGTGGCATCCAGTACGGCACCGAGCCTGATGAATTCGGTTGGACGACCGTCATCGAAGGCCTCTAATCTGGGGACTCTTTGAAAAAAAATTGAAAAAATGCGTCACTGATGGTGGCGCATTTTTTTATAATGTGTATTTTTGTGGCGGAAAATCAGTAATCATTAAATCATTGTTATCATGAAGAAAATTACCTTTGCCTTAATGGCTTTGCTGGCGTTCACTTTCTCACTGAAGGCCCAGCAGTATGTATCGACGACACCTGCCAACAGGAACGTCATCCTCGAAGAATTCACTGGCCGTAACTGTCAGTATTGCCCTGATGGTCACGCGATTGCCAATCAGATTGCGGCAAGCAATCCGGGTCGGTTTTGGGCAGTCAATGTCCATGCAGGATCCTATGCTCCAACCACTTATCCCAATTTCAACATCCCGGAATCGGCAACTATTCTTGGCGGTTTCAATGTGTCTGGATTTCCATCTGGCGTGGTCAACCGTTCTACTGCAGCGGGCCAAAGTCGTGGCGCTTGGGCCAATTTGACCAACCAACAGTTGAGCCAACCTTCTGAATGTAATGTTGGAGGTATGGTCATTGTCAATCCGGAAACCCGCATAGCTACTATTACCGTGGAGGTTTATTACACTGCCAACAGCTCGGCAGACGAGAACTACCTGACCGTTGCCATGCTGCAAGACAGCATTCTCGGCTCACAGTCGGGAGGTGCAACATGGAATCCTGAGCAAATGATTAACGGTCAATATGTTCATATGCACATTCTCCGCGACATCATTCAACCGAGTGCTTGGGGTGAGGCCATTTCTCCCACCACTCAGGGAACGCTGATTACCCGTGTTTATGAGTACCAAATCCCTGAAATCATCGGTAGCCCCAACGGTGTGACGGTCGACCTTAACAACATTAATTTCCTCGCTTGGGTTTCGGAGCGTTATCAAGGCACGCCTACTCGTCCCATCTTGACGGGTTGCGAACTCGACATGATTCAGGGTTCGGACCAGCCGATTTTCCCCATGCTTAGGGATGTCGCGCAACAAAGCGGAACCACATGCACCCACTCTAAGATTGTGGAAGCCCGTGTTCAAAACGGCGGTACCGAGACCTTGACTTCGATGACCCTTCTGGCTCAAGTCGGAGGCGATACCTACACAATCAACTGGGAAGGCAACCTGGAGCGTTTTGCCATGGAAACCATCGAGATTCCTGTTGAGGTGCCTTTTGGAACTCACCCTGTGAGCGTTAGCATCACTGAGGCCAACGGCGAACCCACTGAAATTCACAAGACGGGCAGTGTCAATTGCCTCGAATGGCAAGATCTTGAGATTGAAGGCCAAGAAGAGCAGCTGAAGCTCGAACTGATGCAAGACAAGTTCGGCAACCAAATCACTTGGGAGTTCACCGCTTCCGATGGTACTGTGCTGGCTTCTGGCGGCCCCTACACCATGTTGATGGGCGGCACGGCCACCCAGATTCACCTCGAATATGTTACCGTTCCGGTCAATGAGTGTGTGAAGTTCACTATCAACGACAGCGGTAACAATGGCATCTGCTGCGCTTACGGCCACGGCTATTACATCGTTTACGACAGCCAGAATAATGTGGTGTTTGGCGACCAAGACGACGGCGAGTTTGGCATCGAGGCCACACATGTGGTTTCCATTAAAGGGGCTGGAGTTCAGGTTGAAGTCGGTGAAACTGGTGTTGATAATGTAGATTACAGCCACGCCGATTTCATTGCTTCTTTGACCTACGATGGCTATCCGGACGAAGTGGGATTCTCCTATAGAAAGGTGACCAGCTCGACGGCGAGCACGGTGGTAGGTTTTCTCAATGAGTTCAGGAAGATTCTTGCTTCCGTCGACGACCTTGAACATTCCAGTATTTACATGGTGCAAGCTTATGCGATTGTCAACGGGCAGACATATTATGGCCCCGAGACTACTTTCCAGACTTGGATGTGGGGTGTCAACGAGCTTGAAAACAGCTTGAAGCTTTATCCCAACCCGACTTCGAGTCTGCTGAACATCGAAGGCGAGGGTATGACAAGCGTTGAGGTTTACAACGCTATCGGTCAGCGCGTTATGATGCAGGAAGTTGATGGTCACAGCGTACAAATCAACACTGAAACCTTGACCAACGGCATCTATTTCCTCCGCGTTCACGCCAACGACGGCACGGTGCTGAACCGCAGCTTCTCGGTGGCTCGTTAATTAGATGTTTAAACTAAAAAGCCGCTTCAAACGAAGCGGCTTTTTAGTTTAAACTAATCCTTTCTCTTTCAACAACTCACACATCTGCACTTGCAACTTCTTCGCTTCCTCCCCAGCTCGAACGGCAAAATCACTGCCATTCGAAGCATAGATAATCCCTCGCGAAGAATTGACCAACAAGCCACATTCGTCGTTCAGACCATTATGCGCAACGGCTTGAAGGTCGCCGCCTTGGGCACCCACGCCGGGTACAAGGAAGAAATAGTCGGGCAGCATCTTTCGGATTTCGCCTAACTCTTCGGGATGGGTCGCGCCCACCACAAACATCATCTGCTCCGATGTAGCCCAAGTGGTGGCGGTTTGCAGCACTTGCTGGTGCAGCATCCTTTCGCCGACGTTCAGGTATTGGAAGTCCTGCGAGCCTTTGTTGGAGGTCAAGGCCAAGAGGACGACCCATTTGTCCTCGAAGTTGAGGAAAGGCTCCACTGAATCCTTGCCCATGTAAGGCGCGACGGTCAGGGCGTCGGCTTTCAGGGTGTTGAAGAATGCCTTGGCGTAGTTGGCCGAGGTGTTCCCGATGTCGCCGCGCTTGGCATCGGCGATGATGAAGATTTCGGGATGGTTGTTGCGCAGGTATTGGATGGTGCGCTCCAAGCTCTGCCAGCCTTTGGCACCATACACCTCGTAGAAAGCCGTGTTGGGCTTGTAGGCCACGGCGTATGGCGCGGTGTGGTTGATAATCTGCTTGTTGAACTCAAAAATGGGGTCGTCCATGGCCAACAGTTCCTGCGGAATCTTGTTGATGTCGGTGTCCAGCCCGACGCAAAGGAACGACTGCTTCTTTTTGATTTGCTCGAATAATTGGTGTTTGTTCATATCGTTAGGATTCGATGTTTTCTTTCAGTCTTTCAGCGTTTTCAGCCATCTGCAAACGGTTAATAATCTCGTTCAAGTCGCCATCCATGACGGCGGCGAGGTTATAGACTGTCAAACCCTCCACACGGTGGTCGGTGACGCGGCCTTGGGGGTAGTTGTAGGTGCGGATTTTCGCCGAGCGGTCGCCGGTTGAGACCATGGTCTTGCGCTTGGCGGAGATGTCGCTGATGTATTTCTGGTACTCCATGTCATAAATCCGTGTGCGCAGTCTTGCCAAGGCGCGTTCACGGTTCTTGGGTTGGTCTCGGGTTTCAGTGCACTCGATGAGGATTTCCTGCATTTCGCCTGTGTTGGGGTTCTTCCACATGTAACGTAGGCGCACACCCGATTCCACTTTGTTCACATTCTGTCCGCCAGCACCTGACGAACGGAAGGTGTCCCATTTGATTTCGCCCTCGTTGATTTCCACGTCGAACTCCTCGGCTTCGGGCAGCACAGCCACCGATGCGGCAGAGGTGTGAATGCGGCCTTGGGTCTCGGTCTTGGGCACACGTTGCACACGATGCACGCCCGACTCGAACTTCAAAATGCCGTAGCAGCCGTTGCCCGTCACGGTGAAGTCGATTTCCTTGTAGCCGCCACTCGCGCCTTCGCTGACGCTTGTCACTTCGACCTTCCACCCACGATTTTCGCAGAATTTGCTGTACATGCGGAACAGGTCGCCAGCAAAAAGACAAGCTTCGTCGCCGCCCGTTCCAGCGCGGATCTCCATGATAGCGTTTTTGCTGTCCTGCGGGTCTTTGGGAATCATCATCACGCGGATGTTTTGCTCTAACTGCTCAATGCGCGTTTGGGCGGTGTCCAACTCCTCTTGGGCCATCTTCCGCATTTCCTCGTCCTTCTCCGTAGCAAGGATTTCGCGGGCTTCCTCCATGTTGGCTTTCAGGGTTTTGTATTCCTTGAAGGCCATGACGACGGGTTCCAAGTCCTTATAGTCCTTGTTGAGCTTCACGAACTTCTTCATGTCGGAAGCCACGGCCGGGTCGGCGAGTTGTTCGCCCATTTCCTCCCAGCGGTGCTTGATGGTTTCGAGTTTCTCGGTAATGTCCACGTGTCGGAATACAGTTTATTATTTCCCAGAAGTAGTAAAACAAACGTCTTCGCCGAAAATGGGCCTTTCATTAGACGTAATAAATGCAAAAGCCCTGAAATGATACTCGGTTCCGGAATCCAGGCCAGGGATAACCCAATCGAACGGGCGGGGAAGGGAAACATCGGGATGACTCGGGTCTACCGCGTAAATGCAAGTTTGCATCTGCGACATGTCAGGGTTGGGTTCTTTTCCCAAGCAATAGCCATAAGCCCAAAGCTCGATGTTATTCTCGGACGAAGTGATGCTTCCGGTCATCCTTGCGTAATGCGACGACACCTCTTGAGGCGCGTTAGTCTTGATAACGATTTTCTCGCTGTCTTTGTTGCAGTTAGTGAAACCGAAAACGAGCAAAATGCCCAAAAAGCAGAAAACCTTTGATTTGTTCATGGTGTTTATGGTTTTATGGGTTGGTTAATACTCAAATGTTCCGAATTCACTCTTAATAGTCAACCGTTTCACTTCTGAGGCCTCAACATGTCCAATAATCTGGCTATCAATATTGAACGCCTTGGCAATGGTAATCATTTCATTAGCAGCCTTTTCGTTGGTGTAGATTTCCAAGCGGTGACCCATGTTGAAGACCTTGTACATCTCGTGCCAGTCGGTGCCAGAAGCGGCTTGGATCATGCGGAAGAGAGGGGGCAGGGCGAGCATGTTGTCTTTCACAATGTGCAGTTTGTCAACGAAATGCAGCACCTTGGTCTGGGCGCCGCCGCTACAATGGATGATGCCGTGGATTTGCTTGCGGAAGTCCTTCAGAATCGGGATCATCAGCGGGGCGTAGGTGCGGGTGGGCGAGAGGATGAGCTTGCCCACGTCCACGCCTGGGACTTCGGTGGGGTCGGTCAGTTTGTGCGGACCGGAATAAACCAAATCTTCAGGGATGCTATGGTCGTAGCTCTCGTCGTATTTCTCTGCCAAATAATGGTTCAGCATGTCGTGGCGTGCCGAGGTGAGGCCGTTGCTGCCCATGCCGCCGTTGTAGCTGTCCTCGTAAGTGGCTTGTCCGTAGGAGGCGAAGGCCACAATCACATCTTTTGGCTGGATATTGTTTTCAATCACTTCGTCGCGGCGGAGTCGTGTCGTCACGGTGCTGTCAACGATGACGGTGCGCACCAAGTCGCCCACATCGGCGGTCTCGCCGCCTGTGAGGTAGATACCGATGCCCAACTTGCGCAGTTTCTCCAAGAAATGCTCCGTCCCGTTAATGAGGGCGGAGATGACTTCGCCTGGAATCAGGCTCTTGTTGCGTCCGATGGTGGAGGAGAGGAGCATATTGTCCGTCGCGCCAACGCAGATGAGGTCGTCGGTATTCATCACCACGGCATCTTGCGCCACGCCTTCCCACACGCTCATGTCGCCGGTCTCTTTCCAATAGAGGTAGGCCAACGAAGATTTCGTTCCCGCGCCATCGGCGTGCATAATATTGCAATAGAGCGGGTCGCCGCCGAGGATGTCGGGGATGATTTTGCAGAAAGCGTTGGGATACAAGCCCTTGTCGAGGTTCTTGATGGCGTTGTGGATGTCTTCCTTTTCGGCTGAAACGCCGCGTTGGCTATAGCGATTGTCCATTATTTAAACTTTAACTTTTTATCCTTGGTGTCAAACTCGTAATTGCCGAGTTGCTTCATGTTCTTCTGTCCGATGACCCATTGCTCTAACATTCGTTTAACAACCTTACATTCAACGTTGTAGAGCGAACGACCGGCAATTCTCACTTCTTTGATAATGCAGATGGCACCGTCTTGGATGCCGCCTGTGGTGAGGATTTTGTCCACGTCGCCTTGGAAGTCGTCGGCGGTGAGGCGACCGTCCTTCAGCAGTTGCAAGGCACGGCTTTCGGAGACGCAGAAGTCGGCGTTTTGGCTGTAAGTGAAGGGTTCATTGTAGCCGTCCACGTTGGCGAAGAAGGTGAAGTAGCCTTTTTGGGTGACCGTAAACATCTCGCTTTGGTCTTCCTGCGGGTTGATGGCGATGTTGACGGTGCCGCCTTCGCTGATGTTGGTACGCGGCACGTAGTCCTTGCTCAGGATGCGGAACTCGGTGCGGCGGTTCATCTGGTGCGCGGCTTCCTTGATTTCGGTATTGGGCAAGGAGTTGATAAAGTCTTCGGTCAGTCTTGTACCTGCCTTGAAGGTGTAACCCTTCACGGTGATGTCGTTTTGGATGGTACGCGGCACACGCTCACCATAACCTTTTGCAGTCAAACGAAGCGGGTCTATACCTCTGATAATCAAGTAATCTACAACGCTTTGGGCACGTTTTTGCGACAGGATGTCGTTGTGTTCGTCGGTGTCGCGGGCGTCGGTGTGTGAGGCCAGTTCAATCGTGATGGTCGGGTTGATTTGCAGGGTCTCAATCAGGCCTTGCAGCGAGTCTTCAAACTGCGGCTTGAGGTCCCATTTGCCCAAATCGTAAAGGATGTCGGGCAGCATGATAGGCTCCTGTGGGATAGGCTCGATGTCGTATTCCTTCTCGAAGTCCTTGCTGAACTCCAAACCGATGGTGGTCTCTTGTGTGCTGAGGGTGAAGTAGTTGTCCTTGTCGATGATGATGTCGTAGGTGGTGTTTTTGTTCATTTGGCTCTCGCTGAAGTTGAAGTAGCCCTTGTCGTTGGTGCGGGTCGAGAGGCTTGAGCCGTCGCTGCCCACCATGCGGACATTGGCGTTATCGACCAACTGCTTGGTCTTGGCATCCTTGACAGTACCAGAGAGCGTGAAATGGATGGTTGGCTCCTCGAAATAGTATATGTTGTCAAGACCGCGTGAGTTGCCGCGACTGGAGGAAATGAAGCCACATTCCTGCGTGGGGTGGAACATGATGGCGAAGTCGTCGCCTGTCGAGTTGATGGGGTATTTCAGGTTGCGCGGTTCGCCCCAGTTGCCAGCGGTGTCAATGGTGCTGACAAACACATCCAATCCGCCCATGCCGCCGTGACCGTCGGAGGAGAAATACAGCGTAGTGTCGTTGCGCAAGAACGGAAACACCTCATTTCCAGCGGTGTTGATTTTTTCGCCGAGGTTGAAGGGACGTTTGAAAGTCTCATTGGAGTTGTCGCGCATGGCAACCCAAATGTCCTTCCCGCCAAAACCGTCCTTACGGTCAGCAGAGAAATAGAGGATGAGTTCGTCGCTCGAAAGGGTAGGATGCCCCACGATGTCCAAAGTGTCAACGCCCGCGATTTCGACGGGACGGGCCTCGGAGAACGCACCGCCGCTCTTGCCTGCCACCATGATTTGGCAGCCGTTTTTGCGATGCGCACCGTTTTGGCAGCGGGTGAAGTACATCTTCGTGTATTTCGCGTTCATGAAAGGCGTGCCTTCGCTGGCCTCGGTGTTCACGTTTTCGCCTTCGTCGGCGAGAACGGGCGTGCTCCAATCGCCTTTGCGGTCTTGCTTTGAGATGAAGAAGTCGGCAAATTCCTGTCCCGTGATGCCGTCTTTTTCCTTGCCAGTAGCCGCATCGCGGTTGGAGGTGAAAATGATTTCGTTGAAGTTGTTATTCGTCCAGCAGGCTCCGAAGTCGGAATCCTTCGTGGAGTTCACTTTTTTCAGCTCGGTTAGCTCGTATCTCGACGGGTTCTCAATCCATTCCGCAATGAGTGAGGTCGTCTCCACACCAAGTGGCCCTCGAGGGTCGTCGGGCACCATCTCGGTGTATTTCTCGTACATTTCGATGGCGTCCTTGTATTTCTCGTTCATCTTGTAAGTATCCGCGAGATTGAGATAAACCTCTGGATGGGTGTTGGGATAGTCGGTTTTCAACAGGCGCTTGTAATATGGTTCGGCACGCTTGGTGAGGCCGATAAGTCGGTAACATTCAGCCATTTGGAAACTGATGCGGTTGCGTTCTTCCTTGTTGCGGCGCACCCTGCGGTAGGCTTTCTTGTAGCGATCGGCGGCCTCGGTGTACTGTTTGCGTCCGAAGGCGAGGTCGGCGTTTTTGGCCGGATTTCTTTTTTGGGCTTGAAGGTCGGCGCTCATGAAAATGAACAGGGCCGACAGGATGATAATGAGGTATCTTTTCATAAACGTAAATTCTCTTTTTGCAAACGCGGAAACCGTGTTTTTATTATCGGACAAAGGTACAATAATTCCGTGAAACGGAGCGGTGTTTGGAAATAAAAAATCCCGCCATGGCGGGATTCTTTGTGTTTTTGCTATAAGGACGGACACACAGGTTTCCCCGCATGTTCACTTTTTTCGGCATTATTTGTTTGGCGAATTGCGTCTGCGTTTGATTGCATACCCTGCGCCGAGGGCTGTCAGCACCAGCAGGCCACTGCCTAAAGGAGCATCGGCGTCGTCGTTGCTGCCGTGGCCGCTGGGGAGAATCAGGCTGCCATCGCGGTAGTTGTAGTCGTTATAGGTTTCATCGAGGATAGCGCCGCGTTCAAAAAGGCCGCCGCCTTGCAGTTGTGCCATACCCGTGAGGGTCATGCTGAGGACGATGGCGAGGGTTAAGGTTAGTTTTTTCATTGTATCAAAACGTTTAGTTTTTCAATGGTAAGTGTGTTTGTTTGTATGCAACATTCTTTATTGAAGCCGCAAAAATACGAATAATTCTGAAAAAACAAAAGAAAAAACAAAAAAATCCCGCCATTGCTGACGGGATTGATGTGACCTTTTTGCGAAAACTGTCATTCGGCCTTCACGATGCGTTTGGTCAAGATTCCGTCTTGGCTGACGGCCTGGAGCAGATAAACGCCGCAAGGCAGCCCGGCCATGTTGATTTGGAGGAGGTCGGTGCCGTTGGTGCTGACGCTTCTCGTCATCTGGCCGATGGCGTTGAAGAGCCTGATTTCTTCCATGCCTTTGCAGTTGACGTTGACCATGTCCTTGACGGGGTTCGGATAGATGCTGAAACAGGCTTCGTCATCTTCATCGAGGCCGGTACCAGAGGCGATGTTAAAGCTGAGCAGGTAGGTGCCGGTTTTTCCTTCAAAATAAGGCAGGACTTGGAAATACAGCGTGCTTCCGCCTGAAACCGTGATGCTCGAAGGCATCTCGTCATCGTAAAACTCCGACCAGTTTGTCCCGTCGGTGGAGTATGCAAACTTGGCATCCACCGTATAATAAGTGCCGCTGCCGCCATTGTTGTAGGAGTCATAGAGGCGGGCGGTGACGATGTAATTCATGCCCGGATTGAACTCTAGCTTGTAATAGTCGACATCGGTGCTGTTGTGCAGGTTGGAGCCTGCTGTGTTAGCCAAGGTCGAAGTCCCTGGAAGGTTGAAGGGAATGCGATAGGCGGTGCTGACCGTGTTGTTGGCTTCGTATGAGTCGGGCGTCACCGTGGGCGCCACCACTTCGACAACCACAGGATTTTGGTATTCTGATGCGCCGGCGTAATACCAGTTTGACGAGCCTGATTCTTGGTAAGCCAATTCCAAGTAATAGGTTCCCGGCTCTACAGTGATTTCGCCCGTGAAGTCGACACCGTTGGTGTAGTGGTAGTTAGCCTGCAGACCGTTGGAGCAGTTCAAGACTTGGATGTTCTGCGCCCACGAGCCGTCGGCGTTGGACAGATTGACGCGGAACTTACCGTAGAAGGTCGAATTGCCCGAGTTCCAAATGTCGACATTCACCGTGGCCGTCTCGCTGTAATACAGGTAGTCGCCCGTCGTGATGGTGAAGTTGGAAAAGGTCTCGATGTCGGTGGCGTAGACGATGTCGAAGAAAACATCGTTATAGTTGCCGTCGTCGATAAAGTTCCAGAGGTCGCCATCCATGCTGTAGACCATGGCAATACCGTATGAGCCAGGGTTATACGGTGGACCGGCCTCACATTCCAAATTGCCGTATACATAATAATTGGGTTGCAAAGGATTGGAGGTCTTGTCCCAATAGGACATCACGTCCAAGAAGCGGTATTCTCCGTTCTCGTTCTTCCTGAACACGCCTGCGCCGATGTAACCGCTGAAGTTGCCGCTGCCCGAATTCAGCACTTCCGCATAAACGGAGAAGGGGTCGTAAAACCAGTATTCGGTGTTATCCATAGACAAGTTGTTGTGGTACACGAGGTCGAAGTCTTCGGAGCTGCCACCTCCGCCGCCACCTCCGCCGCCGCCACTGCCGTTAGGCTCGATGCCGATGACGGCTTGCTGGCCCGACGAGAAGTTGAATGAGGTGGGGTTCAGGTTGTTGATGTAGAAATAGTCGTTGTAATGGCCGCTCCAGCCCCAATTGAAGTGGAAATAGTCGTTGTTGTTGTAACCGTCGCAAATGAAGGAATGGCCTCCTTGGTTACCGGAGCCTCGATAAAGCATGGGCCGCGAATGGTCCAACTCGTTTTTAAGAAGGTTAATCCATTGGCTGTCAGAGTAATCGGATTTCGATACGCTGTGCAGGGTGCTTTTGTAGTTGAAATAGGTCTTCAATGCGGTCTCGGCACTTGGACGGTTAGTCCCGTTGTCGGCAGTGTAGGCCGAGCTGCCATAGTCGGGGCTGCCGCTGATGCCGTAGTCCATGTTGACGCTAACGCCGCAGTGATACAGCAAGGTGGCCACGGCGTTATTGTTGCTGGTCACGTTGTTGGGCATGGACGACCATTGGTAGTTGACGGAGCTGAAGTCGACATAGAGCGAGCCGTATTCGGGATGAGAGTTGGGCACGTAGGAATGGGAGCCGTATCCGTGTTCGGGATAGGACCAGTATTTCAGTACCTGACCTAAGGCAGTGGCCACGCAACCGGTCAACGTTCTTTCGTGGGCGCTGTTGTCGTAGGGGCAAAGGGCGTTGTAATACGGGCTTTGGTCCCATGTGGTTGAAATCAAGGGCGTTACCGCTTTTTCCGACTTGATGGGCAAAGGCTTGCCTTGACGCAGGCAGTCCCATTCGGCGCGGATTTCGGCCGTAGCGGAGGCTCTCATCGTCACCGCTGTCTCGATTTGCTCGGCGTAGTCGTTTAACCATTCCTTCAAGTTAGGCGGAAGGGTCTCCGTGTCGAAGTTGTTCACGTAGGAATAACCTAAGATGGGCACTACGCAGTCGTCGGCGGCGATGATGACATAGCCAGGGCCAGAGGTGTTGTTGAAGATGAAGAAATCTGAATAGCCGTGTTGCGGGGCCACGTTGACAAACTGGGCTTCGCTCGTTTTGTCCATGAACACGATGCCGTTCCTGACGCCCATGATATGGTTCTCTTTCCAGAAATTCTCAGCTAATTGTTTCGCTGTCGCCTCATCGATGGGATTGCTTAGCAAGGACAGGCTCGCGACCAAAAGCAAAGTTAATGTAACAATTCT
The DNA here is from genome assembly GCA_905233685.1 of uncultured Bacteroidales bacterium. Taxonomy (GTDB): domain Bacteria; phylum Bacteroidota; class Bacteroidia; order Bacteroidales; family F082; genus Limimorpha. The sequence goes on along the minus strand of CAJOEZ010000010.1, from coordinate 38,944 downwards.
TTTCATATTTGTTTAATTTATTGATTGTTAATATTTTGCATTTTTATCTCCGTGGTTTTATTCGGTTTTGTATGATGCAAAGATATTCAAAAAAACGAAAACAAAAAAATCCCGCCGTTTCCAGCGGGATTTTTGCAAGCAGTTTAGAAGGTTAATTATGATTGTTCAATCATTTTTTCTTCGAGGTGCTTTCTTCGGCGATTTCCTTGTCTTTCTTGTCACCCTTCATCAGCATATAGGCGAACGGCGAGGACAGGAACACGGACGAGAACGTACCGGCCAGCACACCAACCAACAGGGCGAAGATGAAGCCGCGGATGGTGTCACCACCGAAGATGAAGATGGCGAGCAACACGACCAAGGTCGAACCAGAGGTGTTGAACGAACGGGTCAAGGTGCTGTTGACGGCATTGACCATGTTCTCCTTCCAGGAGGCCTTCGGGTGCAAGTTGACGTTTTCACGGATACGGTCGAAGATAACCACCGTAGCGTTGATGGAGTAACCGATGACGGTCAGCACGGCGGCGATGAAGCTTTGGTCAACCTCCATGGTGAAGGGCAACACGTTGTAGAATAGCGAGTACATACCCAACACGACGATGGTGTCTTGAGCCAATGCCATCAGAGAGGCCACACCATATTGCCACTTCTTGAATCGGATGGCGATGTAGACGAACATCAAGGCCAAAGCCACGATGACGGCGATGATGGACTTGCGGGTCACGTCGCTGGCGATGGTGGCACCCACCTTTTGCGTACTCAGGATGCCCACGGTTTCGTCTTCGGACGAGAACTGATCCATCGTCAAATCTTTGCCGTAGAGGCCTTTCAGACCATCATAGAGGATGACTTGGATGACGGAGTCAACGGCGGGATTGTCGTTCTTGATCAAGAACTTGGTCGTGATCTTCACTTGACCGTTGGTACCGTAAGTCTTCACTTCAGGCGTTGACCAGTCTTCCACCTCTTGGTCGGCTCTCATTTCCAAGGCGCTGTGGATGGCGTTCTTGTCGATGTTGAGGCCCGTCAAGGCATCGCGGACTTGCTCCACCTTCATGCTCGGGTCGTCGAATTGGACGACGTAGTTGCGACCACCAGTGAAGTCAATACCGAGGTTCAAGCGGCGGATGCCGAGCGAACCCAAACTGACCACGAGGAAGCAGATGCAGATGATGAAAGAGGTCTTGCGGATGCCGATGAAGTCGTAATGCTTGTCTTGCAGGAAGTTGCGCGTCCACTGAGTGGAGAAGCTGATTTCTTTTTCCTTGTCCAACATGCGCTCGAAAATCAGGCGCGAGATGAAGATGGAGGTGAACAAAGAAGTCAAGATACCGATGCAGAGGGTGACGGCGAAGCTGTGGACAGGACCCGTACCCAAGATAATCAGGATGATACCCGTAATCAAGGTGGTGACGTTACCGTCGATGATGGCGGAGTAAGCGTTCTTGTAACCAGATTCGATGGCGAGCTTGATGCCCTTGCCAGATTTCAGCTCTTCCTTGATACGCTCGAAGATGATCACGTTCGAGTCGACGGCCATACCTAAGGTCAACACGATACCAGCGATACCAGGCAAAGTCAGCACGGAGCCGAGGCAGGCCAGCACACCGAACAGGAAGAACACGTTGACCAACAGGGCGATATCGGCCACGAGACCGGCTTTCTTGTAGAAGAACACCATGTAAACCAGCACGAGGATGAAGGCGAACACCATCGACCACATACCTTTTTGAACGGCTTCTTTACCGAGTGAAGGACCAACGACCTGCTCTTCAAGGATTCTTGCAGGAGCGGGCAGCTTACCGGCCTTCAGGATGTTGGCCAAGTCTTGGGCTTCCTCGATGGTCATGCCGCCACCAGAAATCTGCGAACGACCGCCGCTGATTTCTTGGTTCACGACGGGATAGCTGTAAACATAATCGTCAAGGACGATGGCAATCTGCTTGCCGATGTTCTCGCCGGTGAGGCGTTTCCAAGCCTTGGCACCTTCCGAGTTCATTTGGATGGTGACTTCCACTTGGTTGCCTTGGCCGTAGTCTTGGCGGGCGTCGGTGATGACTTCGCCGCCGAGGGCGCACTTGTTGTCACGTGACATCTTCAGGGCCACGAGTTCGAGGAACTGCATTTCGCCTTGGGTAATTTCAGGTTTCACCGTCCAAGCGAACTTCAGGTTGCGCGGGAAGATGCTCTTCATCTCTGCCAGCATTTGGTTGATGACGGCGGTGTCCTTCACTTGGGCGATACCCACGCGGGCGGTCTCGCCAGCTACCACCTGACCAGCCTCGTTCTGATAATAGGAAGGTTGGAGGTAGGTGAACAGCGGGTTGTTTTCCTGGAATTGGTTCAATTGATCCTCTTCCGTGAGGTTTTCTTCCTCGGTGTTTTGGGCGAGCTGTTCTTCCAAGCTGGTTTCCTCGATGCTGTCGGCAATAGGTGCTTCAGCTACTTCGCCTTCAGCTGCTGGAGTGGCTTCTTGCTCGTTTTCAACGACTTCAGTCTCGGCAGGGGTTTCGGTGCTTTCCAAGTCGTTCTTGGCCTTTCTGGTCTCAGCCAGCTTGGCATTAGCTTCGGCGAAATACTGCTGAATCTCGGAGAAGTTGTAGGTCTCCCAGAATTCAAGTTGTGCCGTACCCTGGAGGAGTTTACGCACACGCTTCGGGTCCTTGATGCCGGGCAGTTCGACGAGAATGCGGCCCGAGTTTTCCAACTTCTGGATGTTGGGCTGTGCCACGCCGAAACGGTCGATACGGGTTCTCAGGATTTGGTAGGAACGGTTGATGGCGCCATCGCATTCGCTCCTCAACACCTTCAGCACGTCATTGTTGCTGGAGTTGACGGTGATGCCCTTATCCTTGAACTCATACAAGAAAATGGAAGCAAGTCTGGCGTTGGGGTCCACTTCTTCGAAAGCCTCACCGAACAAGGTCACGAAGTCGCCTTCGCTCTTCTCTTGCCGCTCGGTGGCCAATTCCATGGCTTGAACGAAAGTGGGATCCTGTGAATGGCCCGCCAAGGCATTGACGATGTCTTTCACGGAGACTTCAAGGGTGACGTTCATACCGCCCTTTAAGTCCAGACCCAAGTTGATTTCTCTTTCTTTTGCGTCACGATAGGTGTACTTCTTCACCAACAGGTTGTACACGTTCACATTACTGACGGAGTCAAGGTAGTAGGTCTCTTTCTGGTTCTTGATGAGATTGTACTGTGACTCGTCTCCGTTCGCAAGTTTGTTGGCTTCCGCTTCGGCATACTTGACGGCTTTCTTTTCCACTCTCTTGGTCACGATGGTGAAGGAGAGCTGATAAAGGAAGATCAGACCGAAAATAATGGCCAACGCTTTAATTGCTCCTTTGTTTTGCATTGTAAAACTGATTTAATTATTTGACTTTTAATTTGTTAATTGTTTCAATTGGGTATAATTTGCTCATTTGAGCCTGCAAAAATACGAAATATTTCTATTTATATTTCAACCACTTGAAAATTTCCTTGTAAGAAAGTTTTTTTCCGTACATCAAGATGCCCGTGCGGTAGATCTTGGCGGCAACCCATGTCATTAGGACGAAAGTGCCAGCCAAAATCAAGATGGAAACCACAATCTGCCAAATCGGGACACCGAACGGAATCCTGACCATCATCGAGATGGGGGAGGTGAAGGGTATCATCGAGAGCCAGATCGCCAGATTGCCGTCGGGGTTGTTGACGATGTAAAACGAGGAAATGATGGCAACCATCAGCGGGACGGTGATGGGCAAGGCAAATTGCTGTGAATCAGTGTTGTTATCCACCAACGAGCCGATGGCGGCATAAAGCGTTGCATAAAGCAAATAGCCGAAGATGAAGAAAATGATGAAGCAGAAGATGATGGTGCCGAAGTCGATGGACTGGGCTATCTGCACGATTTGTTGCACGCCTTCGTTGCTCATGACATCGGTGGCGGTGATTTCCTGCGTCATGACGGTTCCTGACGACAACATTCCCGGACCGCTAAGGCCGATAAAGGCCGAGAAACCGACATAAAGCACGCCTGTCAGCAGAATCCACATCACAAACTGGGTGAGCGCGACCAACGAAACGCCGATGATTTTTCCCATCATCAGTTGGAAAGGCTTCACGGAGCTAATGATAACCTCGATGATGCGGTTGGTCTTTTCCTCGGCCACGCCTTGCATCACTTGGCCGCCGAAGATAATGATGAACATGTAGATCAGCATGGCGAGGATGATGCCGAGGGCGAACTGCACCTTGGTGAAGGTTTCCTTTTCGTTGCCTTTCTCGTCCATGCGCATGATTTGCAGGTTGACATCGGTCTTCACCGCGCTGACAATTTCTGGGTCAACGCCCGAAGCCATCAATTTTTGGTCCTCGATTTCCTTCCGCATCACGCCGCTGATGTAGGTTTCCACCTCCATCGGCACTTGTTTTAGGCTGTAAAGCACGGCGTTGGAGGGGATGTTGAGTTGCGTAGGTGGCACATAGAGCGCCATGTCGAAGACACCGTTTTTTACCAATTCCTTGACCGAGTCGATGGGCTGGCCGGGCAGGGTGACGAAGGTGTGTTCCTGATTGTCTGGGCTGGTAACGAAGCGGTCCTCGAACCAGTGGCTTTCGTCCACCACGGCGATGCGCATGTGCTCGTTGCTGCTGTGCAGGGCGAGCATGATGGGAATAATATAAAGGGCGGCCATCAAAATGGGGCCGAGGAAGGTCATGATAAGGAAGCTGCGTTTGCGCACGCGGGTCAGGTACTCGCGTTTGATGATGAGTCCGATTTTGTTCATGAGGCTTGGTTTTGGGATTGCACTTCGCGGATGAAAATGTCGTTCATGGAGGGCAAGACTTCCTTGAAGGAAACGAGTTGCCCGATGTTGAGCAACTGGCCGAGCAGGTCGTTGGGCGACTCGCTGAATAGCGTCAGTTTGGTCTCGTCGGGGCGGTCGGTGTGCTCCACCTTTATATTATTATAGGTGTCGGCGATGTTCATCACGTGCAGCACGTCATCGCAGCGGATGATGATTTCCCTTTGGTGCGTGTCGTGCTGCCGCTTGATGTCGCCGACCTTGCCTTGAAGGATGCTCTGTCCATTATTAATTAAGGTGATGCTGTCGCAAAGTTCCTCGACGGAGGCCATATTGTGTGTGGAGAGCAGAATGGTGGCGCCTTTGTCGCGGAGTTCCAGAATGGATTCTTTCAGCAAATTGGCGTTGATAGGGTCGAAGCCGCTGAAAGGCTCATCGAAAATGAGGATTTCGGGCTCGTGGATGACGGTTGTGATGAACTGGATCTTCTGTTGCATTCCCTTGCTCAGCTCCTCAACTTTCTTGTCCCACCAAGCCGCAATCTCGAACTTCTCGAACCATGTCTTGAGCCTTTTCTGCGCCTCGGCCTTCTTGATGCCTTTGAGTTCGGCAAGGTAAATGGCTTGTTCGCCGACTTTCATTTTCTTGTAAAGGCCGCGTTCCTCGGGTAAATAACCAATGCGGGCAATATGCTTCTGACAAAGCCTTTCGCCGTCGATGAGCACTTCGCCGCTGTCGGGCGCGGTGATTTGGTTGAGGATGCGGATGAGGGTGGTTTTGCCGGCGCCGTTTGGACCTAAAAGACCGTAAATGCAATGCGCGGGAATGTCAAGGCAGATGTGGTCCAAGGCCAAGTGCTCGGCGTAGCGTTTTGTGACTTCGTTGATGGTTATTTTAGTCATATTGCTTCGTCTGTTCGTCGCTTGTCGTCATTGCGAACGAAGCGAAGCAATCTAGTGAACGAGTTTTTTGTCTGGATTGCTTCGTCACTTCGTTCCTCGCAATGACGCGAAGCGCATACTAATTAAAATAATCCTTAATCTTGCTGAAGAAGCTCTTCTCCTCCGCCGTCGGGTTGGGCTTGAAGTTCTCGGATTCAGCGAGTTGCTGCAGCAGTTCCTCTTCCTTCTTGTTGAACTTTTTCGGAATCCAGACGTTGACGTTGACGAGCATGTCGCCGACGCCGTAGCCATTGACGACGGGCAGGCCTTTGCCTCTCAGTCTCAACACCTTGCCGCTTTGCGTTCCAGGGGCGATTTTTACCCTCACTTTGCCATCGACGGTAGGCACTTCGGCCTGTGTTCCCATGATGGCTTCGGGGATGGTGATGAAGAGGTTGTAAATCAACGTGCTTTCGTCGCGCTCGAAGTCGGGATGGGGTTCTTCTTCGATGAGGACGAGCAGGTCGCCGGCCACGCCGTTGTGCGGTCCAGCATTGCCCTTGCCGCGCATGGTGAGCTGCATTCCTTCGCCCACGCCGGCGGGAATCTTCACCTCGATGACTTCTTCACCCTTCACGACACCCGAGCCGCCGCAGCTTTTGCACTTGTTCTTGATGATGGAACCGCGACCGCCGCAGGTGGGACACACCGAAGCGGTCTGCATCTGCCCGAAAAACGAATTGACGGTTTGTACCACCTGGCCGCGTCCATGGCAGGTCGGGCAGGTTTCCGTTTCGCCGTTTTCCGAGCCGCTGCCGTGGCAATGCGGACAGGCGATATCCTTCTTCACTTTGATTTTTTTGGTGGTGCCCGTGGCGATTTCTTTCAGGCTGACCTTCACGTTGCCCCGGATGTTGGAGCCGCGCTCGCGAACTACGTTGCTGCCGCGACCGCCTCCGCCAAACCCGCTGAAACTGCTGAAGCCGCCACCAAAGTCGAAACCGCGTCCGAACACACTGTTCAGGATATCATTCAGGTCAAAGTCGCCGAAACCGCTGAAGCCAGCGCCACCAGCCGAACTGCCGTCCATGCCAGCGAAGCCATAGCGGTCGTAACGCGCCTTCTTGTTCTCGTCACTCAACACGGAATAGGCCTCCGAGGCTTCCTTGAAATTCTCTTCGGCGGTCTTTTTTTCCTCGTCGGTGCCACTCACCCACTTGTCGGGGTGCCACTTGAGGGCGGCCTTGCGGTAGGCGCTCTTTATCTCGTCAGGCGTGGAGTTCTTGTTGACCCCCAGCACCTCGTAATAGTCTCTTTTTTGTTTTTCTGCCATGTTTTCTCTCCTTTTTCTTTTATTGGGATTGCCTACGGCAAGAAATCTTACATAATTGTATTAAAATCTTTCAAAAATCTGATTTTGAATGATTTTTATTTTGATTTTTGACAGATTTCTCGCGAAGCGATACCCCAAAATCAATTCCCTACCACTACTCGTGCGAAGCGTATCACCTTGCCATTCAGCTTATAGCCCTTCTGGATGACATCGAGAACCTTGCCTTTCTTGTCTTCTTCAGGCGCGGGAATCATCGTGAGGGCCTCGTGTTCGTCGGTGTTGAAGTCGGCATCCATCGCCTCGATTTCTTCCAAGCCTTTCTTCTTCAACGTGTCTTTCAACTTGTTGAAAATCAGTGTAACGCCTTGCAAGTCGGCTTCGTTGCCGTTCTTCTCCATGTTTTGCAGGGCACGCTCGAAATCGTCAAGCACGGGTAAAATGTCCTTGATGACGTTTTCTGAAGCCGTGGCGGTTAAGTCGAGCTTTTCCTTGGCGGTGCGCTTGCGGTGGTTGTCGAACTCCGAGAACAGGCGTAAATACTTGTCGTTCAGCTCGGCGAACTTGGCTTTTTCCTCTTCCAAGGCCTTCTTGTCGTTGGCATGGCGGATTTTGAACCGCTTTGACTTTTTGTCCGAAACCGTGTCATTGGGCGTTTCCTTTGTTTCCTCAATCGGGACTTCGTTGGTCTCGGCTTGGGGTTGCTCTTGGTTGGATTCAATGTCTGGGTTGACGGTGTCTTTCATGGCATCGTCCTGATTGTTAACTTTTTGCTGTTCTGACATGATATGTTGTGTTTTTACTTTTTCCTGATTTCGGCCAAAAGCGTATCAAATCCTTTGCCAAAAAGAGTAGGGTTGACAAAATGGCAGGGCTTAGGCATAATATTTTACCAAAAACCTTCCACCAACCAGATTTTTCCCTACCTTTGCCTCCCGAAAAACACCGAAAAACCATGTTAAATCACTGTAAATCATTGATTTTTAGCAAGTTATGGGTGGGTGAGGTAAGACTTCAAATCCCGGGCGATAAAAACGGCCTGCGGGTCGTTTCGGTGACACCTTATTTTATTAATACAAACAAAGCATCCGCAATTGGGCCTTCGGGTTTGAGCGTGGATGCTTTTTTGTGCCGCTTTGCGTCATTGCGAGGAACGAAGCAATCCAGACCATCAACTTGTCTCCTGGATTGCTTCGTCGTTCCTTCTCGCAATGACGCGAAGCGCGTATGGGGGCGAGGCCCTGAAATCCTAAATCTTAAATCTTTAAATCCAAATCCAGTATTAAGCTAAATCTTTCGCTTATGAAGAAGCAAACCAAAAAGAGAGTGAAGGCCGTTGCGCTTTCCTTGGCGATGGCGGCGGCGATGTCGTTGCCGCTTGGCGTGTTGGGGCAAGGCTTGTTCGAAGAGACTGGCGATAGTAGAGGCAGCCAAGGGCTGCTTGGGAGAGGCAACCGTGGCACTACGGAAGGAACCTTCACGCATCAGACCTTCGGGAACGACTACGACGGCACCTTTACGCATCAGACCTTCGGCAACAACCACGACGGCAACTTCACACACCAGACCTTCGGCAACGAAACGCCGACAGGCAGCGGAATGCTTATCCTGCTCTCGGCAGGCTTGGGCTATGCCGCAGCGAAAAGAAAACATCAAAACAAGAAGAATCAACATGTTAAAAAGAATCAAATCAAGTAAGGAGAACAAACAATGAAGAAAATCAGTATGGTTTTGGCGGCAGTCGCGCTCGTTTTGGGCATGGCGCAATGCAAGAAACAGGAACAACAAACCACAACAGAAGGGACCGTGGCCATCACCCTTGACGTGAAGGCTCACGATGGCTCAAGGATAAATGTGAATCCCAACAACGGCATGGTGGCTTTTGAATATGGCGATGTGGTGTATGTGGCCAGCGGACAGAAATTTGTCGGCACACTGACCAACAACGGCGCGACCTTCGCGGGCAACCTCACCAACCCGACCGAGGGCCAGCCCCTCTACTTCTTCTTCCTCGGCAACAAGACGCCGGAAGAAACCCTCACCCCAGGCAGCAGCACCACCTGCTCGGTGAACATCAGCGACCAGACGGGGGAGAAGTTTCCGGTGATTTCGTTTGCCACTTCCAACGAAACTTTCACGGGCGCGGGACTTTACACGGCCTATTTCCTCAACAAGGCCGCCTTGGTAAAGTTTGATGTCACGACCTTGTCGCCCGCCCCGACCTGCATCTTGGGCTTGAACAACAAGGTGACAGTTGATTTCTCGACCAACGTCTTCGCCTACAGCCAGATGGATGATGGCCTTGTCAAGTTGCCAAGCGGAAACGGCGAGCATTGGGCCATCCTGCTGCCCCAAGCCGCCTTGACAGAAGGAGAAGAAGGCTCTGTCTATGCCGAGGGCGGACATTATGCGGGTACGCGTTCTGCCATTCCCGCCATCACGCCTAACGACTACCTGAACGAAGGCATTGCTTTGACAGTGACGACAAGAACGGATCCCGAAGGCACCATCCCCGGACTGTTCACGATCAACTCCAGCGGCACCCAAGTGTATTTCTCGCAAGGCAACCTACAATACCAGGCTTCGACCAACACCTGGCAGTTTGCCGAAAACCAATATGACTATGTGGGCAGTGCCAACAGCAACATTTCCCAAACCAACAGCGGCTGGATTGACCTTTTCGGTTGGGGAACAAGCGGCTACGACCACGGCGCCAACGCCTACCAGCCCTGGAGCATCAGCCAGAACGACAACAACTATTATGCCTACGGCAATGGGGAGTATAACCTCTATGACCAGAACGGCCAGGCCGACTGGGGCTACAACCAGATAAGCAACGGCGGCAACACGGAGAACAGCGGCTGGCGCACCCTGACCAAAGACGAATGGAAGTATGTGTTCGATACCCGCAGCACGACCTCCGGCATCCGCTACGCCAAAGCCAAAGTGAACAATGTAAACGGTGTCATCCTCTTGCCCGACAGATGGACGGCCACAAACTACGCTTTGAGCAACACGAACAGCATTGGTGCAAACTACACCAGCAACACCATCTCCGCCGATGACTGGACGAATGTGCTTGAGGCCTGGGGTGCCGTCTTCCTTCCTGCCGCTGGCTACCGCTGGGGTTCGGTCGAGAGCGTGGGCAGCGAAGGCGACTATTGGTCGGCTTCGCGCAGCACCCTCAGCGGATACGCGTGCGGCGTGGAATTCGACAGCAACGACCTCAACACAACCTACCACGGCACCCGCAGGAGCGGGTTCTCGGTGCGCTTGGTTCGCAACGCGGAGTAACTATTCCTTGTGGCAACACGGGAGATGGAATTTATGATAGAGATGCGCTTCGTTTTTTGGGCGCGTCTCTATGTTTTTTTTGTCGCAGGGACTCACGTCGCCTGCTTATGGGATGTGTCGTCCTTACGGGACTTTGTGGCGGGTTTGAGTCCGTGTGCCTGTCGGGGTGCTGCCGTAGGTCGCTGACCTACGGTTACGTGAAGTTGCGTCCTTTCGGGACGAGGCCAAGGGCGCTGGGGAACCCTAAAAAGGGAATAAAATGACCACAAACGACCGAACAAAATGGCCACAAACGACCGAAAATTAAAATAGTGCTTGTGTAATCAAAAATGGCAGGGCTACATCACGGCATACAAAAAATGTAGAGACGCAAAACATTGCGTCTCTACAAAATCTGTAATATGTCCTATTATTACATGGTCTTGATGTTCGGCTCCTCAAGCCCGAGATGCTTCTTGGCATCCACGCGCTTCAGGATGATGCCGATGATCAATGCGGCCACGCCGAGGCAGGCGAGCATGACCAACGGCCAGGTGTAGTCGAGGGCCACGGGGTCGTCGACGCCCGGATTGGTGTTCTCCAAAACCTTGCCGATGAGCAGCGGGAACAGCCACAAACCGATGTTCTGAATCCAGAAAATCAGGGCGTAGGCTGAACCGATGATCTTTTCATCCACCAGCTTCGGCACGCTCGGCCACAAGGCGGCAGGCACCAACGAGAACGAGGCACCCAGCACGAGAATGGTCACATAGGCCACAATCACACCACCGACAGCGTTGCCCTTGAACATGGGAAGGATGAAGGCAAAGGTGAGGTGGCAGATGATGAGCAGCAACGAGCCAATCATCAGCATCGAGGCGGCCTTACCCTTCGTGTCGACATAGCTGCCGAGGATGGGCGTAATGGCCACAGCCAACAGCGGGAACACGGCGAAGATGGTTTCAGCAGTGCCGCGCTGGTAACCCATGTAGCAATAGACCACCAAAGCGATGACGGCAACACCCATCAAACCGAATTTCATGTTCTTGTTCTTCGCGAAGTTGCTGGAGAAAGAGCACACGGCCACCACAAGCATGATGATGTATTGCACGATGGTGACGGTGTCGCCGGCCCAGAACGAACCAGCGGCAGGCTCAGTCAGCGTCAGGTTGCACTGCAGCATGTTGACGGCATACTTTTGGAACGGGAAGATGGCCGAATAGTACAGCACGCAGAGCAGGGCGACGAGCCAGAAGCCCATGCTGGAGAGAATCTTGCCAATGTCGCTGATTTTGAACGGGTCGTCTTTCTCTTCGGCCTCGCCAGTTTGGGCGTCGAGTTTCTTGTCCATGAAGAAGTAAACGACGAACATGATGAGGGCGATGCAGAGCAACACCACGCCGAAGGCCACGGAACGGCTCACGTCAATATGGCCGCCGAGACGGGCGAAATAGGGCGAGAAAATCATGCAGGTGGCCACACCCAAACGGGCCAAAGCCATCTCGGAACCCATGGCCAAAGCCGTTTCACGGCCCTTGAACCACTTCACGATACCACGGCTCACCGTAATGCCGGCCATCTCAGTGCCGCAACCGAAAATCATAAAGCCGACGGCAGCCAGTTTGGCCGAAGCGGGCATTCCACGATAGAACGGCGACACGCCCAACTCATCGAAAACCGGGATGTAATTGAGGTTCTCGGTGAACCATTTCTCGGCTCCGCTGCCGATGAACGCCTCGCTGATGGCGTAGTACTCAATCAGGCCGCCAACGAGCATCACGGCACCCGAAAGCAAGGCCGTGAAGCGCACGCCCATCTTGTCGAGGATGATACCAGCGAAGATGAGGAAGAACACGAAGACATTCAGGAAGGTTTCGGCTCCCTGCATGGTGCCGAAGGCGAGACTGTCCCAACCACGCTCGGTTTGCATCAGGTCCTTGATGGGGGACAGGATGTCCATGAAAATGTAGGAGCAAAACATGGCCAAGGCCAAGAGCAACAAGGCAATCCACCTCATGGTGGGGTTGTCTCTCAATGTGAGTTTTTCTGTCATAACTATTTGTAATTTAAAGATTTAAAAATTCAAAGATTAAAGATTATTCAGGGATTTGCACTACTTCCTTCTTGTAGCCATTCAGCACGGCTTTTGCCATGTTGGCCACATCGTCGCCGGTGATGCTGTTGATGATATCAACGTAGTTCTCCATCGGGTTATAGCCGTATTGCTCGCGGGTCTGGATGCAGTTCATCCAGTAGCGGTTGTTCTCCAAGTCTTCGGCGTGTTTCTTCACGAGGAATTCCTTCACTTTCTTGAGGTCTTGCTCGCGTGGGCCTTCGTTGGCCACACCCTGCAGCTCGGCTTTGGCGATGCCCATCAGCTTTTCGTACATGTCCTTGTTGGTCTCGAAACCGATGAGGAACATAAAGCTCTGTTTCGGGGCATAGCTCAAGTTGGCGTTGACGCCCACACCGTAAGTGCCGCCTTCGTCTTCACGGATTTTCTCGGTGTAGACGATGTCCATCACGTCGTTGAGGGCCTGCATGATCAGCTGGTTCTTGCGGGTGAATCCCATCTCGCCGTTGTAGACGATGTAGCAGGTCACCTTCGGGTTCTCCATGGCCTTGGTATAGTGGCAGTTGACGTCCTTTTCGGTGATGAGAGGCACGTTGTCGGTCCAGGTCTCGTCGTTCTTCTTGGTCTTCAGGGCACCGATGTATTGCTCAATCAGCGGCTCGAAGGTCTCGGGGTCGATGTTGCCCACGAAGGTGAAGACGAAGTTGTTGGCGTCCTTGAAGCGGTCGGCATAGAGTTTCAGGCCCTTAGCGTAGTCGACCTTGTCGTAGTCCTCGGCCTTCATGCGCTTGACCAACGGGTGGTTGTCGTAGAGGGCGAACATGAGGTTGTCGCGGAAGGCGGTGCTCGGGTCGGATTCGATGTTGGCGACCATGGCCTTGGTGCGGGTGATGTAGGATTGGAAAGCCTCTTCGTCGCTGCGTGGATTATTGAAATACAAATAGGTGAGCTGCAGCATGGTTTCAAAGTCCTTGACGGAGCAGTTGCCGCTCATACCTTCGGTGAGAGAGTTGATGCTTGGGTTCACTCTCACGTTCTTGCCTGCCAAAACCTTGGGCAGGTCGATGGCGCTGAAGTTGCCCACGCCGCCGATTGTGGCTAATTCGTTGATTTCCTGTAAAGTATATGGATCGCTTTGGTCCATGACGGAATAGCCGCCAAAGCTGTAGGCGTTCATCATGATTTCGTCGTCCTTGAAGGTGGTGGGCTTGTAGATGACTTTCACGCCGTTCTTCAGGGTGAGGATGGTGGCGTCGAAGGTGTCGTCGTGCTTCTTGCTCTCGATGGCGCCTTTCACGGGCATGGTGGCGATGAGCGGCTCGTTGCTGACGGTCTCCACGTAAGGCTCAACCTCCACTTTGCAGGCCTCTTGGTACATGGCCAAAAGCTCTTCCTTGGTGGGCAGCACTTCACCTTCCTTCTCGGGGGCGGTCAGGGTGATGACGATGTTGTCCTCGCGGATGAGTTCAGGTACATATTGGTTGATGGCTTCCACAGGCAGCGCGGGTAGAATCTGGCTGAGCAGCATGTACTCGTTCTCGATGCCCATCAGCGGCTCGTTGGTGAGGAAGTGGTTGAGGATGGGGTAGAGGTAACGGCTCGTTTCCTGCTTTTCGCGTTCATCGTATTGGTTTTCAATGCGCTTCATCAGGTCGGCCTTGGCGCGCTCAAACTCGGAGGCGGTGAAGCCGTATTGCTGCATACGCTTGTTCTCGGCCACGATGGCGTTCAACGCCTCGTCGATGCCGTCCTTGTCCTTGGCGTAGGCAAGCGCGGTCCAGGCATCTTTGGTGTCGCTGACGAAGAAGGTGCCGTAGTAGCCGTAACCGAAAATGAAGGGCGGGTTGGCTTTTTGGGTGAGTTCCTCCATGCGGTTGTTGTACATGGTGGAAACGAGGTTGTCGATGTAGGTTTTCAGCCAGTATTGGATGTCATCCTTATCTTCGTTCGGAACCACGTCACGCTTGTAATACACCGAAATGTTGTAGTTGGTCTCTTCGGGGTCGGTGCAGATGCTGACGATAGGCTCGGCGTTGTCGGCCACTTCAAAGCGGGTGCGTTCGGCAGGGTTGACGGGGGCAGGGATGTCCTCGAAGATGGTCTTCAGACGGCTCTCAATCTCGTTCACATCAATGTCACCGATGATGATGATGCCTTGCAGGTCAGGACGATACCACTTGTGGTAGTAGGCGCGCAGGGCGTCATGGTCGAAATTGGCCACGACTTCCTCGGTGCCGATGGGCAGGCGGTGACCGTAGGGGCTGTTGGGATAAATCTCAGGCAGCATCTTTTGGTAGATACGCATTTGGGCACCTTGGCCTTGGCGCATTTCCTCAAGGATGACACCGCGCTCCTTGTCGATTTCCTCGCTCTCAAGTGAGATGAAGCTCGACCAGTCGTGGAGGATGAGGATGCACGAGTCGATGAGGCCGGGATTGGTCGTCGGCACGTTGGTGAGCATGTAGACGGTCTGCTCGATGCTGGTCCAAGCGTTCACGTTCTCGCCGAACTTCACGCCATTGTGCTCCATGTAGTTAAGGAGTTCCTTGCCGGGGAAGTTCTGCGTGCCGTTGAAGGCCATGTGTTCGAGGAAGTGGGCCAGACCTTGCTGGTCGTCTTCTTCCAGGATGGAACCGACCTTCTGCGCGATGTAGAAGTTGGCGCGCTGGGCGGGTTTTTCGTTGTGACGGATGTAGTAAGTCAATCCGTTCTCGAGTTTGCCTCTTCTGACATTCGGGTCGAAGGGCACGGTCATGGTTTGCGCGAGCATCATGGTGCTCAGGGCAAACGTTGCAATTAAGGTTAATGTCAGTTTTTTCATCTTGATTAGTATTTGTTGATTAACTGTTTGTTTTCGTTTTGGGTTTGACTCCGTCGAACGCGGAGCGTTTCCCCTTCGTGGATTATTAATATAGGTGTACAACGTATTTCTCTTCAAAATATTTTTCCTTGAACCACTGCCCGACTGGCACTTGTTTGTATCTCCAATAGCGGTTCAAAGCTTTGAACTCTTCCGTCAGGTCGCCGCCCTTCAGGTAAAGGATGCCGCCTGCTTCCACATCGCCCCTGATTCTCAGCTTGTTGCCCGCAAGGTTGGCGATTTCGGGCAGGGTCATCACCGCGCGACCAGTAATCACGTCAAACTTGGCTTTCACTTCCTCGGCGCGTTTGTGCTCGGCTATCACGTTCTCCAAACCGATGGCGTCTTTCACGGCATTCACCACCATGATTTTCTTGCCCGTCCCGTCGACGAGGTAGAACTCGGTCTGCGGAAACAGAATCGCCAAAGGAATGCCCGGAAAACCGCCGCCCGTGCCCAAGTCCATCACCTTCATGCCAGGCAGCAACTCGAAGTATTTGGCGATGGCCAACGAGTGCAGCACATGGTGCTCATAGAAGTGCTCCATGTCTTTGCGTGAGATGACATTGATTTTGCTGTTCCAGTCCAAGTACAAGTCTTTCAGCTTGTTATATTGCTCCCTTTGCCTCTCGGTGAGGTCGGGGAAATACTGGAAAAGGGCGGTTGTGTCCATAGTTTTTTAAAAAAGAGGCTTCAAAAGTACGGAAAAAATCGATGGCACGGCTTTTTTATTTTTGTTTTATACGATTTTCATGGTTTTTGCGTTCCGTAAACATGAGAAAATTATACCTGTTATTCCTACTGTTATCGCCGGTAACCCTATTCGCGCAACGCATCACCCCTGAAGAATACATCCAGACATACAAGGACATCGCCATGCGCGAGATGCGCGAGCACAAGATTCCAGCCTCCATCACCCTGGCGCAAGGCCTTTTGGAGTCGGGGGCGGGCAACAGCGCTTTGGCACGCGAGGCCAAAAACCACTTCGGTATCAAGTGCCATAAAGGCTGGACGGGCCAGACCTACTACATGGACGACGACGAGAAGGACGAGTGTTTCCGTAAGTACAAGAACGCCGAAGAGTCGTTTCGTGACCACTCCGAATTCCTATGCGGGCGAGCTCGCTATGCCGCCCTTTTCGAACTCGAAATCACCGACTACAAAGGCTGGGCGCGCGGACTGAAGGCGGCGGGCTATGCCACTAATCCGAAGTACGCTCAACTCCTCATTGACCGGATTGAGCTTTACGACCTTACCAAATACGACAAAATTGCTCTCGGCAAGATGAAAGACGACAACAAAGTGCCTGAAATCGCCGAGGAGGACGAACTGATTGAACTGGCCTATTCGCCCACTAACCGAGGCGTTTTCGAGTTGGTCGACATGACCGTCGACAAACGCTTTATCTACGAGAACAACGGAGTGCGCTTCATCTTTGCCAAGGAGGGCGAAACGCCAGAAAGCTTAGCCAAGGAATTTGGCCTGAAGTACAAGAAATTCTGTGAATACAACTGTCTTCGCCATCCTGACGAGATGGTGTTCCATAGCGGTGACGTGGTGTATCTCGCCAAACTGAAAAACAAGAACTGGAAAGCCAAGAAGCACACCGTCGAGGAGGGCGAGACCATTCGCGACATCGGCCTGCGCTATGCTGTGAAACCTGACAAGATTTTGAAAAAGAATAAGTTACAGAGTGGAACGAAGCTTCAGGCCGGGCAGAAGCTATGGCTTAGGTGACACATTTCTATTTCCCACAAGACACAAAAAGAGGCACCATTGCTGATGCTTTTTTCAATTTGGAATTTACTTCCGAAGGATTATTCAAAAATTAACGCAACTGTAATAAAAAACCATTATCTTTGCACCAAAGAAACCATTAAATAATGACTACTATGAAGCATTTAAAACTTAATAGGTTGGCCACAATGATCGCCTTGTTCTGCCTGCCTTTCGTGTTCTTCTCATGCCAGAAGGACGATCCCAAAGAGAATTCTGAAATCAATTATCACTTTGCCACCATAGCTGAAGGGCAACAACTGCTGGATGCTAACACTGAGTATTACAACAATTTGAACCAGAACAACATCGACTGGCGCATGAGGAAGACGGGATCCTCCCTTAATGAGCTTATAGCCTTTGCGCAGACTTGCGTCCGTGACTTTAACGATGATGAAAAAGCGGCTATCACGAGAGCGGTAACATTCATCGAAACAACGCTAAACGATATGGGTGCCTCGTTGCCATTCCCCGAGGATATCGCTTTTGTCAAGACCACTATGGAGGAAGAACGCGGCGCCGGAGCTTATACCCATAAAACGGAAATCTATATTTGCGATCGTGTTCTTCAATTTGGCATACCGAAAGAAGGCGACAGTGAAGCGGTAGCAGCGAGTAAAAGGAATTATTTCAACCATGTCATTGCCCACGAGCTATTCCATTGCCTCACGCGCAACTCTCCAACGTTCCGTAGCCAAATGTACAGCCTCATAGGTTTCACCGTGACAGGCGTCGATTTTGTCTTCTCGCCTGATATCCAGAATAGAATCTTGGCTAACCCTGATGTGGAACATATCGACAATTACGCCGAATTCACCATCAACGGTGAGAAACGCAATTGTGAACTGTTGGTGTTCTACACCAAGACTTGGGAAGAAGCCTATGCAGAAGTGGGCGATGAAGCCTCTTTCTTTAACTTTCAAGAGGTAGTGCTTGTACCCATCGATGCTATGGATACCTACTATCTCGTTGAAGAGGCATCTGACTTCTGGGATGTCGTAGGCCGGAACACAGACTATGTGACTGCTCCTGAAGAATGTATGGCCGATAATTTTGGCTATACCTTAGTCTATGGCCTTGACGGGAAGGAATACCAGGCGCCAGAACTCATTGCCAACATCATCAATGTATTGCGTAACTATAAGGATTAAGCTCGTGCATGTATCTCAATTCTAAACTCAAGTATTTCCCCGTATAGCTTTCCTCGCACTTGGCGACTTCTTCTGGCGTGCCCTCGCAAAGGATGCGCCCGCCGCGCTCGCCGCCCTCGGGACCCATGTCGATGATCCAGTCGGCCATTTTGATGACGTCCATGTTGTGCTCGATGATGAGGACGGTGTTGCCTTTTTCCACCAACTTGTTCAACACGTTCATCAAGACCTTGATGTCCTCGAAATGCAATCCGGTGGTGGGTTCGTCGAGCACATAAAGCGTCTTGCCCGTGTCGCGTTTGGCGAGTTCGGTGGCTAATTTCACGCGCTGCGCCTCGCCACCGCTGATGGTGGTGGAGGCTTGGCCGAGGGTAAGGTAGCCCAAGCCGACATCTTTCAACGTCCTGATTTTCTGTATGATGTTCGGGATGTTCTCGAAAAACTCCACCGCCTCATTGATGGTCATGTTGAGTACGTCGTTGATACTCTTGCCTTTGTAGCGCACCTCAAGCGTCTCGCGGTTGTAGCGTTTGCCCTGACATTCCTCGCACATCACGGACACATCGGGGAGGAAGTTCATCTCGATGACGCGCACGCCCGCGCCTTTGCAGGCTTCGCAGCGACCGCCTTTCACGTTGAACGAGAAACGCCCCGCCTTGTAATTCCTGATTTTCGACTCGGGCAACTCGCCAAAGAGTTTACGGATTTCGTCGAAAACTTTGGTGTAAGTCGCTGGGTTCGAGCGCGGTGTGCGCCCTATCGGGGCTTGGTCGATTTGGATGATTTTGTCGATTTTCTCCAAACCCTCGATGCTGTCGTAAGGCAGCGGTTCCTTCACCGATCGGTAGAATTTTTGGCTCAAAATAGGGGAGAGGGTTTCATTAATTAAGGTGCTCTTGCCCGAGCCGCTTACGCCTGTTACGCAGACCATCACGCCGAGGGGCAACTTCAAATCGACATTTTTCAGGTTGTGGCCTTTGGCACCTTTTATAATAAGGTAGTCGCCGTCCAAAGGTTTGCGCCGTGTTTTCGGCACCTCGATTTGGCGATGGCCGTTGAGGTAATCGCAGGTGATGGAGTGGCCGTTTTTGGTTTCGGCGGGTGTGCCGGCAAAGACGACCTCGCCGCCGTGCCGACCTGCGCCTGGGCCAATATCGACCAAATAGTCCGCGCTGAGCATGGTTTCCTTGTCGTGCTCCACCACAATCACCGAGTTGCCGATGTCGCGCAGTTCCTTCAGCGACTCGATAAGGCGTTGGTTGTCACGCTGATGCAATCCGATGCTTGGTTCGTCCAAGATGTAGAGAACGCCCGTCAGTTGCGACCCGATTTGAGTGGCCAAGCGGATGCGTTGCGCCTCGCCGCCCGAAAGCGATGCCGCCGGACGGTTCATGTTCAGGTAGTCGATGCCGATGTCCAAGAGGAAATGCACGCGCTTGTGGATTTCGCGCAGGATTTCCTTGGCTATATCGTTTTGTCTTTCAGTGAGTTTGCTTGGCAGTTCGTCAATCCATCGGCCCAACGAGAGCGTGTCCATATTGGCCACCTCGGCGATGTTTTTCCCGTCGATGCGGAACCACTGCGACTCCTTTTTCAGTCGCGAGCCGCCGCAAACGGGACAGGTTACATGGTTCATGAACGAACCTGCCCAGCGCGCGATGGCCGCCGAAGCCTCCTCGTTGTTCTGCTCCTCTATGAAGTTGATGATGCCCTCGAAGTTGATTTTGAAGGTCGAAGTGATGCCGAGCGTCTCGCGCTTCACCTCGAAGGTCTCGTTGGTGCCGTAGAGAATCACGTCCAAGGCCTCGTCGGAGAACTCCTTCAGCGGCGTGTCGAGGGTGTAGCCGTACTTCAGCCCGATGGCCTCCAACTGCTTGAAAATCCAACTGCTGGCCTTGTATTCGCCCGCCGGAGCCAAACCGCCCTTGCGGAGGCTCAAATTGGGGTTGGGAATCAGTTTTTCCTTATCCACCACCGCGATTTCGCCCAAACCGTTGCACTTCGGGCATGCGCCGTAGGGTGAGTTGAACGAGAAGGTGTTGGGTTCGGGGTCTTCGTAGGAGAGGCCAGTGGTGGGGCACATCAGCAGGCGACTGAAATAGCGCAGTTGCTGGCTGTCGTTGTCCAAAACCATCAGCAAACCCTTTCCATAGCGGAAGGCTGTTTGCACTGATTTCTTAATGCGCGTGAGGCTGTCTTCGTGTACCTCGATGCGGTCGATGACGATTTCGATGTCATGCGTCTTGTAGCGGTCCACCATCATCCCGAACTCGATTTCTCGCATCTCGCCGTCCACGCGAACCCTTGTGAAGCCCGCCTGACGGATATGCTCGAACAACTCCCGATAATGCCCTTTTCTGCCTCTCACGGTCGGAGCCAAAATATTGATGCGCTTGCCGTCGAACTCCTTGAGAATCAATTCGGTGATTTGCTCTTCGGTGTAGCGTACCATGCGTTCGCCTGTGTTGTAGGAATAAGCCTCGCCGATGCGTGCGTACAAAAGGCGCAGGAAGTCATAAATCTCCGTGATGGTGCCCACCGTCGAGCGCGGGTTTTTGTTCACCGACTTCTGCTCGATGGAAATCACAGGACTCAAGCCCGTAATCTTATCGACATCAGGGCGTTCCATGTTGCCGATGAACTGTCGCGCATAGGCCGAGAAACTCTCCATGTAGCGGCGTTGTCCCTCGGCATAAATCGTGTCGAAGGCCAGCGACGACTTGCCGCTCCCGCTGATGCCGGTGACGACCACCAATGCATTGCGCGGAATCGAGAGGTCGATGTTTTTCAGGTTGTTTTCCCTCGCGCCGAGGATTTCTAATGTTTTGTCTTCGCTGAATTCGTTCATGGCTGGAATTTGGGGTGGCAAAGGTACGACTTTTCTCGTGATGTGGAAACAAGAGAAACGCATCGCGAGGGCTTTTTATATTCAATGCCACTTCGAGCATTGAAGTTGAAGCTCCTTGTTCGTCGCGTTCAAAGCGACAAAAAGGATATTGACAGGTAAAGTATTATAAATTGTCCCCTGATTTAGATCTGTTGTTTTCAACAAATTCTGTCCTTAAAATCAAGGAGTTATCTATTCTGTAACTTTTTTAGACTAATTTTGTGCCCTCAATGCCACTATTGTTGTGTTTAAAGAGAGTAACAAAGATGAAAAGACTGATAATAATGGGTCTGGCTTGCGTGATGACGGTGTCGCTGGCCGCACAAATTGACACGGATTGGAGCCAGCGTGTGCGTGAGTCTCAGCAAAACGCTCGTGAGGAATACGAAAGATTCCGCCAGCAAGCCGAACAGGACTACAATGACTTTCGCAGAAAGGCCAACGAGGAATATGCCCGTTTCATGCAAAATCCGTGGACGGCATTCGAGACACAACCTGCCGAAGAAATTCCCACACTGCCCAAACCGCCTATGCCTGTGTTGGCCGATCCTATTTCACATCCAAAGCCTTTGCCTATACCATTCGAAGGCAAGCCCTTGCATCCAAAGCCCATTGAACAGCCTCGCCCTGTCGAACCATTGACACCACAGGTTGAGCCTGGCATACCTGAAACCATCATTAGCTTTTACGGCACCGACCTGGCCTTCCATTTCTCAGCGCTACAGCCTTTGCACATGAAAGATGCCTCCGAAAGTAGCGTGTCGTCTCTGTGGAAAGAGTTGTCTGAACGGTCTTACGACAACTTGATTGCCGAATGCCTGCAAAACAGCAATAAATTAAACCTCTGCGACTGGGGATATGTCATGATGACGGAACAGGTTGCCGAATCCTTCTGTGGCGGCCATACCAACGAAGCGGTCGTTTTGCACATGTATCTGCTCACCCAATCGGGCTATCAGATGCGCATCGGCAGAGCTGGCGACAAGCTTTGCGTATTGGTAGGCTCAAA
The DNA here is from genome assembly GCA_905233685.1 of uncultured Bacteroidales bacterium. Classification (GTDB taxonomy): domain Bacteria; phylum Bacteroidota; class Bacteroidia; order Bacteroidales; family F082; genus Limimorpha. The sequence continues at coordinate 16,907 of CAJOEZ010000010.1, read as the reverse complement.
CGAGAAAATCTATCGCTATAGGTTCTTCAGAATAAACGATGTAAAGTACTATTGCTTCGACAATTCCATCGATCATAAGACCTTCCAAATCTTCAATCGTGCTTTCCCAAAGGAAAAGATGATGCGTCTCGACATGAGTCAACCTAATCTGACCTTCAAGAAGGCAAATCCGAGAACAATTGGTTCCAAACGGTTCCCGACGATTAAGGCTAACATTGTCCTGAACCAAAACCTAATTGATTTTTTCAACAGTTGTCCGATCAATTCCGAATGGCAGCTGTACGCTAAGGCTTCGTTGAGCGATATGGCCAAGGATTCCCTTTATCCTATCTTGCGTAAAGCCATTACGGGCAAGACTCAGGAACAAGCCGCCAATATCCTCCTCAACTTTGTGCAGACAGGCTTCGCCTATGCTACCGACCAAGAGCAATTCGGCTACGAGCGCCCGCTCTATCCCGATGAGTCGTTGTATTATCCTTTCTGCGATTGTGAAGACCGTTCCATCCTGTTTGCCTGCTTGGTGCGCGAACTGATGGGATTGGAAGTGGTGTTGCTTGATTACCCTGAACACCTCTCCACCGCTGTATGTTTCACTGAGGATGTCGAAGGCGATTACCTTGTGCTCGGCGAAAAGAAGTATGTGGCATGTGACCCTACGTATATAGGAGCCAATGTCGGGATGAGTATGCCGACCATGAGAAAATACAATCCTTCCGTTGTGGTTTTTTAAAATGGTTTGAGATAATGTTGTACTTTTGTGGTTTAATTCATATACTATGTTATGAATAGAGCAATTAACTATTTGTTTTACGGTTTCCTTTTGTTTGCCTTCCTAAATTGCGAGAAGGCTTCAGCACAGATGGTGCAATATGGCAAGGTGGTTGAGTTGAACACTAAGGGCAAGACCATTAGTGGTGTGGCTATCACAGTGCAATCTGCACACGATTGTCATCCCACTGCGAGTGATGCACATGGACTATTTAGATTGAGTTTTGCAGAGCATCAAATAGGTGATGTGATACATGGGCTTCGTGCGAAAAAATATGGCTATGAGGTGGTCAACATTCACGTCACCCGTGATGGTTGGACGCTCACCGACCGTGATACCTTGCGCATCGTAATGGCTCCGTCTGGAAAAATCAATGAAGCGCGAATGCGCTACTATGACCTCATCGAGACAGCCTGCGTAGGCCTGTATGATTCCACTATGGCATTGCTCAATGAGCATTACGCAAATCATATCATTACTTTGCCAGAATACCAGTATTGGAAGTTGCAAGCCGAAAACGAACTGCAACATGCCTATCATAATATGGATATTTATGCTGATGTTTTTGCTCGTATAGACGATGAAGAAGAGGACATAATCACGCAGGCTGTTTCCTCCAAGCTGAACGCCAATGATATTCTTGGTGCCATAGCTTTGGCAAGTGGTGTGCAATGTGAAACGGTCCTTCAATCGTATTCTGATTTCTATACAACGTTTCCTTTGGAAAGCCATGAAGAAATGGAGACAAAAGCCGTGCTGGACTCGCTTCAAGTGTCCGATACGCTTTACGAGGAAATCATGGTGCTACAAACATACGCCAACTTGTTTGAAAGCGATTTCGTTGTCAGTGGTGAGAAATACGCCAAGTCTTGCGCTTATCTTGGTGTAATTTATAAGGATAAAGATTGGACTGAAGCATCAACAAAATACTTACAGAAAGCGCTTCGTATGTACGAAATGCTCAATCTGATTGATGGCGTTGAAGTAGAGGATAAAATTGAAAAAATAAAGAAACTGCTTGAAAAACAGTAAATCAGGATGTACGATAGACGAATAGCCTATTTTGAAACACTTTCCGACCGAGAACTGGTTGCGTTGCTCTTGGCCAATGACCAAGAAGCGGTCGAATATGTGTTTTTCCATCGCTGCAACGGCATGTTTGCCCATATTGTCAATAGCGTTTTCCAGTCGCAAGGCAAGAAAGAAGAGCTGATTTCAGAGTTTTATTTGTACCTTAGTGAAAACGACTGGCAACGAATGCGCCAATTTGAGTTTAAATCTTCGCTCAATACATGGTTAACCGTTATCGCAGTGCGCTTTTTTAGGAAAAAACGAACAATTCAGACTAAAATATTAACCGTTGAGCCTCAAATGGTTGAGGAATTACAAAAGAACGAAGTCGATGATTTCAATGTGTTCCAAGAGATGTCGAGGCTGGAATTATACAAGGCCATCGACAAGCTTTCCAAGCCCCGAGAGCGATATGCTTTGTTGGCAGACTTGACTGGCAAGAGTGCCGAAGAAATTGCCGCTGAAATGGGTTGTACGGTCTCTGCGGTTTATAACTTGACGAAAAAGGCAAGAATGGAATTGAAAACCTTATTGAAAGACAAAGAACTATGAACAACGACAGAATTAATATCACGGATGAGTTGATAGCTTGTTATATGGAAGGAAACGTAACCGACGAGGAGCGTGCTGCCGTTGAAGCTTATCTTTCAGACAACAACGAGGCAATGGACGATATGTTTCTTGTCCGGACGGAATTGGCATACATGAATCTCGTCAAACGCCTTGTGGCCGAAGGCATCATTCTTGACGAAAAGATACAACGCAAACGCAAAATCAGACTCTATGTTTCTTGTGGTATTGTGTTAGCCATTGTTGCTGCCGTGTGTTTTTGGATCTGGCGAATCTCCACGCCATTGCACATGAAAGTGAATGTGAGTGAAGATAAAGCCTATAACATTCCTGCTTTACCATTTGAGAACGGCACACTGTATTGTGAATATGCCGATAATGCCGCACAAACCTTTCAAGTTAATGGCGAGAATCCAACGGTGTTTCTCGATGACATACCATATAGGTATAGAAACACGAGGGTGCATGTCGTTTTTGAGGCGGACGGCTACCAAACTATCGACACTATGGTACCTGTCCAGAAGGCATTGTCGTTAGCTATTCGCCGCAACAATGATCTCGGCGTGGTCTTCGGTCGTGTGGTCGATTTCAAGACAGGCAACCCGATTGAAAATGCCACGATACGCCTTTTGGAAATGGAAACGAAAACGGATGCTTTCGGGCAGTTCCGTATCGACATCCCCTTCGAGAAGCAGGACAAGGCTCAGCTTTTGCAAGTTTTTTCTGGAGGGTATCCGATCTGGGAAGGCTACTTCAGGCCTTCATCGACTGAACCATGGACGATTATATTGGGTGAAGATCAATAAATTACAAAATAATTGATAAAAATTCGAAATATTTGGACTAATTTTGAAGCCTGAAAAGCACTAATGGACAAAGAACAAACAAATAGTAAAGCATAAACACAGAAAGGAAAACAAAAATGAAGAAATTACGTACAGTGCTGGCGCTCGCACTCTCCATGGTCATAATGGCCAGCTGCGCCTCGCAAAATCTGACCAAAGAACAGAAAATGGCCGAGAAATCCATCAAGAAAGAAGTGAAACAATTGAAGAAGGATGGTTGGAAAGTGGCACCTGGCAATCTGGCTCTCGACCTCCAATTGAAGGAAACCTACAGTAAAGCCTTGGAAAAAGACGAAAAGGGTTATGAAAAGTATGTCTCAGGTGAAGCCATGACCGTGGGCGAGACCTACGATGCCGCCCTCTTCCAAGCCACCAATTTGGCCAAGCTCGACCTTGCCGCCAAGATTGAAACCGAGATTACGGAGTTGATTGATACCAAGTTGGGCAACAAGCAACTCTCACAGAAACAAGCTGCTTCGTTAGCGGAAAGCGTAGCTGCCAGCAAGAACCTGATATCCCAAAAGTTAGGTAGGGTGATTATCCCCGTGAAGATGTATCGTGACCTTGAAAATGGCAACGTGGAAGTTCGCACCATTGTTTACTACAGCCACGACATGGCTATGGATGTCTTGAAACAGACCATGCGAGAAGATCTCGAACAAAAGGCCGACGACCTCTCCAAACAGTTGGATAAGATTTTGGGCTTCTGAGGCTTATTGAGGTTGAACCACGATGATGAGGGCAAAGCAAAAAAGGCTTGCCCTCTCTTTTTCTTTGAAAATCATAACTTTTCGTCTTCATAACGCAAAAATCGCTTATCTTTGCAAATTGTTGTCGAAAACTGCATTACACATGAAGAGAACAATAGTGACCCTGATATTATCGTTGCTGTTTCTTCAGGCTGTGGCACAAGACTTTGAGATTCTTGCTGTAGAGTCTTTGCCTGCCGACATGTCAGCCAGAGAGGAAATGAAAACCGACCATAACGACCGCCAATGCGCTTTGCTACGCATTGCCACGCAAAACATTGCACCCAACCAACGAGAAGCGTTCAGCTTTGTTCCCGATTTAGGCTCCGAGGTGGTGGAACGCGCCACCCGTGACGGCGAAATCTGGCTTTGGGTTTCGCCCGGCCTGAAATACCTGCGCGTAAAGCACCGCGACTGGGGACAATATGAATTGCGGCTTATTGACTATGTAGATCGTGTTGCGCCTCTGTATACTTACAAGATAACCATAAAGAACACGATGGCAATCGATTCACAGGTAGATTATGAGACAATTGCATTGAAAGGGGATGTGTATTATGATGCCAAAAACTATGAGGAGGCATTAAGGTGTTATCAGGAGGCAGCAGAACATGGCAATGCCGTGGGACAGAACGGTCTGGGAAGGCTGTATAGTACAGGCTCGGTCGTACAACTAGATTATTCAAAAGCAGTGAGTTGGTTCCGAAAAGCAGCAGAACAGGGAAATCCAAGAGCCCAAGCTAATCTTGGATTAATGTATTACAGAGGGCAAGGTGTTGATCAAGATTACACCGAAGCGATGAGATGGTGTCGCATAGCGGCTGAGCAGGAAAATGCAAATGCAGAAGTTTACTTAGGTGTTATGTATTATTTTGGGCATGGTGTTTCCAAGGACTATACCGAAGCGATGAATTGGTATCGCAAAGCATCAGAGCAAGGTAATGCATTAGCACAGTTTAGTATTGGAAATATGTACTTTACTGGAAATGGTGTTATAAGAGATTTTACAGAAGCAGTGAAATGGTATCGAAAGGCGGCAGAGCAAGGTTTAGCAAGTGCGCAGACTAGTCTTGGGTACATGTATTACTCAGGTCAAGGTGTTGTCCAAGATTATTCTGAAGCGGTAAAATGGTATAGCAAGGCAGCTGTGCAAGAAAATGCTGGTGCACAGAATAATTTGGGAATCATGTATGATAATGGTTTAGGAGTTCCTCAAGACTATTCAGAGGCACAGAAATGGTACCGCAAAGCAGCTGAACATGGACATGCTGGAGCGCAAACTAATTTAGGCCAAATGTACTTAAATGGTCAAGGTGTTATACAGGATTATTCTGAAGCGGCAAAATGGTTCCGTTTAGCGGCTGATCAGGGTGAAGCAACCGCCCAGAATAATCTTGGTTATATGTATGCAAACGGATTTGGAGTTGCGCAAGACTATGAAGAGGCAGTAAAATGGTACCGTAAAGCGGTCGAAAAGGACCATGATGGAGCACAATATAATTTGGGATGTATGTATGAAAATGGTTATGGTGTCAGAAAAAGTATCTCAGAAGCCAAGAAATGGTATCGTAAAGCTGCTGACCAAGGGAATGATGATGCCAAAAACAAATTGAGGCAATTATCTTGGTGACGCTATCGGCTATCTATTCTGTTTAAGATAAGCTAAATCTTTTTGCTGAAATTGAAATAAAGGATAATATGGATAAAGAGATAATAAAAACAATAGATGAACGTATCAAAATAATAAAAGAGAAATTCTCAATGGAATTTGGATATAAAGACCCAAACAGTATTGAGGAAATTCGTTTGTTTGAACCTGAAGAGGATCTATATAATGATAGTTTTGATGTTGATGCGTTTTTGAACTATACAGAAAATATTCAAGAATTAGTAAAGATAGATGAGACAAGTGTGAGATGTGGCAGATTCCGCCAAACTATTGTGTATGAAGACGATTCGTTTGTCAAATGTTATCCGTCATTAATAGTTGGTGATTGTAAGTTGTCTATTGTATATCAACCATTTTTCGTTGGGATAATATCGTTTCTTGAAGGCTATGATTCCGATCATCCTTATTCTTTTTATACGGCTGTTGAATTGGAATATATTGGAGAGAATAGAATGACGGAAGAAGAAGAAACCATATTGATAAAGAGATATTTATACGATGTGTCTTCCAAGTTAGGTTATTCTGTTTCAATTGCCACTTTCCATAATTGGCTGGATTTTTCCAAAGAAGATGAGAGCTTTAGTAAGTATAAGAACCAAGTATTGAGAATTGATAGTATTCCTCCTTATACCAAGGCTATGGACTATTATATTAGTGCTCTATCAACTTCAGATGATGCAATTCGATTTCTGATGTATTATAAGGTTATCGAGTATTTTTATCAAAGAGTATTGATGAAGGAGTATTATGAAAAGTGTATTGAAGCAAAAAATTTTGATGAATTTGAGTTTCTGAATCATAAAGAGTTTTTCAAATCCGGAGAAGAGATTATTCCAAAAACTATTTTGAGAAATTGTATTGAATCAAATGAAATGGTTTCTTTGTATGGTCTACTTCCAGAAAAAATACAAAAAGATTTGAAAAAATATAACAAATTGAAAAAGGACGAGAGTATCATTGGTAAACTGAACGAAATCAAGAATGGTATTTCATCTATTTTATATTCAACAAGAAACAGTATTGTTCATGCTAAAACCAATTATAAACCTAAAGGAAATGAATGTCCCGAAGAGGATATGGAGGAACTAAACGAGTTTATGGATAAACTATGCCAATGCATTTTTGCTTGGAATGGAAGGCAGGCGGAAAACTATCGGTTGAAATAGCCATCTGTCTAATAACAATGCAATTAAGTTGTGAAAAGAGACTAAAATTGCCTACTATCGCGTCTGAATAGTCAGAAAGTTCCAGTAATTATTCCGACTGAAACACAATAAAACAGATGCTTGAAGACGCATGATGTTTTTACTATCCAATGGTCAAAATGATGTTTTTCGACAAAAATACACATATTTTGGCGCAAACAATGGCTAATTATGCAAAAATTTGTATCTTTGCCGTGAATTTCTAACGGAATTGATATGCTATTACGATTAATTATTGAGAATTTTGCTTCCTTTAAGGATGCCGTTGAGTTTAATACTTTTCCATCAAGCAAAAGCCAGAGCCATGAGAGCCATAAGGTTGCTTGTGGACATGCTACGGCATTGCGCATGAGCGCCATTTACGGTGCAAACGGTGCCGGAAAGAGCAACCTGCTTCAAGCCATACACTGCCTGAAAATGTTGGTCGAAGCAGAAACGGTGCGCGAAATTGATTTCTTTGACAATCCAACGTTTAGATTTGATGCGCAATGCGCCGATAAACCTTCTGGTCTGGCAATCGAATTCTTTTCCAACGGGAATGTGTTCTATTATCAAATAGAGTTTACGCCGCAAGAGATTCGCTATGAAGAGTTGTTGTTAAGCAAGAAAAGCAAGGACTTGATGCTGTTCAAACGCGAAAACGGTGAAATCAGCATCAACCCTGACTATATTGCAAAGGGTATAGAAGCTCAGTTTCGTGATGCGCTGAAACGGATTGTCCGCCCTGACATGCTGTTGCTGCCCTATTTGGGCAAGTATTATGCCGAAGAGAGTCCTTTGGTGAGAGATGCCTATTCGTGGTTTGATGAAAAGTTGCAGCTTGTGTTGCCAGCCTCTGTCCATGGGTTCGTGCCACACATGTTGGATACCGACGCTGATTTTTCGGCGTTGGTGAATTCAACCTTACCCGAACTTAAGACGGGTATCGATAAGTTGGCAGTAAAAAAGGAACTTATCGCTGAGGAAGACGTAAAAGGAACCAAGTTGATGCGACTAATCAAATCAGCCAAGGAGCATCCAGGCGAACCTCAGGCGACCGTAAGCCGAAATGCATCGGACAACGCCATCAATGTAATCTATGAAGACGGCAATGTTTACATGAAGACACTGGTTGCTGTCCATAAGGATTTGGAAGGTGCAGAAGTGGAGATGCCGCTTCGAGATGAGTCTGACGGCACTCGACGACTGATTGAGTATATGCCTTTGCTTTATGCCATCATTCAGAAGGATATGGTCTATATGGTTGATGAGATTGAACGAAGCATTCATCCCATTATGATTAAAGACATTGTCCGTAGGTTGTCGGAAAGCAAAACCGCAAAAGGTCAGTTGATTTTCACCACCCACGAATCGGGACTGTTGGATCAAAAGATTTTCCGCCCGGATGAAATATGGTTTGCCCAAAAGGACGCCGAACAAGCTACCCAACTTTATCCATTGAGCGACTTCAATATCCACAATACCGCCAACATCGAAAACGGCTACTTGAATGGCCGTTATGGAGGCGTTCCATTCTTGTCGAACCTTAAAGACTTGCATTGGTGATATGATACAGCGAAGAAGAGAATATGGCAAGAAGGAACCCTCAAGAGATGCTCATAAGATTTACATCGTTTGTGAGGGAAAAGGCACCGAACCGGATTATTTCGCCTTTTTTGAAGGACTGTCCTCCAACTTACAGGTTATTACGATTCCACCAACAGACGGAACCGACCCACTGAAGTTAATGGAACGAGCCAAACAAGTGCTGATTGGAGAAGAAAGAGAATACACCGTTGAGTATGAACATGGCGATACGGTGTGGTTTGTCATTGACACTGACAAATGGGAGGAACAAGGCAAGATAGCACCATTGCGCGAATTCTGCTCACAACAAAACGCTTCAATTTCAGATGTGTTAGATGAGGTTAAGACCTATCAAGCATGGAACGTTGCTCAGAGCAACCCGAGTTTTGAGATTTGGCTGTACTATCATATCTATGACAAAAAACCAGATACTGAAGATGTAGAAAAGTGTGCTTCTTTCAAGGAATATGTAGATGGCTCCATTTCTGGTGGATTTGATTTCGAGAAAGACCCTGCGAGGATAGAAGATGCCATTGCCAATACAGAAAGGCATTTCTCACGAGACGGCAATGGATTGTTACGGCTTTATACTTCGGAAGTGTTTTTGCTTGGAAAGGAAATAGATGGCTTTGTAAGTTCTGACATCAAGAAATTGCGGAACAAAATTAGGTGATTTTGGTTAATTTGGACTATTTTTGTCCGACAAATGACTCTATGTATAAATGCTCAATACGATAGCCTATGAAGAGAATCATACTAACCTTAATACTTTCAACGCTTTTCCTAACGCTTTCTGCCCAGGATATTGACCGCGACCGCCGCATTATGGAGCGTGTGATGGCTGATACCGACAAGTATTCCTACGCTTCAGCCTCACACGACACGCTTGAAGTCGCAGTCAAGAATGCCGTCGCTATGCTGGCCAGTCAGATTGTGACGGATGTGAAGGTGCAAGCCAAATCAGAAATCCATTCCGTCACGGGGAATGGCGACGTGGAGGAACGACTGTTCTACGACCAGGTAGCCGAAACCTTCACCAATGTCCGGCTGAAAGACTACCACACGCTTGTTGTGGCCAAGCCCGACAGAAAAAACACTAAATACACCGCCTTTGTGTATATCGAAAAGGAAAGCATCGCACAAATCTATGCCGAGATTGAAGAGGAGGAACGGGAAGCAAGACAGGAACGAGCCAAAAAAGCCGAAGCAGATGTCAACTTCTACTACAACGAAGGCGGCAAGGCCGTGAAAGATGTTCGCATCGGCGATGCCTTAAAATATTGGTATTGGGCCTACGCACTCAGCATCGGCACCAATGTCACCATTGGAACAGAACCCGCCACGAGGTTTCTTGAAAGTAAGATCGACCGACTCTTAAGCGACATCCAAGTGACTGCCATTTCATGCGAAAATGTGAAAATCAACGACTTGCAGGAGAAATACAATGTCATCCTCAACATTCAGTACAAGGACGATGCGGGATTGCTTCACAAAGTCACCAACCTCGATTTCGAGTATAACGATGGTTACACCCAGCAGAAAGGTGCCCGTGTGAGAGACGGCATCGGCACCCTTGAACTGCAATACGAGTTGGATGAAGTGCGTTTCTATTGCGTTTACAACTATGATGAAAACGAAACTCCTGCCGATGTCTATGCTATCGTGAAGTCGAAGGAAACCAAGAAGTTTTCCTCGGCTACAAAGATGATCAAGATTTCCGACGAGGCCAAGAAGGTGAAAGATGTTGTTCTCAGAGAGGATGAGGTTGATCTGCCAATTACTTATGACACAGATAAAAAGGAATCCAATGCCTCCATTATTTCAACGGAAGGCAGACAGGAAATGCTTTTACAGCAGATGGAGAGTGTTGAAAACGCCATCCGCACCAAGAACTATGCTTCTGTCGAGTCACTTTTCACTGATGAGGGATACGACAGCTTCCTTAAACTCGTCAGACGCGGAAATGCGACCATTGTTGGCAAGCCGCAATACAAATTTATGGACTATGACCGGCTCACCTTGTGCCGCTTCATCACCATGCAATTCCGCTTCCGCAACAACAAGCAATTCATTGAAAAAGTCACTTTCCGCTTCAATGCCGATAACCTTATTGAGTCTCTGGCTTTCACCCTTACTGATGTTGCCGAGAGCGACATTCTCCAGAAAGGCGAGTGGAACCGTGATTCACGTCTAACGCTGATGACCTTCCTCGAAGACTATCAGACGGCTTATGCTTTAGGACGTGACAAATACCTTGAAAGCATCTTTTCCGACAACGCTCTTATTATTGTCGGTAACAAGTTGGAATCGAGAGTGGTCTCCGATGGCGTAAGGTTGGTGGAACATGTCAGATACGACACGCTCTCCAAGAAACAGTACATCAACCGGTTGAGAGGACATTTTGCAACAAAAGAATACATCAACCTCAACTTCACTGAAACCGATTTCCAACGTGCCTCAAACAACAAGGAGATGTATGGCATTCGCGTAAGGCAGGAATACTTCTCCAGCAACTATGGCGATGTGGGCTACCTCTTTCTGTTGGTTGACCTTCGCAACGAATTGCCCATTATCCATGTCAGGGCTTGGCAAAACGACAAACTGCCGCTTGAATCACTTATTGAGTTGAATGATTTTTATTGACATCCGTTCTTTGTTTTTCCGCGTTTGCAAGGCTGAAGGTGTATGAGCATTTGCAATGCGGGAAACGGACGATGGCGGCTGCCGTGCTACGACAGCCCTACAACTTGGGAGGGGCGGCGTAGGGCTGTCACATCGTGTCAGCCGCCAACCCTTCGCAAAATTCGCGCCATTCGCCGAAAAACAAAACAAGCAGATTTCGTCCTTCCGCATATGCAATGCGGAAGTGGTGTTTTGCTGTTATTCGCTGGGGGGGGGGTGAAACCGCCTGTATGAATTCGGGTTGTCCTTTCGGGACTCTCAGGGCGCATGTCCCCGAAGGCCGTCAATTATCTCTTTTGATTTCTCCGCTCCTCATCTTTCCATGCGTCTTCGCAAATTCTCCCGTTGGGATTTTGATTTCATAGCTGTTTCCCGCCGAGACGGTCAAGGAGTTGCCGCGCAGCCATGGGTTGAAATACTTCAGCATCTTCAGGTTGGTGCCTTGTCTGTAGGCAAAATCCACCAAGTCGGGAATGGATTGCACGACGGTCACGGTCTTGGTTTCGTAAGGCCTGTACCAACCGTTGTCGCTGATTTGGTAGCCGTATTTCTCCGGATTCTCCGTGATGAGCTTGAGGGCGAGGATGCGGAACACGTAGCGTTGGGTCTCCTCCGGCAGTATCATGTCGTAGTATGAATCCACGCGTTGTTCCCCCTGCGTCTTGGTGATGCGCCCGTTGCCGCAGTTGAAGGCCGCTGCCGCCAAGGTCCAGCTGCCGAATTTTCGGTAGGAGTCTTTGAGGTACTTGCATGCCGCAACGGTCTCTTTCTCAACGTTGTAGCGCATATCCACCTCCTTGTTGATTTCGAGGCCGTAATCCTTTCCCGTTCCTTCCAAAAACTGCCAGAAACCGACGGCTTTGGAGGGCGAGACGGCGTTGGTCAGTTCGCTTTCGATCATGGCGAGGTACTTGAAATCTTCGGGCAGACCGTTTTTCCTCATGATGGGTTCCATGACGGGAAACCACCGCGAGGTGCGCTTCAGCAACAGGATGGTGGCAGAATGTCGGTAAGTATTGACCATCAGCTCCCGTTCCAATCGTTCGCGGACATAGAACAAGTCCAACGGCACTTCCTCTCCGCAAAATGTCATGCTTTCAGGCAACTCAATGTCGTGCGTGATGTGGTCAATTTGCTCGAAAAAGAGGTATTCGCGGTCGGTGCCGGCATATTCTTCCATTTGCTCGTCGTTTGACTGCGCAATTGAAAAAGTAACCGCTGCAGTTGCACCTATTAATATAGTAGCCATGCCGCAAGCCAGTATTAAGTTTCTTGTTCTCATGGTTGTTCTATGTCTGTTTGTTGTTTTCAAAAGGGGGTAATAAAGTCTTTGAACAAAGGCGAAACCTTATCCTTTTCGGAAAGAATCGGGTTTTCAATGTCCCACTTGATGCACAAGTCAGGGTCGTTCCAGCGAAGGCTGCCCTCCGAAGCCTTGTTATAGACATTCGTGCATTTGTAAGTGAAAACGGAATGGTCTTCCAAACAAGCAAAACCATGCGCGAAGCCTTCGGGAATCCAATACATGAACTTGTTGCCTTCGGTGAGCACTACAGACTCCCACTTTCCGTAGGTAGGTGAGCCTTTGCGCAAATCGACGGCCACGTCCATCACGGCACCTTTCACTACGCGAACCAACTTGCCCTGGGCAAAAGGAGGCCTTTGGAAATGCAGTCCGCGCAAAACACCTTTCATCGACTGAGACTCGTTGTCCTGCACGAAGGTCATGTCAAGCCCATGTTCCAGGAAACGCTGCCGGTTGTAGCTTTCGAAGAAATAACCGCGCTCGTCTAGAAACACGTCCGGCTTGATAATAAGCAGGTCTTTTATTTTGGTTTCGATGATTTCCATTGTCTTTTTTTACGGGGTTAACCCCTTTTTTTACCGTCATTGCGGGCTTGACCCGCAATCTCCTGAACGGTAGGGCGTCGTCTTCGCGTTCGGGAGATGGCGGATCCTTGTCCGCCATGACGGTAAAAGGCATAGGGTCGTATCCCCTGTTTAGTGTTGTTATAAATGTACGCACTCTCCAAACGCCGCCGCTGCAGCTTCCATAATGCCTTCCGACATAGTAGGGTGGGGGAACACGGCATGGATGATGTCCTCGCCCTTGGCGCCCAACTCGCGGCAAAGCACGGCAGCAGCCACCATTTCAGTGACATTGTCTCCGACCATGTGGCAGCCGAGCCAGTCGCCGGTCTTGGCGTCGAAGACGACCTTGATGAAGCCGTCGCGATTGCCTGCAGCGGTGGCCTTGCCCGAAGCGGTGAAGGGGAACTTGCCGATTTTCACCTCATAGCCCGCAGCGATGGCCTTGGCCTCGCTTAGACCGACGGAGGCGATTTCGGGCGTGGTGTAGGTGCAGCCGGGGATGTTAGCGTAGTTCAAAGGCTTGGGATTGAGGCCGCAAAACTTTTCTACGCAGATGGTGGCTTCGTGGTCGGCCTTGTGGGCCAAAGCGGGACCATGCACGATGTCGCCGATGGCATAGATGCCCGGCACGTTGGTGCGATACCATTCGTCCACGTTGATCTTGCCACGCTCGGTGCTGATGCCCAGTTCCTCAAGGCCGAGGTTGTCGATGTTGGTCTGAACGCCGACTGCTGACAGCACGATGTCAGCCTCGACGGTCTTCTCACCCTTTTTGGTACTGATGGTGCACACGCACTTCTCGCCGGTGGTATCGACATGGGTTACCGAGGCTTCGGTCATCACGGTCATCTTCAGTTTCTTGAAGGCTCGTTCCACCTGCTTCGAGACTTCCTCGTCCTCGTTCGGCACCACGTTGGGCAGGAACTCTACGAGTGTCACTTTCACACCCATTGAGGTGAAGAAGAAAGCAAACTCAGAGCCGATGGCACCTGAGCCGACAACCACCATGCTCTCAGGCAGTTTGTCCAAAACGAGAGCCTGACGATAGCCGATGATTTTCTTGCCGTCGATGGGCAAGGCAGGCAGTTCGCGCACGCGGGAACCCGTGGCAAGGATGATGTGGTCGGCCTCGTAAAGGGTCTTGTTGCCTTCGGCATCGGTCACTTCCACTTGCTTGTCTTTAGTCAATTTGCCGTAACCAGCGATGACTTCCACGTTGTTCTTCTTGAGCAGGTACTGCACGCCCTTGCTCATGGTGTCGGCCACGCCGCGACTGCGGGCCACCACGGCCTCCATGTCGAGTTTCACTTCGCCTTCCACCTTGATGCCGTAATTCTCGGCGTGATTAATATAGGTATAGACCTGCGCGCTCTTCAGTAGGGCTTTGGTGGGGATGCAGCCCCAGTTGAGGCAGATGCCGCCCACTTCGGCTTTCTCAACCACAGCGGTCTTTTTACCCAATTGTGATGCTCTGATGGCAGCCACATAGCCTCCTGGGCCGCTGCCGATTACGATGACGTCGTATTTCATAATTCGTGTGTTTTGATGATTTTCATTGAAAGCGCGAAAATACGAAAAAAACTTCGTTTTTTCAGACCCTATCTAAATTATTGCTAATTTTGCCATCGAAAACCTAAAATTATCACACTATGAAGAAATTCAGAAGACTTGCATCAGTACTGATGCTCGCAGTGGCGGTCGTTTTTGCTGCTGGCTGCACGAAGAAAGATCCGCATACGGATATCAAGATGAAGAACGTCACCGACATTACGGCATCGAGTGCCGTGGTTCACGCAAAAGCCGCTGCCTTGGGAGGCGCTGTGATTGCTGAACGTGGTTTTATGTACGATGACAAGGAGCCTGCCCACGGCACAAGAGTCGAATGCGGTTCAGGAACGGGCGAGTTTGAGGCCACACTTACGGGTCTCGAACCTGCAACGGAGTACAAAGTTCTGGCCTATATCATCGATGGCAAGGGCGATCAAGTGGGTACCAACTACATCAAGTTTACCACATTGGGTAAATAAGTGTCTTTTCGGAAAGTTGTTTTAAATCACGATTTAGGCATTTATCTGTGCCAAGTGCGTTTGGTGCAGGAAGTGGAGTAAGCCTTTTGGCCTTTTCAAAGTCTATCAGCCCTCGGAAGGAAAGCTTTCGGGGGCTTTTTCTTCTTTGTCACTTTCTTCTGAGGTTGTTTCGTCTCTATGTTTCCGCTCGCTAATCCGCTTTATCACCTTGAGCAAAACCGCCCACAGCACAAAGAACGCCACTACGCCGATGACCCAAACAACCAATAATTCGGTAACCATTTCGCTCAAATTTTGGGTGCAAAGGTAAGAAACTCTTCCCGATTTTTGAGACTATTAATTAATAAAGGTGCGAAAAATTTGTCGGTTTCAAAAAAAACACTACCTTTGCGCCATCAAAAAAAGGAAAAAATATGAATTTTGACGCAAATCCAGTACATGTCCTTTACGACAACGAGTCATTGAAACACATCGTTCAAGTCATTATCGAGCGCAATGATAACATTTCGGGAACCACATTTGTGAACCTGTGTCACCAGATTCGGCAGCAGGCCATCCGCGACCGCGCCCTTGCCGACCTCGAAAACACGGTCTACACCAGCGAGATCCTCGCTCCCGAAGACCAAGTGCGCGTGAGCCGAATGCTTTGGGAACTCATTTGGGAACACAAGGTTTTTCTCCTTTTCGGGCGCAGCCCTTTGCTCGGTTTGAGCAACGGCGAGGACCGTTTTGTAAAATATTGAGACATTTTTTTCAACAACAAGGCGTTTTTTTCGACAAAAACGAGTCGGAAAAGACGCTTTTTTTATGCCGTATGTAATTTTTCAACATATTTAATTTGCTGAATAACAATGATATAATATATAATAATGTTGTACTTTTGCACCCGCTGAATTGAAAGAGGGCTTGCCCTTGAAAATGATATAGTTAAGGAACCTGATAAGTTAAACGTAATAGGTTTCTACACGGTGTGACGCCAAAATCAAGCGTAAAATTTTTGTCGCAGCGTGGGTTTATAGACTTCTAAGCCGTCCATGGCTTACCATGTTTCCCTGACTACATCTCGAAAAGTGCGACCCTCGGCCAGTTTGGTGTGAGTTTGTAAATAATTCCTTATCAACGGATTAAATAACTAACTAATTAACCTAACAAATTAAAATGCCGACTATTCAACAATTAGTGCGCAAAGGGCGCCAGAAATTGATCGACAAGAGTAAGTCACCAGCATTGGATTCATGTCCGCAGCGTCGTGGCGTGTGCGTTCGTGTTTACACGACAACCCCCAAAAAGCCTAACTCAGCCATGCGTAAGGTCGCGAGGGTTCGCTTGACCAACCAAAAGGAAGTCAACGCATACATCCCGGGCGAAGGCCATAACCTGCAGGAACACTCTATCGTCATGATCAGAGGAGGTCGTGTCAAAGATTTGCCGGGCGTTCGTTATCACATCATCCGCGGTGCTTTGGACACCTCGGGCGTGGATGGCCGCCGCCAGCGCAGGTCGAAGTACGGTGCTAAACGACCCAAACAGACAGCCGCAAAGAAATAACGATTAGTCAAAACAAGAAAGACTTAAAGACATGAGAAAAGCTAAACCAAAGAAGAGAATTATCCTTCCCGACCCGAAGTACGGCGATGTGCAGGTCACGAAGTTCGTGAACAACATCATGCTCGAGGGTAAGAAGAATTTGGCTTATCAGATTTTCTACGAAGCAATGGACATCGTTGAAAGTAAGCTCAACGAAAATCCAGTTGAGGTGTGGAAGAAGGCCTTGGCCAACGTCACCCCTCAAGTGGAAGTAAGAAGCCGTCGTATCGGTGGTGCTACCTTCCAGATTCCTTCAGAAATCCGTCCTGCCCGCAAGCAGAGCATCGGTATGAAG